>PBRM01000143.1 GCA_002725915.1 Gemmatimonadota bacterium
ATCCTCGACCACAATGAGATCAGCGCGCCGTGATCTCCATCCCCCGGGCAACTGATTACGACCTGTCCAGCGGCGCCTCAGGGGCGATGGCGCCTCGACTCCTGGGCGAGAGTGACTCGGGTCGTTGTCGTTCCGGCCAGGGCCCAGGCTAGCGCAGGACCGGGCGCAGGGCGGACAGAACCGAGTCTGCGTCACCGTATCCCCGCATGATCACGTCGCGCGAATCGCCGCATTCGATGACGAGGCTGGGGAACTCTCGAACGCCGAGTTTCCGTCGCAACTGGAAATCCATCTGCAGGCGCCGCTCGGTCTCCGGCGTGCCCAGATCTCGCGCGAAGCGCTCGCGATCCAGGCCGCTCTGCTCGGCAAGGCTCACCAGGGTGTCAGGATCAGACGGGTTGCGAGCCTGCAGGTAGTAGGCGCGCTGAATCGCCCGATACATGGCTGGCCCCGCCCCCTGCAGATCAGCGGCCAGCACGGCGCGGCAGGCGGGGTAGGTCGATCGCCGCGGCTCACAGAGCTCCCAGAAGTCCCAGTTGAACTCCGCTCCCGTGACCTGAGCTACGGCCTGCCAGGCCTGGCGAATATACTGCCGGGTCTCCTCCGGCATGGGCTCGTCTGAGTCCGGCGCCAGTCCTCCCATGACATGGCGGATGGCGATCCTCCCGGCGATCTCTGTTTCCACCGCTTCGAGAACGGGGGCGAATCCCCAGCACCACGAGCACATGGGATCGCCAACGTAGTAGAGCGAAGGTTCGTCCTCGGGAACAGGCGTCTCGGTCTGCATCAGCTTTCTGTCACCTGCACCCAGCTTTGGACTGGAAAGGTCACCCCCTCGCCGATCTTGAGGCGTTCCACCCGTCCGTCCGGTCCCAGTTCGAAGACGGCGAGCTCCCCCACCGGCCCCGATCCGTCGGTTCCCTCTAATCTGAATCGACCCTCATCGACGGGGACCAGGCGGTATCTGGATCCGTCCGGATTCTCCGCTGTGGGATCGATGAGGACCAGTTCCTCTCCCTGGCGAAGGACTTGAGAGTCGGACCAGCGGTTTCTGTATTTGCCGAGATAGGAGTCCCACTGGGGCTGGAAAATGCCGATCTCCGGCGGCGACGCCGTCGCCTCTGCGATCACCGGCGCCACGTGTTGGAAGATCCAGTTGGTGACGCTCATAGGGTCCCCGTCACTGGCATTGGTGAGGACGACGGCGCCGATGCGGTCATCGGGGCTGAAAACTATCTGTGTCCGATACCCGGCCACGTGTCCGCCGTGACCGACCAGGGTACGCCCGGGATGCCGGTAGACCTCGAAGCCGAGGCCGCGAGCGCCGGACCAGTCAGGGAAGACCCAATGCGGCCGGTGCATTTCCCGCAGGCTGCTGCCCTTGAGAATCTGACGGCCGCCGGCGGGGCCATCCCCGAACTGCAGCGAGATGAAACCGGCGAGATCCTCCACCGTGGACGAGAGGTTGGCGGCGGGGGCGATAGCGTCCGAGTCCGTGAAGGGGGTGATTTCACGCTCTACACCGGGAAGGCGACGGGTATACCCGGCGGCAAGTCGCCGGCGCTGACTGTGGGGCAGCGACACGCTCGTGCTGACCATCCCCAGGGGGTCCAGAATTCGGCTGTGGACATATTCCTCATAGGTCTGCCCCGAGACGGCGGAAACGACCTCACCGGCGATGGCGACAGCCAGATTGGAATACTTGAATCGCGTTTCCGGCGGGCAGGTGGTCTCCTGTCCGGGAAGGCTCGCAATGAGCTGCTCTCGGCTGGGAAACTGAAAGTCGAGCCAGTAGGGGAATGCCGCCTCTCTGGGCAGGCCGGAGGTATGGGTGATGAGATGGCGTAGAGTGATGGCCGGAGCCTCCGCGGAGTTGCCGCCCATCGCAAACCAGGGGAGGTGCGCTACCACCGGATCATCGAGTCGCAGTTTGCCGGCGTCTCTAAGCTGCATGATCGCCGTGCTGGTAAAGGTCTTGCTGATCGAGGCAATCCGGTAGATGGCCGAAGGGGTAGCGGGTCTGGCATCCTGAAGATGGGCGAGACCGAACCCGCGCGCCCAGATGAGCTCCTGGTCGCAGACGATCCCGGCAGACAGACCCGGCAATCCCCCATAGGCCATCTGAGAGTCGATCCAGGCAGCCAGAAGATCGAAGCCGGCTCTCAGACCCGGATGGTCAGCTGCCCAATCTACTATGTGGTAATGCGGGTTCATACAACCGGCCTCGGCCTTGGTACAACTTCGTGCAAATGCTTAAAAAACAAGATATAGGCCTGTTTTTTTCTTGACAAGAAACCGGGAACCAAGTAGTATTGGGCAGTCACCGGTTGCGTTCAAATGGGTGCAAATCGGCGTCGGGCCGGTAGGACAGAGGCGATCCTATCGGCCCTTTTTGTCGTTTTCCCTTGACACAAGCCCCCCCACACCGTAGGGTTCTACCATCCCCAGCCAGTTTCCGGGAAGGCACATCCCCCGATGATGCCCATCGGCGATTGGTTCCTCATCGCGAGATGAGGAGATCGGGACTCCGGTTTGACGCCTCATACCGGATTCTCGAATAACGCGGGCGGGTCCTCTACTCTCCCCGCCCGGGTAAGTTCCCCCCAATAGGGGACCCGTGAGGGTCCCCTATTGCTTTGGTAGCCGCACCAGCCCCCCGGCGAGATGGTGTGCTCGGGCACTACTCGAAGGCGGCGCAGTAGCGGCGCGTCCTGTCATTCAGCACGCCGTAGAAACCCCGGGTCTCGGGGTCTTCGCTGTCCCGCCACAGGGAAGCGGGGATCGCCGAATCGTCGCTGAGGTGCGGCCGGTGCCGATGCCCGTAGTATACCTGCACGGTCTTGCGCTCCGCCTCGGTGACGCGAACCGTGGCGGTGTGGAGGACGGCGATGTTGAACAGGGCTGCCGTTCCGGCGACGCCGTGCAGATCAGCGACACCACCCCGCGCCAACTGCTCTTCCCGATCCAGCTCCGGGTCGTGAATGGATTCGGGGGATAGCGAGAAACAGTGGGTAGACTGGTCGACGTCGGACAGATAGAGCATGAGCTGGATGTACCCCATGCGCAGGGGGTGTTCGGCCCAGTGCGACCGGTCGCGGTGCCAGCTTTGAGCCGGCTCGCCTTCGTACCGAGCCATGTGACGAAGGCAGATCTCGGAGAAACAGACCGCATTCCCCATGAGCTGCTCGATCGGATCCAGCACGCGAGGATGCCGTATGAGCTCGTCGAGCTCAGGTGAGGTCACCAGGCCGTCGCAGTTGATGGTCTGGTGATGGGCGTAGGCCCTCCAGCAGTATCCCGTCTCAGCGCGATCCCGGTCGAAGACGCCCACCCAGCGCTCTACTTCAGCGTCGCCCAGTACCTTGCCCAGGTTGATATAGCCGTGCTGCTCGAAAAAGCGGCGATCGGCTTCATTCATGGGGGAATCGATCAGTCCTGTGAAAGCTCACCTCCGCGGGCGCACTTCCCAATTGAGTTCAGATCTCGTGTGAAATGCACGCGAAGTCGCTGGAGCAGGATCCACCGTCAGGCGAGCGGTATGGGCTCACTGTACAATGACTAATTCCAATTATTTTCGAAGGGCTTCCTGCGGTTGTATTATCGCTCAATCGCAATCCCATCGCCAGTGAGTGAAGACGCTCAAGGGGGCTTCAGCCCGCGCCCTCGAGCGGATTGACACCGTCTCGGTCATGGCGGACATTGCCGCCACGGGATACAGGGGGGCGTGGATCCAGGCCTTTATTCTGACGTCACCAGTGCTTCAACCACGATTCACAACAAGGACTGATCGCGATGGTCGATGCTCCAGCCAAGCGTGGTATAGTGGTGGGCATGGATGGCGCCAGCATGGAACTGGTGTCAAACATGATCGCGTGGGGGCACATGCCAAATCTGGCAAAGCTCATGGCGAAGGGCGTGCACAGGCCCATGATCGGTGTGTTTCCAACCCTCACGCCTCCGGGGTGGACGGCTACCTCTACAGGATCGTGGCCGGGTACGCACGAGGTAATGGACTTCAACATCCGCAAACTGGGGGCGGGACTGGATGAAACGGTCTGGGGTATCAACACGGCCCTGTCCAAATCGGAGTATCTGTGGAATACGCTGGAGCGTGTGGGCCGGAAGCCTATTCTGGTCAAGTGGGAGATGTCCTGGCCACCTACGGTCACTGCCGGGGTACAGGTGGAGGGCACGGGACCGGGCGTTTCGAACCATCACCAGATCGCCGGCTACCACTTGTTTGTGGCCGGCAAATGGGCGCCGCGGCCGATCGGGGGACAGCGGGATCCGGAGACCCTGGATCCGAGCGCTCTACAGGATATCCGCACCGCCGACCCGGTTCAGCTGGCCCTGGCTGAGGGGAAGGGGTGGGTGAATGCGCCCACCTCCTACAAGCCGCCATACGAAGTGGAGTTGGTGGTGCGCCCGCTGTCCAGAGGCCGTCCGGACATGTTGCGGGGTCGGGAGGGTACGCCAAAGATCTACTATGGGTTGATTTACGCGACCACCGGTGAGGGCTACGACCGCCTGATCATCTGCCACGCCAGGGATGTCAATACGGAGGTGGCTCAACTGACGCCGGGCCAGTGGAGCGACTGGTGGCGGGACAGCTTTACCATCGACGGCTCGCCGGTGGAGGGGTACGGGCGTGCAAAGCTGGTTGCCCTCGATCCGGGCTTGAGCCAGTTCGAGCTGTTCATGCCCCAGATCTGGCCGGCGGAGGGGTACGTCGAGCCCGCCGACGCCGGCCGTGAAATTCACGCGAACGTGGGCAATTTCCTGCAAAATCCAGCCCGCGACGCGCTCGGCGTGATCGATGACGACACCTACTTCGAGCTGCTCGACTTCCATCACGATCGCCTCGCCGAGGTGGCCGAGTACCTGTGCGGCTCCCGGGCGTGGGACGTCCTCTTCGTCGAGTCCCACGCCTCCGATTACGCCAGCCATTTCTTTCTGTCTCAGGCCGATGAAGTCAGCGGTGCCGAGATTGAGACGATCGAGCGCTGCCGCGACGGGCTGGCCAGGACCTTCGCCTCCATCGACCGCATGATCGGCAGACTCGTCTCCCTCCAGGACGACGACACCGTCTTCCTCGCAGTGTCTGATCACGGCGGCACGCCCAACCAGCACCGCGTTGTCAATGTCGCCAACGTGCTGGAGGAATCGGGTTTCCTCGTGTACAGTGAATCGGAGGGGAGGAAGATCGACTGGTCGCGAACCCTGGCTGTCGACATCGGCCTCGTCCACATATTCATCAACCTGAAGGGGCGCGAACCAGGGGGTATCGTCGAAGCGGACGACTATCACCAGACCCAGCTGGACATCATCGCGGCGCTGAACGGGTACGTGGACGAGCGCACCGGCCTGTGTCCCTTTGCCCTGGCGCTGACGCGGGAAGACGCGGAGATGGTCAACCTGTGGGGTGACCTCGTCGGCGACGTCGTCTACGCCCTGCGTCCAGAGTTCGACGGGGCCCACGGAAAGCAACTGCCCACGGCTCGGCTGGGTATCGGGGGGCAGCACTGCACCTTTATTATGGCTGGCGCGGGGGTGAAAGAGGGGGTTGCGCTTCAGCGTCAGGTGCGCGCCGTGGACGTTGCGCCCACCCTGTGCTATCTGCTCGGTGTAGGCATGCCGGCCCAGGTAGAGGGAGGGGTGGTGTACGAGGCTCTGGAGGACACCGATTGGCATCTTCAATAATGAAGGCGGCGTATTACGAGGGTGATCGGCGCATTCGAGTAGGGGAGTGCGTGCCCCGCGCTCCGGGAGCGCGGGAGGTCCGCATACACGTCGCCTACTGCGGCGTCTGCGGCACGGATCTGCACATCTTCTCCGGCCACATGGACCCGCGGATCCAGATGCCCCAGGTGATCGGGCACGAGATGTCCGGGACGATCGAGGAGATCGGGTCCGAAATAGAGGACTGGTCGGTGGGAGATCGCGTCGTCGCTCGGCCTCTGGAGCCCTGTGGCCAATGCCCCGCCTGCCTCAGGGGGCACAGTCACATCTGCCAGAACCTGAACTTCATCGGCATCGACAGTCCGGGCGCCTTCCAGTCCTCGTGGACGGTGCCGGCCCACACACTACACAGACTTCCCGACGATCTCTCGCTCGAACAGGCGGCCCTCGTAGAGCCCCTGGCGGTGGCCTGTCACGACGTGAGGATGGGGGAAGTGGCAGAGGGAGAGCAGGTGGTCGTCATCGGCGGGGGGCCCATAGGCAGCGTGGTCTCGCTGGTGGCGAGAGAGATGGGAGCTCGCGTCCTTGTATCGGAGGTCAACCCCTTCCGGGTGCAGTTCGCCCGGGACCTGGGACTGGACGTGGTAAACCCTCGGGAGACAGATCTGGTCAAGGGCGTCGAGGCACGCACCGCCGGCGCCGGCGCGGACGTGGTTTTCGAGGTTTCGGGGACGCAGGCGGGCGCGACGGTGATGACCGACCTGGTACGCACGCGGGGACGGATCGTCGTCGTCGCCATTTTTGCCGAAGCCCCAAGGCTGGATCTGTTCCGCTTCTTCTGGCGTGAGCTGCGATTGTGCGGTGTGCGGGTTTACGAGCCGCAGGACTTCGACCGCGCCATCCAGCTGGCCGCCAGCGGCCAGCTTTCACTGGAAAAACTCATCACGGCGACGCGTCCGCTGCACGAGCTACAGGGGGTTTTCGCCGACATGGAGGCAGGGGCGGAGATCATGAAAATTCTGATCGACCCGGATTCAGCAGGTGAGTGAGAGAGAGAGAGAAAGAGAGAGAGAAAGAGAGAGCGTGTGTGTTGGATCGACAGACGGTCCCGCGATAGGGGGTGGAATAAATGAGGGAGCTATGGATATCTCGCCTCAGGCCTGCGCGCAGCCCCGCATCTTAGATGTCGTGTGGAAGGGAGTTGCGAATGTATCATGAGTAAGGTCAGAATGGCCCAGTACGGCACGTCTCACGGACACGCCGGTGGCAAGATGCGGGCGATGCTCGACAACCCGTCAGTAGAGGTGGCTGGCGTGTACGAACCGAATCCGGAGAGGCGACGGGCGTGCGAGGGGAGTGAGGGGGGGTATCGCGGCGTTCGATTCTACAGCGAGGCCGAGGAGATGCTGGGTGACGGGAGCATCGCGGCCGTCGCCTCGGAGGGAGCCAACGACGAGAGTCTGGATCAGACCGAACAGGTCGTCGCGGCGGGCAAGCATGTGTGGTACGACAAGCCAGCAGGCGACGACTGGGAGCAGGGCCAGCGGGTGTTCGCCAGGGCTCGGGAGAGCGGTCTGCAGATCCAGATGGGATACATGCTCCGCTACCACCCCGCTTTCAAGCGGGTTTCGGAGTGGGCCAGAGGAGGGATGCTGGGGCAGGTGTTCTCGATCCGCGCCCATATGTCGACCTGGCTCGACGAACCCGCCCGGGAGCGGATCAGCGTCCATGCGGGAGGCATCCACTACGACCTTGCGGGACACATGCTCGACCAGGTCGTCTGGATCCTGGGGCGGCCGGAAAAGGTGACGCCCTTCCTGCGGAACGACAGCAGTATCGTGCCGAAGTTCTGCGACAACACGCTCGCCGTGTACGAGTTCGAGAATGCCATGGCCACCATCGATATTGCCGCCATGGAAACGCGACCGATGGCGCGTCGGTTCGAGGTCTACGGGACCAGGGGGAGCGTTATAATCACCGAGCCGTTCGAGCCGGGTGTGAGTATTCGCCTGTGCCTGGATGAGAAGCGAGAGGGGTTCGAGCAGGGGGAGCAGGTAGTATCGGTCGAAGCGCTGGGACGGCTGGACCTGTATGCTCTCGAGCTGCGCTCGTTTATGGCAGCGATCCAGGGAGAGCGGGCACCGGACCGATCGCTGGAGCACGAGCTGCTGGTGCAGGAGACGCTCTTGCGAGGTTGCCGGCGCTCTGACGGAGGATCCTAAGTGATCGGTGGATCAATCGCCTCGAGGACAGAATCGCTACCTGCGATTGCCGCCGCTTTGGCGGGGATCCTACACGATGGGTGCATCAGCGCCTTGAAACAGAATCTATCGCGATTTTGCACCGGCATACTGCCCAGGGCGCTGGCGGACGGGTGATGTGGCTATAGCGGCCCGTTCACAGAATCTGCCACGAGAGTGACGAGGAGTATCATGTCAGAGACGAAAAGGGTAGCACTTGTGGGGTGTGGCGGGATGGGTCGCCAGCATTTGGAAGTGTTGCGTGGTCTGGACGGCTTCGAGGCCATCGGTGTGTGCGATGTGCTCGAGGAGAATCTGCAGCGGGCGGCAGGAGAATACGGGGTTGCAGCTTGCTACACCGACTTTGACGAGATGTACTCCGCGCTGAAACCGGATCTGGTGACCGTGGCGACACAGACGCGCGGCCATTGCGCTCCGTCGGTGGCCGCGTTGAATCGGGAGATCTCCGTTTTGTGCGAGAAGCCGATCGCTATCGACTTGGCCGAAGCGGACGAGATGGTGGAGGCGGCGGCGGCCAGCGGCGCCAAGCTCGCCATAAATCAGCAGAACCACCTGAACTCCGGCATCGTCAGGGGAAGACAGATGGTAGAGGATGGAGTCATCGGCCATCTGGTGCTGGTCAGAGGCCGGAATAAGTGCGGCAGGAAGAGCGGCAATGAATTCACCGAGATGGGCACCCACGTGACCGACATGATGCTCTGCTTCGGGGGTGTTCCCGAGTGGTGCTCCGGAACCGTGTACGAGGGGGGAAGGCCGGTAGAGCTGGGAGACATCATGGAGGCCAAGGAGATGTCGCCCAGGGACAGGGATTCGGGGCTCGTGGCTGGGAGTGTCGCCATGGGACACTACGGCTTTGCGAATGGAGTTCTGGGTGAGATCCACTTCCTCGGGTACCAGTCCAGAGACAACCACAACTACGGTGTGGACGTGCTGGGCTCGGAGGGACAGCTGGCGATTCGGGCTGCCGGTGACCTACAGCAGGGCCTCTGGCACCTGCCGCGACCCATGGAGGGACGACCGTCAGACTACGGGGACTGGCAGGCAGTGAGTCTGGGGGAAGATGTGAAGGAGAGTCCGATTGCATCCATGTATCGGAGCCTTGCGGGGGCGGCGGAGGATGGCACGGACCCACCCGGGAGCGGGGTGGAGGGTCGCTGGGCGTTCGAGATGGTTCTGGGACTGTACCAATCCCACCGAGAGGGGGGGAGGCGGATCGACTTGCCCATGTGTGAGCGGCGGCATCCCCTCGAGGTATGGCGGGCAGATCACTAGCCGTAATGAGTAAGAGAGAAAGAGGGAGCATCACCGATGCTCCCTCTTTTTGTGCCCGAGGGCCGCATGGTGATGGTCTCGTTCTGCTCTGCGAACCCGATCGTGAGCCAGGGTTTACGTTCTTTCAGCTCCCGGGCAGCGGGCTATTTGGCGGAAGAAACCGATCGGCAATCGCGAATAGTCTTCCACCGTCAGGTCGGCGAGGGCGATGGCATCGGAAGCGGGGGGGCCGCCAGCGGCGGTGATGGCGACGGTCCGCATGCCGGCGTTCTTCGCTGCCTGAAGTCCGACCACGGAGTCCTCGAAAACCAGGCAGCGCCCGGCTTCCACGCCGAGCTTCTCAGCCGTCAACAGGAAGCACTCCGGATCGGGTTTGGAGTGCTCGTACATCTCGCAGCTGGTGTAGGTAGTGCAGCAGCTGCGCAGCCGTGCCCGATCCAACAGGTGCTCGACGGCGTCGGATGTGCTTCCGGTGGCGATGGCGGTGGGAAAGTGCCGGGATGACTCAGTGAACGCGGCGCTGGCGCCGCCAATGAGCTGAGGTGGCTCGGTCGCGAACAGGTGGTAGAAGCGCGCCTCGATAGCCGAGGCCAGGTCTTGCGCCGCCAGGCGTGGAAACAGCTCTTTGAGCTCGGCGTCGATCGACTTCCAGGTGATGCCGTGAAACTGGCGGCAATCGAGATCTTCGGCGCACTCGCCGAGTTCGTCCAGCAGCTCGACCAAGGCGCGATCGGTGAGGGCTTCCGAGTCGACGAGGGTGCCGTCCATGTCGAAGATGACAGCCTCGACCCCCTCGATGGGAAGAGATTGGGTCATGGCAATCCGTTGACGCTAGCTGGAATTCGTCTCAGTATTGGCTAACACAGTATAGGCAGCTGCGAATCACTGGCAAATCAAGGAAGCGGAAACACGGAATGTCGGCAGCGCGAGGTGATTCCACCAGGCCAGGGGAAGCCGGTTCCATCAGGCTCACGGTGACGCGCGGGAGTGTCCAGCAGGATCTGGCGGGGTTTCCCCTTTACGTGCAGATCGACTCGGTAGAGCTGGAGCGGCTTCGGACCGAGGGACTGGCCCTCGATCCGTGTGAGGGACTGCGCTTCCTGGATGCCAGCGGGGCTGAGCTTCCCCACGTGATAGACTCATATGACTCGGGCGCGGGCATGCTGCGCGCCTGGGTTCGGATCCCACTCCTGGCCAGCGGCGAGGACACGATCCTCTCGCTCACGAGCTCCGGGAGCGGTGGGGACAGCGACCTCGGCGAGGTCTTCGACGGTCATCACCGATATCTCTACCACCAGCCCATGCCGTCAGATGAAACCGCGCATGTTGTGGCGGGAGAGGGGAGGGGGCGCCCACACCGAGAGCTCGAACTCGCTCCGTCGAAGGGGCTGACCGTAGAGGGGTGGGTCGTGACCACCGCCGAGCCCCGCACCGAGGCCCTCCAGGTAATAGCCGCCCAGTGGCCGCTGGCCGAGGTCATGAACGGGTTCGCCACCTACGACGCGGGACTCACCGACGATCTGGAAACGCGCGGCTTTTTCGGTGCTGTCTGCGCTGGCCGCTATGTCTACTTCTCCCCTCAGTGCAACAGCGAAGGTCGGCACGGCAAGGTGCTGCGCTACGACACCCACGGCGGATTCGACGATTCCCGCAGCTGGGCAGGTTACGACGCCGGGAGCACGGCGGGTCTGGCGACCCGGGGGTATTACGGCGCCGTCTTCGACGGTCGCTACGTCTATTACGTGCCGCGAACAGACGGTGACACTCACCACAGTCGGGTGTTGCGACACGACACTCAGGGGGACTTCCGCGAGCCGTCTAGCTGGTCGGCCTTCGATGCGGGGGAACAGATCTCCTTCCAGGGCGGGGCCTTCGACGGCCGCTACGTCTATTTTGCGCCCGGCTATCACCAGGAGACAGGTCCCTCGGACAGGGTGCTGAGGTTCGATACGCGGGCGGACTTCCACGATCGGGACAGTTACGCCACTTTCGACGCGGCCGGCACCTCCGGCCTGCCGTGCACCTGCTTCGACGGGGCGGTCTTCGACGGCCGATTCGTCTATTTCGTGCCGCTGGAGAGCCGGGGCGCGGTCCTGCGTTACGACTCGCAGGCGGAGTTCGCCGAGCCCGCCAGCTGGGAGGCGTGGAATGCCCACGACACCTCCGGCCTCGAGATGGGTATGTGTGTCGGCGCCGTCTTCGACGGGCAGTATGTGTACTTCGTCCCCTACGCCAATAGTGTCGTCGTCCGCTACGACACCAACGGTGGATTTGGCGACACCGCCAGCTGGGAGGCATACGAGGCGAGCGGAACATCCGCTATGGACACCCGCGGGTTCGACGGCGCCGTCTTCGACGGACGCTACATCTACTTCATACCCTTCTGGGAGGGCGACGACCCCGGGACGGGTTTCCACGCCCGGCTGCTGAGGTACGATACCCTTGGGCGCTTTGGTGATGCCGCCTCCTGGAAAGCCGCCGACGGGTCGGCGGCGGCCCCGCCCAACCCCGGGGGCTTCAACGGCGGAGCTTTCGACGGGCGCTACATCTATTTGGCGCCCTGGCGGGAGGACGATACGAAAGGGGAGGGGGCCATCGTCAGTCACGGTCAGGTACTGCGCTACGACACCGCGGCGAAGGGGGCGTGTTTTCAGCTCAAGTTCATGGACTGCGGGCACAATGGCGGCCTCTGCGGAGCGGTCCCCGGGCCGGCCTTCCTCGTCAATACGGAGAGAGGACCGGTGAGCGCTAGTGCCCGCTCCGTGCCCGTCGGATTACACCCCCACCACATCGCGGGCGTATACGACGGCGAGAGCATGCAGCTGTTCGTCGATGGCGAGCTGGTGGGGGAAGCGGCGGGCAACGGTCCGGTGGTTAGAGGCAGCGGCTCTCTCTCTGTCGGCCAGCTGGACGAGGGAGGGGCGCAGTTTGCCGGCAACATCCTGCACCTGCGGGTTTCGGATGTGGCCCGCTCCGCTGCCTGGATCCAGGCAGCGGCGAAGAATATGCTGTCCCCCGGTGAATTTGCGCAGATCGATGTCTGAGGGAGTGGGTGGGTGAGGCTTCAGACCGAGGCCCCGCGGGCTTCGCCCAACAGATTCTGAAACACGAAGTTGTGGTTACTGTACGAGTAGTTGGCTGTTATACATATCCATGGGCTTGCCCATAGACGCTTAACTTCCGCCCCAGAATCCCTGCCACCCGGACACCCCGTCGTTTGCAGGTTCCCGGGGGGCCTTACCATGCACGTGGTCGGGTATAATCATCTCGCTGCTCCTCGCCAGCTCCCAGCTGTAGAGGTACGACATAGACCTCGTCGTTGCAGGCGACGTACAGCAAGGACCCGTCGGGCCCGCCCAGCGCGCAACTGCGCGGTTGCTTGGGCCTAAAACCGATGGGCACGGGAAAATTGATAATCCCCAGCAAATCGCCCGTAGCCGCAAAGACCTGCACACCGAAACGTGAACTCACGTAGAGCCGTCCCGCTGTATCCACGACCATACCGCCGGCGTCAGCATCGACCGTCTTCTCCACCCCGCGGGCCCCGTAGCGCCCGTCGGCACGGAATAATTCGGCGAAAAATCGCCGTTGGCCCAGTGCCCCATCGGCGCCGATGTCCAACGCCGATACCGCCGTATCCCCGGCCGTAGTGAAAAAGAGCCGCGCTCCTGTCGGGTCCAGCGCCAGATTGCGGGCCTGCAAAGTCGCGTCGGTCCAAACTGGACGGATATTGCCGTCAGCCCCGCGATACTGGATTTCTCCACCATCGCCGCTGTCGGTCGCAGTGGCAAAATAAATCCCGCCACCGCTATCGACCGCCAGGGCTCCCGGCTTGCCCCACCCCTGGCCGCTGTCGACCAACGTCGCTGTTATCTGGCCCTGGCCGTCCAGCCGCACAATGCGCCCGCTAGCGGGCTCAATTGCGACCAATTGCCCCGCCGGCAGGGGCGCCAGAGCACCCCAAGCCGCCTCGGTTGGCAGTTGGCGCGAACTGCCCTCAGCGCCCAGTACGTGCAGACTGCTGTCGCCGTAGGCGTAGTAGAGCGCATCGCCCTGCCAGGCCATCCGCAATTCCGTGAAATTCCCAAACGAAAATATATCCAGGCTATCCGGCGCTGCCTCCACTACCTGCCTGGGCCGTTCCTGCACCACCTCGTGCAATCGCGCCTGCCGGTCGAGCAGCAAATGGGAATAGGAGGTCCGCGGCAAACCCACCACCAGAAAAAGCACGTGCAGTCCGACCAAACCGGCCACGGCCAGACGCCCGTAAAAACGGATGATATACTGGCTGAGCAAATAACTGGTAAACCCCGCGGCAGCGAAAACCAGGGCGAATTTGACCCCGGTGGGCAAATCCCAGGTCAGAAGTAAGAGGCGAAACACCAGGATGAGCGGGTAGTGCACGAGGTAGACGAAATAGGAATTGTCGGCCATGCGGGCATTGAAGGCCGACGGCTTATTCATATAGCGGTAGGTCAAGCCAATGCCAACGGCCAGCCAGATAACCCCCAACAGACTTTCCCCCATAATGCCGAAGAACATCAAAGCAAATTGGGGCATGACCTCGCGACCGAGGAAATAGAGTCCGGCGGTGATTCCGCCCGCCAGCAATAGACAGCCGAATAACAGCCCGATCAGTCGCCAGCCCGGTATCTGGCCGTCAATAAACCAGTTGCGACTGCGGGCATACAGTCCGAGGATAAAAAAACCACCGTAGGTGGCAAA
>PBRM01000144.1 GCA_002725915.1 Gemmatimonadota bacterium
GGTGGGTGAATGGTTCGGCGCCTGGCGCGCCTGGGACGGGATTCGCGCCCTCGACTATCTGCTGAGTCGGCCCGAGGTCGATCGCCGCCGCGTTGGCCTCACGGGAAATTCCGGCGGTGGCACCATGACGACGTGGATGTGGGCGATCGAACCACGCATCACCATGGCGGCGCCGAGTTGCTTCGTCACCACCTTCACCGCCAATTTCGAGAACGAGCTGCCTGCCGACTGCGAGCAGTATCCCCCTGGCGTCGTCGGCTCCGGTCTGGAGATGGCCGACTTCATCATCGCCCGCGCTCCAGATCCAGTATTGTTGCTGGGGCAGCAGTACTGTTTCTTCGACCTCCGCGGCCTGGAGGAGGCGTACGGTGAAGTTCGGTCTTTCTACGACGTGCTCCGGGTGCCACCGGAGAACGCCAGACTCTTTGTCGGGCCCCGCAGACACGGTTTTTTCCGCGAGAACCAGGAAGCGATGGTCGACTTTTTCTGCTGCCACGCCGGACTGAAACGACCGAAGCGGGTGGCGAGAATCGTCGGCCTCGGTGCGGCGGCGGTCAATGTCACACCGAAGGGCAATACCGTCGCTGCCGGGGCCGTCCCCATCTACACCCAGACGGCCAGACGTGCCACCGAGCTGCGCGACCGTCGGCCGGCGCCCGCTGCTGACAGACTCAAGACTCTGCTAGCCGAATGTCTGCACCTGCCTGAGCGTAAGAAACTGCTTCCTCCTCACTTCCGCGTCCTGCGTCCGGCGCACCTGCAGGGACGTACCATCGCCCGTTACATGGTCGAAACCGAGCTGCCCGCTCGAGCCCTCCTCCACAAGCGCATGAGTGACGCGAGTCGAGCTTACTCCCTCGACGTGGAGAAGACCGTGCACCTTTTACTCCCCCACGTATCGAGTGCGGAGGATCTCGTTTCGGATCCCCTTGGCCACGCCTCCGAGGGCCGCCATTCGCTCTACGCCCTCGACACGAGGGGGATGGGCGACTTTATGCCCGAGGCGGAAAGGCGCAACTTCACCTACCCGTACGGGATGGATTACATGTACCACGGTTACGGCCTGCTCTTCGGCGAGAGCTATCTGGGAAGAAGGGTCCACGACGTGCTCTCCACGCTTGACCTTCTGGTCAGTGAGGGCGCTCGCGACATTCACCTCTACGGTCGCGGACAGGGCGCGCTGCTGGCCCTCTTCGCCGCGCTTTTCCACAGCAGGATCCGCAAGGTGGTGCTGAAGAACGCGCCCCTTTCCTATGGCGACTGGACTCAAGCGCCGCTCGTCGCCTGGCCGGCGGCTAACTTCCCCCGCGGCGTCCTCCACCACTTCGATATCCCCGACTGCATCCGCGCTCTCGGCGAGAAGGTGACTCTTCGGCAGCCGTGGGGACCGGACATGAAGCCGCTGAGAGCCGAACAAGCGCGCCGGCGACTGAAGCAGTTGGGGCTGCCCCTGCGAAGGCTCTCGCGGAGCTGAGCCCCTCCCTTCGATTGGGTATCACTCGATGGCGATTTCGCCGCGCCACCGCGTTGCCCGGAACCGATCCTGATCCACAGGATTGGTGGAACCAGTGGCGCGGCCACCTCGTCACCCGCATCTGCCGCTCGCAGAGGGCAAGGGCAGATCTCTCAGTGCCTGACTTCAATCCGTCCCTCCCGCGTGGATAGGGGCAGATCGTCCACCTTCTCCATCAAAGCACCAACCTCGTGACAGCCTCCCATGGCATTGGCGAGGTGCCGTTCGAAAAACCGAGGAAAATGGTTGATGACCCAGGTGAACCACTCGTGGTGGCCTCGAGGCTTGAAGTAGAGCCGCCGCCACACGATGCGAAAAGCCGGCAGATCGTAAGCACCGGACTCCACGTAATCCCAGGTACGGAATGCGTATCCGGGCCGGATGTGAGTGGGATCGGCGTACCCGGCTACCGAACTGCCGTGGGGCACATAGATCTCTGCCGTGCCCCCCACCTTCAGAACACGGTGTATCTCCCGGAGCATGGGGACGAAGGGGACGTGTTCGAGCAGATGAGAGGCGTAAACGCAATCGACGCAGCCGTCTTGCAGGAACCGCAGGCCGTCTTCTCCTACGTCCCAGACCTTATCGACGCACGGGTAATCCAAGCGATCGATGCCGTAGTGGCCGGGCCTCTTGTTGGGGCCACACCCGATATCGAGCTTCCGGAAGTCCTGGTTTTTTTCCACAGCGGTCTCGTGAGGTGGGCACGATGTCATTCAGGAACCCATGACACAAACGCAGTAGAGATCTTTTAATATAGTGAGAAATGCCAGGAGACCGATCACTGCTGATGGCTATCATCCTCATCGGCAATCATGGCGGGGGCCGTTTACGCCCAGGAGGCCATCGCAGCCTGCTGATCCCGCATCGAATCGCATTGAAAAGGTCGGAGAACCCCCGCCGCAACTTCGCCAGCGACCTCAAGCGGTTCCGGGAGGCGGTCGGCAGGCGCCGTGTGGGCCGCCTGAAGCCCGAAGAGCTATCTGCCTGCCTCTTTCGCTTCCTCTGTCATGATTCTCCTCCACCACAAATGATCGCGATCCCGGGCCGCAACGTCGTCTCCTTCACACTTCGGGCAGATTGTCCTCGGCGCGGTCGCGCGCGATGAAGTCCAGCTTGTCGCGGGCGTTGTCCATGTCCACCCACAGGAACTGGTTGGCGGACATGCCGTAGAAGATATCGAAGCGCAGTTCCTCAGGGGCGTTGACGCAGCATTCGATCAAGCCGGCGATGTCGCGCTGGCTGCACCAGATGTCGGCGGCGTTGGCATTGGGGACGCGGTCCTCACCTACCACCCAGCCTATGCGGATGGCCAGGCACGACATGCCGTGGCTGTGGGCGTAGGTACGGCACAGGGACTCGCTGAAGACCTTGCTGCTGGCATAGAGATTGCGCGGCTCGGCCGGCACTGCGGCGCTGACTCTGGCCGTCCCCGGCGGCAACGCCTCGGATCTGCCCTGGCTGACGGCGGAGTACGGCTCCTGGGCGCGGTGGCCGCTGGATACCTGGATGGTGCTGGCGGCGACGATGCGAGTCACCTGTGCCTGCCGGCAGGCCTCGAACGTGTTGTAGGCGCCGACGATATTGTTGCGCAAGACGCTCTCCCATTCGCCCCCGGCAGGATCCGCGGCCATGTGGACCACCACATCCATACCTTCGACCGCGCGGCGCACGGCGGCGAAGTCGGCGATGTCGCAGACAAAGTGCTTCTCTTCGGGCAGGTCGATATCGCGGGCGTCGGCGACGCGCGCCGACAGCACCCGCCGACGGCCGAGACCGTAGAGGTCGTACTTCTCCGGCGATCGGCGCAGCTGGAGATAGGCTGAGCTGCCGACGATGCCGGACACGCCTGTGATGAGCACCTTTTTCTGCGGCACGGTAGGGCCTCCTCAGGGTGATTGACAGCCCGAGATTGGGGCTGGAGATAGCTGATCAGGATCGGTGAGTGACGCCGAAATCTCACTTGAACTCGAAGGCGAACAGCCTGGCGGCCTTGAGCTGGAAGCGAAATATCACCGCCTGACCATCCTCGTGGCCGATATCGGCTTCGCCGCGCCAGGTTACGGTGTGGTCACCGGCGTCGGCGACAATGGGGTCGGCTTCGGCCCAACTGCGCCCCGGCAGAACCCGGCCGGACGGATCGGTCACTTCGATACGGACCACCCCCGCCCTGAGCGTGGCCAGGTTCAGCACCAGCTTCCTGCCGGAGAACAGGAGCGGATAGGTGGAAAAACGGCCGCTCTCGGCCGCTTCGAGGGCGCACAGCCGATTCCTCGGCCATGAGGCAAGAGCGCGCCTGGGAGTCATGGTCGCCGCGTTGCGAGGATACTTGTGAGGATAGGGATAGCCGCTGAACACAAGGCCCATCCGCTCGTCGGGCAGCGGCACCAGCCCCGTGCCGGCAAAGACACAAGCGCCGTCCCACTCCCCCATCTCACCAGGCTCCAGGATCGACCCGCCGGGTACCTGTGACCAGGCGATCCCGTCAGCGCTGGAGAACAGTTGCACCGAGGTCGTATCGGTGGCGCGATGGAAGAGTGTCGGAAACATCAGGTGCTGATCGATCGACCCGGGCACCGCAGTCTTGCCGTTGGTGTACCAATCCTGGGATGGGTGCATGTCCAGTGTCGGCCAGATGATCATCTCCGGCCGCGACCACCGCCGGAAGTCCTCGCTTTCGGCGCGGAATATGCAGCGGCGGTTGAAGTGCCACCAGCACCGGCCATACCAGACGTAACGTCCCAGAACCTGGTCGTACGTCAGCACGTTGAGGGTGTCACTCACCTGCATCAAGAGCTGATCCGGCAGTACTCGCCAGTGGATGCCGTCGGCGGAGACGGCGCCGAAAAAGGCGTGAAAATACCAGGGCGCGAGCGCCTTCGGATCGATGTCATCGGGGCGGTCTCGCAGAAATTCCTCCCGCACGCGGGCGTGGAACCCGTCGAATCCCTCTCCCCGCTCGGCCGCGACGATGGCCTTGAAGCGCTCCCCGGCCGGTGCGGTGGGATCGATGCAGACGGTGCCGCCAACGCTGATGCCGCCGTCGAGAGGGCACTGGCTCCAGTCGACGCTGCACGCCTCTCCCTCCCCCCACTCGGCTCCGTCCGGGGATTGGAAGTAGCCCCCGTCATTCCAGGTGTGATACTGTCCGTCGTCGCAGAGCACGAGCATACCGGGCGGCCCGTCGAATGGATCCGACTTGCCCGCCGCCTGTGCCACCAGGCGGATGCCTTCCGGCACATCCTGCGGACCCGCATATGTGCGCGGGTTTCGCCCGGCTATCGCGTCGATGGGACCGTCATCTGGTGCGCGGAGGCCATAGGGCTGGCCGTCTGTGGACAGCCATCCCGGAAGCCCCGCCTGTACGAAGCGCCAGTCGATGAACAGGTGCGGCCCCGATGAAACACGGAACTCCTTCGCCAGCCCCTCGACCGTGCGCTCCTTCCACCACTTCGGGTCGATGGTCATGCCCGCACGCGTCCTGCTCGTAGCTCCGAGCCGACTGAGATCGTCCGCTGACGCGTCGCTCATCGCATGACACTCCTTTCGCTGATTCCACCCGCATTCTCGGCACCCGCTCCCCTGATCGGGGGTCCGTATTCGCAGGCTTCTCCTAGCGGTGATCCGCCGCCGTTCTCGATCGGCCCGGTGGCGCGGGCGCCCCCGACCTCTCTCCCAACCTGCTTCGCTACAATGGAATCTGGCTGTCATCCAGTCAACCCTGCCCGTAGTTGACCCACCAGCGCCTGCCGATTTAATTCTGACCCCGAGGAGAACTTGTGCGATGGCTGCAGACGGCGCGAACATCCGTGGAAGGGCGTATTCCCCGCTGCGCTGTGCCCGCACCTCACGGCCTCCTCGCAGCGCTTTACCACACAACATAAACCATTTGATAGCTTCGACTTAGCCCTTGCATCCTGATCAACGTTGGCACATGCTCGCCCTCTATCGACCAGGGGTTAGTGGGCAAGATTTCACCGGCTATCTGGCTTGGCTGATTTGGGCTCAACAAGCATCGTCTCAGTTCATCCTCGCCGTGGCGCTTCAGCGCTGCCAAGGGCAGTCATTGCACCAGCATGGATTCCCGGCGTATGTTTCGGGACCTCCGTATGGAGCCTCTCGTTGGCGACAGGAGCGCAGGTTGATGCGGCTCGCCGTTCTTACGACCATTCTTCTCAGCAGCAGTGCCTGGGCACAGAGCGGTGACTCCATTGCAGATGGCGAGGCCGAAGTTACCGGGGTTTGGCCCGGACGGTTTGCAGAAGTGGAAGTCATGGTCGTGTTTGACGGGACCGGCTTCGGCGAGATAGCGGTCATTGGGTTTTTTGATACGGAGCGCTTGAGGTCGGAGTGATCGCAACGATTGATGCGATTTTGCACAAGTGGAATAACATTTGGGGAGATAATTATGGACAGCAAGTGGATCGAAATTTTTAATGGTAAAGATTTAAGTGGTTGGCGGATGCGTCACACTGATCGAGAGCATGCGTGGGTTGCTCATGATGGCATTCTTGAAAATACAAAGCATGCTGTTGATATCATTACAGAGGATGAATTTGGCGACTTCGACCTGCATATTGAGTATCTGTTTCTTGAAGGAAGTAACAGTGGTATCTACCTGCGAGGTCGTTACGAAATACAAGTTTTTGACAGTTTGGGGAAAACCTATGATTATCCTGCAGAGAACGGCGCTCTTTACAACCAGAAACGTCCTGACGTAGAAGCCACAAACCCGGCGGGTGAATGGCAAATCATGGATATTACACTCATTGAAATGGTTCTGACAGTAACACTGAACGGCAAGAAAATCCATGATAATGTCAATATTGATGGTCCAACTGGCGGGCAACTGGGTGATGATAACCCGGCCAAAGGCCCGTTGATGCTACAGGGCGATCACGGTCCGGTTTCATTCCGTAATATTCGCGTTCGTGAGTGTTAGTTATAGGGCTGACGATGGCTTCAAGTCGGCACAGGGGTCTCGACACATTGTAAGTCTGTTGAGACTCATTCTGCCCCTTACACGTCCATAAGTAGAAACAGAGACACCTGTCGGCGGCGCTTTCTTCCGCAACTCATTCCAAGACAAGGAAGTCGCCAAGCAGTATCAAGCCTGACGCGGCGCTGGTAACTCCGCCCCTCATCCGGCTACAGGCACGTCCTCCGACGGATGAGCGGGCCGACCAGCAACTCGGCTCGAGGCAATCGTAGTTACCCTACCATCGTTTCTCGCTCTCCATCGCTGCGCGCGCTACTTGTGGTCCCGTCCCTGGTTTCCGTATAATCACCGTCCCCGGCCGCGCCCACCTCGTGTAGGACTGCGACCTGGGTGACAGCTTTGACTGAATGAAGGCAGGACCATGAACGAACCGTGTGTCATCGGAGTAGACGGCGGCACCGAGAGCCTGCGAGTGGGTGTCTTCGATCTGGAAGGCCATCCGATGGCATTCGCATCGACCGCCTATGAGACTCGCTTCCCGCATCCGGGATGGGCGGAGCAGGACCCGCGGGACTGGTGGCAGGCGCTCGGCCAGTCGGTGCGCCGTGCGGTCGAGCAGGCTGGCGTCGATTCCCGGCAGATCGCCGCGATGGCGGTCGACACCACCTGCTGCAGCGTCGTCGCACTCGACGGCAGCGGTGAGCCACTGCGGCCATGTCTGATCTGGATGGACCTGCGCAGCGCTCCTCAGACAGAGAAGGTGGTCGCCACAGGAGACGTAGCGCTGAGGGTCAATAGCGACGGACGAGGCCCCGTCTCCGCTGAGTGGATGGTGCCA
>PBRM01000145.1 GCA_002725915.1 Gemmatimonadota bacterium
CCCCCTGCTCGCCTGGTGCAGCTCGTGGAAGACGACAGGATTTACGGCGTCATGGAGCAGCTGCTCAGGACCCGGTTTGGTCTGGGGCAGATCCGGGCATTTACCCGGTGCCTCATCGATCAGTAGCCACGGCACCTGTGGCCGGTGTCCTCGAAGCGTGTACTGGATGATCGGGAACCTGGTGGGCATCGACGCCATCCACATGATGCGCGACAGGACCAGCGACCGTGCAAAGGATATCTGCGATCATTCTTCGGAGTAGAAGACACCGACCTCCCAGGGCCCCACTTCGATCTCGAAAGAGCCCTCCGCCTTCGCTGTCACCTCGCGTCCCTCGATCAAGTCGTGCAGCCGCGGGCTTTCCCAGCCAGGACATAGCGCTGTCCGCACTGGCGAGCGTTCGAGATTGAGGAGGAAAATCAGCCAGCCTCCCTGGCGAGAGCGCCGCACGACCGGTACCAGGCCGTCGGCATCGAGTCCGACCGGAGCTTCGACGCCCGCCTCGCGCACGAGTCCCATCGCCATGTCGACGCAGGCAACATCGCCAAAGCCCGCCGACAGGGTCAGGCCGAACCAGGTGAAGCGGCCGTCGACGGAGCGCACGGCCACGGTCTCGTTTTCCAGAGTGGCGATGGGATGGGTGTCTCCACTTGGCTCCAGCACTGCATAGCCGCAGGGCGTGGTTACGCTAAAGTGTCCGTACGGCGAGCACAGCGTGTTCCTGCCACCTTCGATGTCGCGGGGGGTAACAGCCGAGAAGTCAGCGACCCGCACACCCAGGCGCTCCCCCAGGCCCTCGGGCGGGCCATAGCTGGACTGGCCGTCGCTGGCGTATAGGCCGAAGTTGCCCTCTGCGACCAGGCGGGTTGTCGTCTGCTGCAGGGTCGTTTCGATCCGCCGCCGCATCTCGTCCGTCATCAGGGCCACGTTGGGGAGGAAGAGGAGGCGGTACCGGGACCAGTCGACGCGGTCGGTGATTACGTCCACGGGCACGCCCTGCCGCCACAGGGTGCGGTAGACGCCGCGCAGATCGGCGTTGAAGCGCGCGGTTTCGTCGTTGAGGCCGAAAAGCTCCTGAGACTCCGGGTGATAGACGATGCCGACATCGGCGCGGGGACAGGTCAGAGGCAGGTGATCGGCCATGCCGTCGATGTGCGCGATGGCGCGGGTGACGGCCTCGAGTCGAGGTGTGGGCTCGCCGTCCAGGGCGACGAGGTTGTAGCCAGGCGACTCGAAGCTGAGGTACTCGGGTCGGTACTGCCAGAACATGACGCCGGCCGCGCCACCGGCCAGACTCAACCACAGCAGGGCCGTGAGCTCCCGGGGATCCGACTGCTTTTTCCAGGTTACGCCGCCCCTGGACATGCCGGCGTAGATCTCCTCGTTCCACCAGCGTCCGGCCGATCCCAGGCTGCGGGACAGGTCGAAGCTGAAGGTGCGGTCAGCCAGCGCGCTGGCATCGTCGGCGGTGAGGGTGTGGTTGGAGGACATGGACATGCCCCAGCTGTCGACGCGGCTGGCGCAGACCTGGTCCCAGGGACGGGGAGTGGAAGCGGCGTGGGCGCGCATCTCGTGGAACGGGTCGATGCTGCGGGCCTCGGCGACCATCCAGTCGAGCTGGTCCACCAGGTTGTCGCGGTGAAAGCGGCGGTACATCAGCATTTCGACGATGTTGTGGTTGGAGCGGGGAGGATCCACGTCTTCCCAGGACCGATAGCGTCGAAGAAAGCGCTGGTTCAGGTCGTCGAGAGAGAACCGCTCGCGCAGCCACTCCCGGTAGCGGGCCAGGGTGTGGGAGCAGTAGCAGTGCATGTCGCCGGCGCCGGTGTTCACGGGACTGACGCCGTCCCACAAACCCCAAATGAGCAGGTTCGGCCTGTCCTTGTAGCGCTCGACCACGTGCCGCAGGAGGTCTCCGCCCCAGCGCCGCCAGGCGGGGTGGTCGTAGCAGTGGATCATCGATCCCTGGGGGGCCGCGGCGCCGGCGTGGGGCGTACACGGCTGATCCCGGTGGTCGACGGCGCGAAGGTCCGGATACTGGCGGGTGAGCCATTCCGGACAGGCCCCGTGCGTGGCCAGGGTGATGTCGAGCCACACAAAGAGCTCGTGTTTCTCGGCCAGGTCGAAGAGACGGTCGAAGTCGTCGAGCTCGTACCGTCCCGGCGCCGGTTCCATCCAGTTCCAGAAGCTGAAGGAGCGGACGATGCGCAGGCCGGCGGCGCGTATGCGCGCAAAGTCGGCCTCCCACACATCGGCTCTTGGTACGGGTGCGCGGTAGTACTCGACGCCGACGGGGAAGGACGTGTCGGGATGCTGCAGAAAATCCGGCATTGGGGCTCTCGGGGTAGAAGAAGCTGGTCAGTGGCGGACGCAGGTGCGGAAAGGTAGTGCCTGGAATCGGAGCTTTCAAGGCAGTGAAGAGGAGCTGTATATGCGAGCAGTGAGCGTGGTGGCACACCGCGGCGCATCCGGTGATTTCCCGGAGAACACGGCCGTGGCCTTTCAGGAGGCGATCGATCTTGGAGTGGAGATGATCGAGTTCGATGTGCAGCTGACCGCCGATCGCTGCCTGGTCATCTGCCACGATCCCAGCGTAGACCGGACTTCAGACGGCGCTGGCCGGATTGGCGAGATGTGTATGGCCGAGATCGAGGAGCTCGACGCCGGCTCCTGGTTTTCGGCGAGATACGCCGGTGAGCGCTTCGCCACTCTGTCCGAAACGCTGGACATGATGCCCGGAGGGATGCGTCTGAATGTCCACATCAAGGCCAGCGATGAGAGTCGAGACGCGCTGGTACGTCTGGTGGTAGACGAGCTCGTGCGGCGCAATTTGACCGCGTCGGCTTTTGCCACCGGCAACGAGGCCACGACGATGGCGGTTAGGTCGATCGCGCCCCATCTGGAGATCTGCACCAACCTGCCCGTCGCTCGTTGCCTGGAGATAGGCTGCCGCATCCTGCAACCCGCGAACAGCATTACGACCACCGATCTGGTGACGGAGGCGCACCACCACGGCCTGGAGGTCAATCCGTTCTTCGCCGACGAGGCGGACGAAATACGCCGCTTGATCGAATGTGGCGTGGATGGGATTCTGACCAATCACCCCAGGAAAATGCTGGATCTGCTGCGCTCCTGTTGATGGCGCCTGTCGAGATAAAGTCGCTTTTCCATCGAGCTTGAATGGGCCTTAAACGGGCTGCTAGTGGACGTAGCGAATCGAGACGCGCACGTCCGTCAGCACCAGGGCCGTCGGAGCGTCCGCCGCGCGCTGGGCCAGTCGGATCTCCAGGAGGTTGCGTCCCCGCTGGAGCCAGTCGGCCTCCAGGTCGAATTCAACCGGCTCGCTCTCGAAGGGAACCGTGGCCAGCCTCGATGGGTAGCTCGCCCAGTCCGCAGTGTAGGCCTGCCGCGTCCACGGCTCGGCGGGCAGGCGCCGATCTCGCCACGTCAGTTCCAGGCCATTCAATTTCACCACCACCTCGTCTCCGGCAGCCAGCCCCTCAAAACCCAATCCCAGAACGCAGCTGCCCAGCGCCCCGTTCCGCTGGGCGCCGGCGATGTCGTCGACGACGTCGAGGCGGAGGGTTGCCGAGCGTTCGGCGCGGACCTCTTCCAGGCGCACGGGAAGCTGTTCGAGCGGCAGGCAGTAGCGAAAGGCGTGGCCGATCTGCGAGTCGCGCGCACCCCCGCGGGCCCTGTCGATCTCGTAAATCTTGTCGCCTCGGGCGAGAGCGGCCGGATCGACCAGCTCGCCGACTACCGCCCTTTTCCACTCGGCCGACATGCTGTAGAAGTTGAAGAAGTAGAGGCCGTCGGCGCCCTCGTCCCAGTAGCGCGCGGCGATGGCCCGCAGCACCTCGGTATCCATCACCGGCCGCAGGGCCTCGAAGCAACCCAGGATCCGGCAACCGGTTCCCGCGGCTGCGGCAGCGAACTCCGCCACCCGAGCCTCGAAGGGGTTGAATCCAAGTCCGACGACGACCAGGTCAACCAGCCCCTCTCCAATCCACTCCTCGACTTCCATGCCCAGTCGCGTTGAATCGTCAAGGGTCGGGGCTACGCGTACAGCCAGCTCCAGCCTGCGTCCCCGGGTTTTGCCCGCCGCCTCCATCCGCCGCCGCAACTGCTGCACCATGTCGGTGAGCAGGTAGCGGTTGGCGTAGGCCTCATGTGGGCGGAAATTTCCCGGGTGGCGCATGAAGTCCAACTCGATGCCGTCGACGTCGAAGCGCTCGACCAGCTCACAGGCCACGCTGTTCATGAGGTCGCGCACCGCCGGAAAGGCGAAATCCTTTCCGGTGCGCAGGCCCCAGAGCGGATCGCCCGGGTGGAGCTCCTCGCCGGGTCGCCCGATCAAGAGTTCGGGATGTTGGCGGCGAAAGGCCCCGAAGCCCAGGGCGTCGTCGTCCGTGTTGTAATGCGTATTCATGCGCAGCGAGGCGAAGAACTTCATGCCGATCCGGTGGCACGATTGCGCGATCAGCGCGAGCGGACCGCCGTGAGAGTCCACCAGGTGACGGAGGTTCTCGGCACGCGTGCGCTCCGCAGGGTCGGCGAAGGTCGTCACGTCCCAGGCGAAGCGCTCGCCGACTTCAGTCTCGTACGAGAAGACCTCGCGGCCACCAACGTTCCAGATGAAGGTGTCAAAGGGCGTGCCTTCGTGGGGGGCCACCATCCTGTCGCACAGGTCCTCCTTGCGGATGGGAGGACCATAGGTTCCCAGGATCCAGCCGTCGTCGTTGCTGAGGACGCGTATCGGTCTGTCGACAGATGGCATCCGACGACCTCACTCACTCGACGGTTTCGTCGAGAACCTTGCTGCCCTCTTCCAGGACCTTCACGAGGGCAAATTCGCCGGCCGCGACGAGCATCTGCGCGCCCATCTGGCGGTAGCGGGATAGCTGCTCGGGTGTGCCGCCGGCGATGCCCCATGCCTTGCCGTGTCTGCTGGCGGCATCGGCCACCGCCTGGATGGCGGCGTCGAGATCGCCTCCCTCTCCCAGTCGAAGGCCGAGGTCAGCCGGACCCACGAAGAGCACGTCGAGGCCAGGCACGGCGGCGATGTCGTCCAGCTCATCCAGGGCCTCCGCCGTTTCGATCTGGCCGACTACGAAGGTCTGCTGGTTGGCGTCTTCCAAATAGGTACTATCCGGCTTCCACGCCTCGATGCCGAAGTCGGCGTCCAGTCCGGCTCCGTCAAGGCCGCGGTTTCCCTGGGGCGGGAACTTCACGGCTTCGACGATATGACGGGCGATATCGGCGTTGGAGACGAAGGGGATCATGAAGCCGGTGGCTCCGTCCTCCAGGAAGCGGTACAACCGCGTGCGCCCCTGCGTCGGAGTCCGCACCATGCAGTCGATGTCGTGTTGCTGGCACATAGCCAGGATGCTCTGCACCTCGCGCTGGCTCATGGCCCTGTGTTCGAGGTCCAGCCAGATGGCGTCGAATCTGAAATGGGCGGCGTAGCGAATGTAGAACGGCAGGTAGTGGCCCATGCCGCAGACGCGAGCGCACCTGCCGCTGCGGAGTTTCTCCAGCGTCTTGCTCCGTCTCATCGGTTAACGGTCCTTCCGGGGCGAGGGTAGGTGGTCACACGCAAGCCGAACACGGATCCGCGACTCGCATGGTTAAGAATATGCGTCAATCGCAGAATAACGCTCATTCGCTCAGTCAATCAAGCTCGCAATTCGTACCGGAGCAGACGAAGCTATTGACACTTCTTGCGCCGACCGTATTCTTTCGCCACCCCCTCTCTTCAGGGAGCACCCATCGTGACCGAGTCCCGTCCGCCGGCACCGCCGAAAAACCCCCTTCTCCTGCCGCGTATCGACGATCCACTGATGGCGAAGGCGCTGGAGGGGCCCACGGCCGAGCTGGCGCGGGTTACACGCCCCGATTTCATGCAGAACCCGGATTCTCCCGTGGAGTGGTCGAGCCAGGAGTTTGCGCGCATGGAAGCCGAACGCGAGGACTTCCTCGACTGGCAGGCGGTGATCGGCCAGTTCGATGCCGAAGCATTCCTCCGCGATGGTTACGCCGTCTTTCAGGGCGTGATGTCCCCGGGCGCCGTCGACGCCTGGACGGCCGCGCTGCAGCGGGGCCAGGAGCTCAACGACCGGCTGTTGTCGGCCGACTGGGGCGCCGTCGACTGGGAGCGGCTCGGACGCAGGCCGCCGACGGCAACGGTAGATCCGGAGGACATCCGTGCCGCCCTGGGCGGCAGCCAGCTCGTGCCCCAGGGTGACGATGAGTCCGGCGTGAAGACGCTGCGGCAAAACAGCGTCTTCGCCGAGTATTTCTCTGTCGGCCATGTAGCCTACCTCATGAATCTGCTCACGCACCCGCAGATGCTCGACCTGCAGCGCCTGTGCCTGGGCAGCGACACCGTCTACTTCGATCACAACCAGCTGCTCACGCGCGCCCCGGGGTACGCGGGCGGCGGCTGGCACAGCCACCAGATCGGCAGTGGCTGCGACAACGCCGAGCCCGTCGGCCTCGAGGAGTACCGACGTCAGCCGAATATCAACCTGACGCTGTGCTACCCGCAGGGATTCTCCGCCGACGAAGACGGCGGCCTCAAGCTGGTCCGCGGCAGCCATCTGTCCCGAGACCCCGCCGGCTGCCGCGCCCCGGACGACGAGGCCCTGCGAGAAGGCTGGATGCGCGACAGGGAGCATCCCGTCACCGGCCGGCTTTTCGAAATCGAACGCCTAGCCCTGCCGCCCGGCTCGATCGTCTGCTGTCTGTCCCACGCCGCCCACGCGGTGGCGCCCAAGGCCCAGGAGCGCTCGACGCGCTGGTGCTCCCTGTTCTGCTACCGCAAAGTCGACGAGGTCAGCGGTATCGCGCAGCCCCCCCATGCCGTGCCCCCCGTGTGGGCTTTGAAGGCGCAGCGCGGGGAGCTGCCCGACGCCCTGACGCAGCTGCTGCGTCCCAGCTTCGATCGGCAGTTGACAGCGGGGCGATGCGATCCCTGCGAAGGGTGACCTCCTGCGCTAATGGCAGAGGAGGAGGATGGAGAGGATCGGAATCCGTGATTCTGGCCTCAACGGGAGGAAACCCATCGTGAAAATGCAGCTGAGTATCGAGGGCGACGTCGTGGTCGACGCATTTGCATTGCAGGCCGACGATGGACGCACGTGGGAGCGCCTGGACGGCGAGCTGCCCGCCGCGCCGCCCGGGAAAAGGGACTTGTTGGGCATCGGCGCGACCCGCGATGGGCGGCTGTGACTGATCCATTCTATCGGAAATGCGGCGCGATCGATTCATCAGCTCGGAGTCAGGTGCCGGCGTCGCCCTGGCGCCGTCCTGCCTGCTGACGACGATGCACCACTCAAGTGGTGTCTGTATCCGAGGGCAAACGAGCTGTCCGTCCGCAGCGTAAACGGCTTTGGCAGGCAGGGCCGCGTGGCGCGCGCCACGCATCGTTTTTCCGTAGGGCGCCAATCCACATTTTCACAGGAAGAAGAGGGAAGTACTATGTCCGATCAGCGAGTTTTCGTTGGAGATCTCACGCGAAAAGAGTTTCGCGAGCGCATGGAGGGAGGCATAATCAAGGCGGCCATCGTACCCACGGCGGCTACAGAGCAGCACAACGAGCATCTGGAGATGATCCACGACAGTCTGCACGTGACCTACACGGCCGAGGAGAGCGCCAAGCGATTGCATCCGCAGGTTGTGGTGGCCACGCCGATCACTGTCGGCGTATCTGAGCATTGGATGAAACACGTGGGTACCCTGACCGCCCGACCCGAGATCTTCTGCGAGTAC
>PBRM01000146.1 GCA_002725915.1 Gemmatimonadota bacterium
CAGATCGATCGACACATCGTTCTAGGGAATATACAAGGAGGCCTCCGTTGGAACACGAACCATCTTCACCCGCGCACCATCCGCTGTTCGACCTCAGCGGTCGAGTCGCCCTCGTATCCGGCGCCGCCCGGGGCATTGGCAAGAACATGGCATTGGGGTTCGCCGAGGTCGGCGCCGACCTGATGCTGGCCGACCTCAACGAGGAGGGGGCTCGCGAGACCGCCGCCGAGATCGAGGCACTTGGGAGACGGGCCGTCCCGGTGAAGTGCGACGTCTCCGATCCCGAGCAGATTCGGGCGCTGTTCGAACAGCTGGATCGGGACTTCGGCCGTATCGACGTGCTCGCCAATGTGGCCGGAGATGCCCTCCTCGGAAAACCGGAGGAAATATCGCTGGAAGATGTGGAGTACGTGCTTCAGGGCCTCGTCGTCGGGCGCTTCTGCTGTTGTCAGGAAGGGGGCCGGCGCATGCTCGAGGCCGGTCGCGGCAGCATCATCAACATAGGCTCTCTCGCCAGTCTGACCGCCATGGGGCGCGGCCACACCGCCTACAGCATGTCTATGGGTGCTGTCGCCCAGATGACCCGAGAGCTCAGCACCGAG
Source organism: Gemmatimonadota bacterium (assembly GCA_002725915.1). Taxonomy (GTDB): domain Bacteria; phylum Latescibacterota; class UBA2968; order UBA8231; family UBA8231. Next base: position 603 of record PBRM01000146.1, read on the forward strand.
TGGTCGGGACGGGGCGTCCGCGTCAACGCCATCCTGCTCGCCCAGGTGATGAATCCCTTCCTGCGGGAGAGACTGGACCGCGAGCCCCGAATGATCGACACTTGGCTGCGCGGCATCCCCACCGGCCGGCTCGGTGAACCAAAGGACGTCAAGGGAGTCGGTATCTTCCTCGCCTCCGACGCATCGGCCTGGGTGACGGGGATCCTCCTCCCCATGGACGGTGGTAACCTGGCGATGAACGCCGGCGGATCGTATCCCGGCGGGCCCACGGTCAGCGGTTAGGCTCATGGCATTCGACAACGAAGTTCTGCTCTCGCTCTATCGCACGATGGTGGTTATCCGTCGGTGCGAAGAACAGCTGGCCAGGTCCTACCAGGCGGGCGCCATCACCGGGGCGTGCCACACTTACATTGGACAGGAGGCCGTCGCCACCGGGGTCTGCGCCCATCTTCGCGTCGACGACGCCGTCTTCAGCACCCATCGAGGGCACGGACATGCCCTGGCCAAGGGAGTCCCCTCACGTGAGCTCATCGCCGAGCTCTTCGGTCGCACCACCGGCTGTTCGGACGGCCGCGGCGGCAGCATGCACCTCTTCGCCCCGGACGTGGGGATGATGGGGACGACCGGCATCGTCGGCCCCAACATTCTCCAGGCTACAGGCGCCGGGTACTCCTTCCAGCTCCTCGAAACCGATCGCGTCAGCGTCGCTTTCTTCGGCGACGGCGGTGTCGGCAACGGCGCCTTTCACGAGGGCCTCAACCTCGCGGCGATCTGGCAGCTCCCCACCCTCTTCGTGTGCGAAAACAATATGTACGCCACCGAAGTCCCCTTCAGCTACGCGGCCCGCAACACCGACGTCGCTTCGCGCGCCGCCGGTTACGGCATGCCGGGCATCGCCGTGGACGGCAACGATGTGCTGGCCGTCGCCGAGGCCGCCCAAGCCGCCATTTCCCGCGCCCGGGCCGGCGACGGCCCCACCCTCATCGAGTGCCGAACCTATCGGACACGAGGTCACGCCGAGGGCATGCAGGACGGAGGCTACCGAACGGAGGAGGAGGTGAACGACTGGAAGGCGCGCGACCCGATCAAAGCGTTTGCCGCCCGGTTGCTTGAACGTGACGCCATCGAGCCGCAGGCGCTGGAGCAGATCGACCGGGAGGTCGCCGGACAGATCGAGGAAGCGGTGGAATTTGCCACCAACAGTCCCTGGCCCGATCCCGACACCGTCACCGATCACATCTTTTCGGAGGGCGGCTGACATGCGGGAACTGACCTATACAGAGGCTGCCAGAGAGGCGCTTGGCGCGGAGATGGAGCGGGACCCCAACATCTTCGTACTCGGCGAGGGTATCGGCAAGCGCGGCGGCAACTTCAATACCACGACCGGATTCTTTGAGCGTTTCGGTCCTCGCCGCCTTCGAGACACGCCGATCTGCGAGCGGGGATTCGTCGGCTTGTGCGCCGGAGCCGCCATGACCGGCACCCGTCCCGTCGTCGACTTTATGTTCATCGACTTCATCCTCGACAGTTTCGGCGAACTAGCCAACCAGATTGCCAAGATCCAATACATGACCAGCGGGCGCCTGAAGATGCCGGTCGTGCTTCGCGGCTGCATCGGAGCCGGCAGCGGCCACGCCACGCATCACTCCGGAAGCTACTATTCGATATTCGCCCACCTGCCGGGATTCCGCGTCGTCGTCCCGACTACCCCCTACGATGCCAAGGGACTGATGACCACCTCCCTCCGCAGCGATGACCCGGTCCTCTTCCTGGAACACAAGAGTCTCCTCAACACACGTGGCGACGTACCTGAGGATGACTACACCATCCCCTTTGGCCAGGCTCGCGTCTGCCGCGAAGGGGACGATGTCACCGTCGTCGCCCTGGGACCCATGGTGTCGAAAACCTTGGCGGTGTGCGACGAACTGGCCGCCGCTGGAATCTCTGTAGAACTCATCGACCCGCGCAGCCTGGCGCCCCTCGACAGCGAGGCGATCTTCCTATCCGTAAGCCAGACCGGTCGTCTGCTGATCATTGATGAGGCCTTCGGACCGTGCGGCATCGGCGCCGAAATCTCCGCCCAGATTATGGAGCGGGGCTTCGACCAGCTCGACGCCCCGGTTCGACGACTGAACGGTCCGCACGGCCCTACTCCTTTCAGCCCACCGCTCGAGTCTGCTGCTGTGCCTCAGCCCGAACAGATCGCTCAGGCGATCCGCAATCTCGCCGCCGAGTAACCCCTCCATCTCCCCACAGGATCAGCAGTGTCAGTCGAAATCGTCATGCCGCGTCTCGGATGGACCATGGACGAGGGCACCCTTGTCGAATGGCTGAAGAAAGAGGGGGAGACGGTGGCGGTCGGTGAGATTCTGTTTATCGTCGAAAGCGACAAGGCAGTGAATGAAGTGGAGTCCTTCGATGGCGGCATCCTGCACATACCGGACGGGGCTCCGGGTCCGGGCGCGACGGTTGCCGTCGGCACCATGCTGGGATATCTCCTCGAGCCAGGAGAGCAGGCGCCTGTAGCAGCGCCCTCATCCACGCCATCAGATGAGCCGCCGCCACAGCCGGCCTTGCAATCGCCGCCGGCCGCCGCACCCTCCCGCGGCGGCGAGCCTGATCCCGCGCACTCCCGGTCGTCGGCGGAATCACCCCTCTTGAAGTCTGCCCGCGTAAAACCGGCGATCAGCCCCCGGGCCAGGCGATTGGCGGGTGAGCTGGGCGTAGACTGGACACAGCTCAGCGGCAGTGGCCGCTCCGGCCGCATCACCGAGGATGATGTCCGCGCCGCATCCACCACGGCTGACTCCGCTTCCGAGGCGGTCAACGGCTCGAGCGATGAGGCCGCGATCGAGAGGACACGGTTGAGCCCCGTGCGCCGCGTCATTGCCGACAGAATGTCACAGAGCTCTCGCGACAACGCCACCGTAACTCTCACTGCCGAGATCGATGCCACCCGGATGGTTGAGTTACGCGGGCGATGCCCCGCACCAAAACCGGGCTACACCGACGTTTTCGTCAGACTCGCCGCTCTCGCTCTGGCAGATCACCCAGTGCTCAACGCCTCCTTGGATGACGGCCACGTTCTGCTCCACCGCTCGATTCACGTCGGCATCGCCGTCGACACGGACGCCGGACTCCTGGTACCCGTCATTCGCGACGCCGACCGCAAGTCGCTCGAGAAAATTCGCGAGGAGGCAGCTGCGCTTGCCGCCCGGGCTCGGGAAGGGCAGCTCCGACCCGACGATCTCCGCGGGGGCACCTTCACCATCACCAATCTGGGAATGCACGGCGTGGACGCTTTTACGCCCATCATTAATCCGCCGCAGAGCGCCGTCCTCGGAATCGGGAGAATCGCCATGAGGCCGGTCGTCCGCGACGGTCAGGTTGTGGCCAGATACACCGCGATTCTCAGTCTCACCTTCGACCACCGCCTCGTCGATGGTGGCCCGGCGGCCCGTTTCCTCGCTGCCCTCCGCGAGGCTGCCGAAGCCCTCCGGCCCTAGAGGAGCTAGGCGAAACCCGCCAGTGGGTGCGACCGATTGGAGACGCTATGACGGAATGGCCCATTCCAGGCGTCGCCAGGCTGTGCTGAAGGGATGAGGATGGGCAAGGGGTGGTCGTTATCGCAGACGTTCGGATTCGTTCGCGGCAACGTCCTGGTGCTCACCGTGTCCGGGAGCCTGGGGATGTTCTGCCGGGGCATGGTCTTTCCCTACATCCCGCTCTACATCCTCTCACTGGGGGGCGATCCGGCCAAAGTCGGGATAGTCTACGCCCTTGGGCCCCTCGGCGGCCTGCTCATCTTTCCGATCGCGGGGTACCTCGCCGATCACATGAGCAGGCCCAAGCTGATCGCAACGGCCGGCTACTTCTCTGCCGCCGTGCTGCTGATCAACGTGTTCGCACCGAGCTGGGAATGGATCGCAGTCGCCAGGCTGCTCCAGGGCTTCGCCGTCTTTCACTTCCCCGCCTCTTCCGCCATTCTGGCCGACTCTCTGCCGCCGAAAAATCGAGGCCGCGGTATCGCCACCATGGGAGCGCTGATGGGGGCGCTGGCTCTGTTCGCTCCCTGGGTGGCCGGTTCGGCCCTGGATGTCTACGGCGTGAACACCGGCATGAGGATCCTTTACGCCATCATGGCCCTCGCCTACGCCGTCGGCGCGACCATCAATCTCCGGTTCATCCGAGAGACGCGGGAAATCTCCGGGGACACGGTCAGCGTCAACAATCTCTCGGATACATTGAAAAACTCCTACGCCGGAATTCCATCGATACTGAGAGGGTTCTCCCCCGCTCTGAAGGCGCTTTCTGTCATCATTATTCTCTGCTTCGTCGCCAACGGCGTTGCCGGCCCCTTCTGGATCATCTATGCGACCTACCACATTGGACTCACGGCCACCCAGTGGGGGTTGATCCTGATGGTCGAATCGGCCTTGAAAATCCTGGTCGCCATCCCTGCAGGATTCATGACGGATCGCTTCGGCCGCACCCGGTTCATCATCGGCGCGCTTTTCGTGTCTACCATCATTCCGCTCTATCTGTTTGCCGGCTCCTTCGTCCATGTTCTGCTGATACGGTGTGTCGTGGGAGTGGCGAGTGCCTTTTTTGGTCCCGCTAGTGCCGCCCTGCTGGCCGACACCGTGCCCAGATCTACCAGGGGGAGAGCGATGGCGGCGATCGGGCGCGGTACCGTGATGATCGGAAGTGCCTCCGGCGGAATCGGCGGACCCGGAACGGGCTTCCTCATCACTCTCCCGCTGATGATCGCCACCCTATGCGGCGGCATTCTGTATGACTGGAACTCGGCCTCGCCGTGGATAATTGTGCTGACCCTGACGCTGATCTCTCTCCTGATTGCCGCGCGCTACCTTCGCGATCCAAAGAGGGCGGAGGTTTAGTTAGTTCCCTGTGCCAGGGATCTGCATGACTCGGGAGGTGCAGATTATCCGAGGGTCCTTGGCCCCGGATCACGTGCATATGCTGGCGATTCGTCCACCGAAGATGGCACCGACCTCTGTGCAATCAGGTGTTGTCCCCCAGCGTGATGAGACTCAGCCCCCCACTGTGCGGGCGCCTCTGGGCCAAGTGCTAGCCCCTGGCGTGAAGCGACTCGGGGCCCACGGTGTAACACACATCCAGCTCCGGGGTCTCGAGACGGATACTTCCCGCCTCGAGCGAGTCAAAGGAGCGCTCCAGGATACCGCCGACCAGCAGCGTTCGCTCCACCGGAAAGGGCGCTCTCCCGGTTTCGAACATCAGCTCGATGTTCGACGCCAGACAGGCCGAGTAGTGGACGTTGGGCCCGGGGCTGCGCAGCATCTGGGTCGACACGATCTCATCGACGCCCTTTAGTTTCGCCGCGAACAGGAAATCCCCCGCCGCCCCGTTCAGCAGCAGAACCGTGGTTTGCAGCCCGTCGTTGCGCTCGATGATCCAGGCGTGGGGATCTTCTACGCTGCCGGGCATAACCCCACTCCCGAGCAGATCCTGGGGTCGGGCGTCTACCTTGGAGATGCCCAGGAGCTCGTCGCTGCGGGAGAGTGCGGCTTCCAGCAGTCGGTTCGACCAGCGGCCCTCTTCCATTGCCCGCCACACGTCATCTCCCCGCAGCAGCTGTACCGCGCGGACACCGGTCTCTCCCCCGCTGCGGCGCTCGATAAGGGCCTGCAGCCCTTCAAGCCCATGAAAAACGTGGGCGTCGGGCCCCCCCGCGGCGGACATGACGACCTCCTCGATCTCGCAGCCCAGAGGTAATTCGAGATCGGGCAGGCGCCATGTATGCGGCAGCGACGAGCCGGCGACCATGGGAAAATCGAGGCGCTTCGAGGCGGCTACCATGCGCTTGGCCTTGTCGAGGCTGTAAGATAGATGCTTGTCATTGTACACCGGAACAGACCGCCCATCCTGCTCGAATACACCCACGATTTCCATGAACCACTCGTAACGTGGGTAGAGCGACTGACCCTTGCTGTTGGTGGGATAGGCGCCGTGCTCGGCGATCAGCAGTACGGCGTCTACGGCGAGTTTCTCTCCACCGCATCTAAGGGCCTCGGCGATGGTGGGATACAACTTGAAGCCGAACTGTTTCGCCTTCACCTCGCTGATGTCGTTTTCCGGATGCTGATCCAACCACAGTGACACCACATCCATAGCCGGCCGGTTCCACTCACCATTCAGCGGGTACCCCACCTGGAAGCGGTCGGTGATGTGGTGCACATGGGTGTTGAAGCCCCAGATCGTGCCGATAACGGCAATCCGCTTTCGGGTTCCCACGCTCTTGGCACGCGGAGGCGGCGGTGTGCCGCTCATCCCCGTCGGCGTGTCCCGCCAGAACGTGGACTCGGCGGTAGCCTGGTAACAGATGTCGAGGTGCGGGGTCTCCAGGCGTTCCTGGCCGCGGTGAAGCGATTCGACCCCGGCCGCGGTCAGGCCGGTCGTCAGCAGGGTGCGCTCGACCGGATACGGTGACTGGCCGCACGAGACCAGCGTCTCGATGTGGTTGACCAGGGGGCTGAAGAAATTGCAGACCTCGCGCGGGTGGCAATACATCAGTGTCGAGAGCGGCTTCTCCCGACCCTTCAGTCTGGCGGCGACGCTGATGTCGCCGACGATACCCTTGACGAGCATGATGGTCGCTCTGAGTCCGTCGGCGTACTCGTAGCGGTAGGCGATGGGATCTTCGACTAGGGCCGGCAGATCCTCCTCCGTCGGCAGCCGGTGGTTGAAGTTCTCTCGTGCCGGATTCAGCAGCATACTGCGGCAGAGGCACGCCTCGAAGAGCTGTGGATCCCATCCACCGCCCTCCCAGGATCCGGAGCGCAGCGCCGCCCAGAAAGCCACCCCCCGAATCGCCTGCAGAGCCACCACGCCCGTTTCCCCACCCTTGCGGCGCTCGACCATGCTCTGTATCGCCTCGAGGCAGTGAAAGTCGTAGCTGTCCGGCCCGCCGACGCCAACGCATACGATTTCTTCGACCTCGGCACCCTGAGGCATTTCGACGGCCGGCAGGCGGGTAGTGACCGGCAAACTCGACCCGGCCATGAGCGCAAACCCCATCGCCCGTGCGGTCTCCACCATCTCCTTGGCCCAATCCCAATTCCAGGAGAGGTGCTTGTCGTTGAAGACAGGTGCGGTGCGGCCGCTGCTTCGGTACACGTCGACGATCTCGCGAAAGAACTCGTAGCGCGGGTAGAGCGTCTGTCCCTTGTCGTTCTTCGGGTACTGCCCGTGCTCGCCAATCAGCAGAACCCCGTCCACGGCCAGACCGTCTCCCCCCAGGGTGAGAGCCTCGTCGATCGTGGGGTATATTTTCATCCGCGGGAACTCCTCCGAGCGCGCCCTGCTCAGATCGCTTTCCGGTTGCTGATCCACATAGAGCGAGACCAGGTCCATCTCGGGGCGGTGATGCCGATTCCCCCAACCGTATCCGATCAGAAAGCGATCGAGGATGTGCTGAGCATGGGAGTAGCGGCGGTACTCCGTCACCACAGCGGCAATTCTGGGGCGGCGTGTCGAGCCTTCTGGTTGGGCCTGTTCCGTCATTCTGACTTCTCCGAATCGAGGCTGAATGCCCGAATGAAACCCGCGTGAAGCGGCTCTTGCGGGCGTGGAGGATGTCAAACCGGCATCAATATGGCTGCTGGCAGGGGTTGAGGCAATGGAACGGATACTGTCTTCGGGCGTGTCGTTCTGGCAGTGGACCGCACTCATCAAAGTCCGTAGAGTAGGTCGGCAGAGCCGACCTCACAACAGCGATCACTAGCACCGTGAAGGAGACTGACAGTGAGCGACCATTCCGTCCATCCCGACAAGGTGATGCTGGGCGAGTGCACCCGCAGGGAGATTCGCGAAGCGCTGGAAAGCGGCAAGCTGAAAGGCGCCATCATCCCCATCGGTGCCATCGAGCAGCACAACGAGCACCTGAGCCTGAATCTCGATATCGTCCTGTCCACCTTCATCTCCCAGCAGGCCGCGCTGCAGCTCTACCCGCAGGTTACGGTCGCTCCGTCCTGCCCTGTCGGCTACTCTCCCTACCACATGGCGCGCAAAGGCACGCTGACGCTGCGCAAGGAGACCCTGCTGGCCTATCTCTACGACGTGATCGGGAGCCTGAAGACCCACGGCATCCGTGCCATCCTGGTGGTCAACGGCCACGGCGGCAACCACGGGTTACTGAGGGAACAGTTGCCGTCTTGGCAACAGGAACTGGGCGTTGTGCTCGACGAGGTCTCCTACTGGACCGGCATCCCAGACGAAGAGCGGGGCGCCATCCTCCAGGGGTACCGCGATCTCGACAACGGAAAGCTGGACACGGTGGCACGACAGACGGCCCTCAACCACGCCTCGGAGGAGGAGACCTCCGTCATGCTGGCGGCTTCGCCGAAGCGGGTGCGCTCCTATACCATGGAGGAATACGACCGAACCGGACTCGACTACGCCCGCGATCTGTCCGCTGAGGTCAGATCGTATCTGGAACCGTTCTCGAAAGAGGGCTGGCCCGAGGGCGGCCCCAATCCCGAGAATCCCCGCGATCGGGCCCGTCAGGAGAACGCCACTCTGGCAACGGCCGAAAAGGGAGAGGCCCTGATCGCCATCCACACCCGTTTCGTGGCCGGGAAGATGCAAGCCTTGATAGACGCTCTCGATCAGCAACATGACACAGGAGGAGAATAGTGGCCACCCCCATGCGCGGCGTTTTCCCCATCCTGATTACCCCCTTTGATGGCCAGGACGAGATTGACGAGGACAGTTTGAGGAGCGTCGTCGACTACAATATAGACGCCGGCGTCCACGGTCTGGGCATCGCCTTCGCCACCGAGATCCCCAAGCTGACTGAAGCCGAGCGGCTGCGAGTAGCTGAGGTGGTGATCGACCAATCGCGCAGCCGCGTACCGGTAGTGGTGAATACGGGTGCGCCGTCCACGTCCGCTACGGTATTGTACAGCCGGCAGGCGCAGGATCTGGGTGCAGACGCGGTGATGTGCACACCGCCGGCAGGAGGTGTGTCAGAAAGTGAGACACGGAGATACTTCAAGTCCCTGTCCGATGCCCTCCGCATTCCCATCTTCCTGCAGGAGGCGGGCGAGGCGGTTGGCGGCCCTGTAATGCGACGGATCGCCGAGGAGTCGGAGCACCTGCGCTACGCCAAGGTCGAAAGCTCACCGACGCCGCAGAAGGTCGAGGAGGCGGTCAAGTACGGTGAAGGTCTGGTGACCGTGTTCGGCGGCGCCAGTGGCACGCACCTGCTCGAAGAGCTGCGCCGCGGCTCCCAGGGCACCATGCCCTGGCCGAGTCTACCGCACGCCTTCGTCAAGGTGTGGGATCAGTGGCAGGGCGGTGACGTGGAGGCCGCGCGACAGGTGTGGGAACAGGAGATCCACCCGGTCCTCCGCATTGGCGGGCTGGTTCACAAGGAAATCCTCCATCGCCAAGGCGTCATCGAGTCGCCGCGTTTTCGCTCACCGGCGCCTACAACTGCACTGGACGAGATCACCCAGCGGGAATTCGACGAGGTCTGCGAGCGCCTGGGAATCGGCAGGCCTTGAAAGAGCAGGGCTATACCTTATCTGGTAGGCATGGCGCAAGAGATTGCCGGCACGCATGTTCGACTGCTACAGTCAGATGCCCACATTATTCGCTATCCTGAAGAAAAAATAAAGCGCCAAAGATACGGGTTTCATGCCGGCTGGCACCCAGAGTCCGGCTCCACGACAAATGGTCAGTACCATTGCCCATTCATTAAGACGCTGACCAATCTCACCGATCTGGGACCGGACGATGGCGGCACCGCGGTCATCGCGGGAAGCAATAAACGGCTCGTCAGTAGAATTCGTGGGTGAGTTGCGGCTCGGGTAGATCACCAAGCTGATGGAATGAGGCCATTTGGAGTGCGTTGAAGGTGCGAAATCCGA
>PBRM01000147.1 GCA_002725915.1 Gemmatimonadota bacterium
TCCCAGCCAGTTTTCGTAATGCCACGACGAGGGGCCCAATCGCGTCGCCCGTTCCAGGGCGCCGATGGCTTCGCCGACGCGATGCTGGCGGAGGTAGACCTTGCCCAGCAAGTGATGGGCGGAAGCGACCGCCGAGTCCCGCCTTACCGCCCCCTCCAGGAGAGACGCGGCCTCATCGTAGCGACCCAGACCGGAATACAGCACAAGACCCAGGTTTACGTAAGACGACATGTCGTCCGGTGCCCGCGCCAGCACGTCTGCCAGCGCCTTCCGGGCCTCCGCATATCGGCCCTGCCGGTAGTAGTCGGCACTTGTCTTGCGAAGCTCGGCAGCGCTCATGCCCTGCCAAGAGGCCGGTCGAGGACTCGGAGTCGGGTCCGGTGGCGGGGAGAATCGGTCGGGCAGCGGGGAGTTCCGCGGAGCCACCACCGGCCCGGCTACCACCTCGTGGCGGTCTTCGCGGATCTCGAGGTAGCGCCGCAGGGGAGGGGGGGGATCCATTAGCTGTTGTCGGCCAGATGGCCACAGTATTTCCACGGCGTCGACCCGCTGCCTGTCTCCCAATCCGAAGACGAGACGGGGATCGCACTGCCCCTGGAACCCTCGTCCCCGCTGCACCTGGCGGACCTGTACAATATCTCCGGCTCTCACCGTCACTCGTGCCCCGATAGCGTCCCTGTTGCTGTCGCTGCCGATGAGCTTCAGGCCGAGCCAGTTGTTGCGATTGCCTCCGTCGTTGTGCAGCAGTGTGGGCACGTCATTGAGGTTTACCACCGCGAGGTCAATGTCGCCGTCGTTGTCGTAATCCGACAGAGCGGCAGCCCGGCTCACCTTCTCTACCAGCCAGCCCGGTCCGGCGTTGCGACCGATCTCCTCGAAGCGGCCGGAGTGGTTGCGGTAGAGCAGATTCCTCTGGGCGTAGCGCAGTCCGGCGGGATGTTCTTCCAGCTGTGGGTAGACGTGGCCGTTGGCCACGAAGAGGTCCAACCAGCCGTCGTTGTCGTAATCGAAAAAGCCAGCAGCCCAGCCCAGATAGGGTCGGACGACACTGCCCATTCCTGCCGCATAGGTGCCGTCGACGAACCAGCCATCCCCCTGGTTCTGGTACAGGGTATTGACGTCGTCGGTGAAGTTGGTGACGTACAGATCCAGGTCGCCGTCGTTGTCGAAGTCGCCGGCGTCCACACCCATGCCCGCCTGAGCGCGTCCGTTTTCGCTGTACGCCGCCCCCACGAGGGTACCGGTCTCGGTAAAGCGCCAGTCACCGTCGTTCCGGAACAGGAGGTTGGGCTCCGAGTCATCGGCCACGTACACATCCAGGTCGCCGTCGTCGTCGAAATCTCCCAGGGCGACCCCCAATCCGGGATAGGCGAACCGATCCACGCCGGCTGCTGCGGTGACGTCGACGAAATGGCCTTCTCCGCTGTTGCGATACAGCCGATCCGCCTGCGCCGGTATCCCTTCGGGTCCGCAGAAGCTGTTCAAGCCTTTGTAGGTGCACCAGTTGCCGCCCGCAGGGGGGGTCTCCAGGTCGAACTCCAGATAGTTGACCACGTACAGATCAAGGAGACCGTCCCCGTCCAGGTCACCGAAGGCGGCGCTGGTCCCCCAGTCTCTGCTGCCCAGGCCGGCTGCCGCGGATGACTCGACGAAAGTTCCATCCCCGTCATTGCGGTAGTAGAGGTCCGGCCCCCAGTAGGTGACGTAGAGGTCGGGGTCGCCGTCGTTGTCGACGTCGCCCACGGCGCACCCCATTCCCCAGCCGGAGTGGGACAGGCCGGCGGCGGCGGTCACTTCCCGAAAGATCCTGGTGATGGGCGCGTTGTCCGCTGCCGGCTCATTTCGGTACAGTCGATTGCCGGCATCGGCGGGGGTTGCCTCAACGCGGTTGCCGTCGACCACGAAGAGGTCCTGGTAGCCGTCCCCGTCGTAGTCGAAGGAGGCGATGCCGGCGGATATGGACTCGAGGATGTAGCGCTGCTCGGGGCTGCCCGAAACATTGCGAAACCTCAGGCCCGCGGCGGCGTGGACGTCGGTGAAGCGGACCCCACTGTGGGACTCCGGCGAGCTAGGCGGGGCCGAGAGAGTGGGGACCGACGGCGACAGGGAGGCGGGCGGTGACGGCGAAGTGGTGGTGGTGTCAGTTCGGTCTTCGGGAGAGGACAGGCAGCCCACGGACAGGGCCGCCGCGGTGCAGATGCCCGGCAGAAGCAGACGCGCTGATCTCCACATGGCGGCGTCAGGGCGAGTCGACCCCAGCCCTGTCGAGGCGAGCATCCTGAATGATGCGGGCGATCTTGTCGCCGAAGCGGACCTGGCTGTCGTCCTCCGGCTCGTAGCCGATGACGCGTCGGGCGTTGGCGATGCTCCAGAAGTTGTGGGCGTTGCCGCTGACTCCGTAAAAGACCTGGAAGGGGATGCCGTTATCGTCTTCGATGTTCTGGGTTTCGATGCTCTTCACCAGCAGCTGAATCTCGTCGCGCAGGCTGAGGTAAGCGCCCAGGGCGCGGTGCATCTTTTTCAGATCGGCGCCGCAGCGATCGATGTCGGTCTCTCGAGGGCCGCCGATGCGGATCTGGACGTTCTCGAGTGCACGGCCACCGATCTCTCCACAGGCGAAGGTGAATCCCAGGAGCTCGTAGGATGCTTTGGCCCAGCCGTAGAAGTTGTCGGAGAGGGGAAGCATGTCGGGCGTGACGAACTCCATGCGGTCGGCCCAGACGAGGCGCTCGTAGTAGTCGGAGGCGTGATTGGAGCTGATCACCACCGCCCTCCTGATCTCCTCCTCCTGACAAGTCATGTAGATATTGTAGGCCATATCGACATTGGCGGCTTCGAGCCAGTAGCGCTCGGGCGAGTCGTAGCCGACGCCCGGGCTCTGGCGGAAGGCGCAATGGAGAACGGCGTCGGCCCCCTCGAAGTGCCGTCGGTAGGTGTCTCTGTCGCGACAGGCCAGATCGGCGACGGTCACCCCCGCCACCTCTTCGCCTGCCGGGTCGGTGCTCTTCACGTCGAGGAGGGTGAGCTCGTAGCGTTCCCGCAGGGCGGGGAGGATGCGCGTGGCGATAACGCCGGTAGCTCCGGTGACGACGACCCTGCGCTTTGCCATCATCGCTCCAGCTCAACACCGGATGTGTCGTCTCCGGCGGTGACGATGTCGACGGTGACGATGTCGGCGGCGAAGTGGACGATGCCGAAGCGCTCGGGAACGTGGTACTGAGCCTTTTCAGTGCGAGTATCCGACCAGACGCTGAACTGGGGATTTACGGCACCGCCGATGCGGTACAGATTCAGGCGCCATATATCTCCGGGAGCCGGCGGCAGCGCCCCCGCGCCGATTCGGGTGAGGCGACGGATGGATTCAGACACGGGATCTCCTTTCGTCGGTCGAAATATAAACTCAGTGACGTCCCCGGCAAAGCGCGCGACAAGCAGCAGGTCGAGTCACCGGGCACTGCTGTCGAGGCTGGCAGGCAGGTTACTTGACAGTCAGTGTCAATCGATTAATGTGCTGGTTGGACGCGGAGACCCGACAGAGCTCGGAAAGAACAGGTAGATGCAGAGAGTGCGAAGCCTGCTGCGAGGACGACGCGAGGTGTTGGCGATGTTGTCTCGCAGGTGAGCAGGCCACGAGCAACAGGCGTCTCGTGTTCCTGGGATCTTCCGGTTTTCACTGAAGCCACGAACAGGAGACAGGAGGGGAGGCTAACTATGACAGGATCCATTCTGGACCGACTCGAGGAGGGCATCGTGCTCGGGGACGGCGGCTACCTGCTCGCCCTGGAGAACCGGGGGTATGTCCAGGCGGGACCGTTCACACCAGAGGTCACCATAGAGCATCCCAACGCCCTGCTGGCCCTTCATCAGGAATTCGTCCACGCCGGCGCCGAGGTGCTCCAGGTACTCACCTTTTACGCCAGTGAGAACAAGCTCGCCCAGATCGGTTACAGCGGCAGGCTCGGTGATATCAACCGGGCCGCCGTACAGATCGCTCGCGAGGCCGGGGGCGAGTCGACCCTTGTCGCTGGAGACATCTGCCTGACCTGGAAGTACGAGGAGGGCAGCGCAGCCGCCGCGGATGAGTGCCGGAGGCTCTTCGACTCGCAGATCGGCTTTCAGATGGAGAAGGGGGTGGACTTCTTCATCTGCGAGACCTTCCTGCATGTCGGCGAGGCCCTGCTTGGACTGGAGTGCGCAAGGAGCACGGGCCTTCCGGCTATGGTGACCCTTGCCTTTGAGGGGCCGAACACCCGGGACGGCAAGACGCCGGCAGAGGCGGCGAAGATGCTGGAGGGCGCAGGGGCGGATGTCGTCGGGGCGAACTGCTGGCAGGACCCCGGTTTCATGCTGCCCGTGCTGGAACAGATGCGCGGCGCCGTCGACTGTCACGTGGCCGCGCAGCCGGTGGCCTACCGCTGTACCGAGGAGGAGCCTTTCTTCACTCGGTCGAAGGGATTTCCCGACAAGCTCGACTCCTACAAGCTGACCCGCTACGAAATGGGCGACTTCGCCGCCCGGGCGCGGGATCTAGGCGCCAACTACATCGGCGGCTGTTGTGGGTGCGAGGGATCACACATCCGCCAGATGGCCCGCGTCCTGGGCAAGGCACCCAGCGAGGAGCGGGAGTGGTCGGTCAGCCTCGACAACCCCCAGTCGGCTACCGAGGCCTACAAACACCTGAGGTCCGAATCGGACTAGGAGTTATCGATCTAGTGTGCTGTCGCAGAACAGCACGCTATTACCCAAGTCATCACCGTATCAGGGCGATCGCATGAGCGTCTGTGAAGCTGCCCGTCAGCATGTGCACGAAGTAGACGCCGCTGGCGGCGTTGGCCCCCGACGCGTCGCGGCCATCCCAGGGTACCTGGTGGTATCCCGGAGCTACGTCCCCCTCGACCAGAACCCGCACCCTCTGACCCGTCACGTTGTAGATGGACAAGGTCACAGGTCCTGGCTCGGTCACGGCAAAGCGGATGTGCGTCGTGGGATTGAAGGGGTTGGGGAAGTTTCCTACCAAGGCCGGCGAGAAGGGCAGGGCATCGCCTGCTGACGCCACCGCGGTCGTGACCTCGCCCGGGAGGGCGAAATCGATGCCCGGAATCCGGTCGCCATCCTCGTCGACGATGTGGGCGGACATCTCCGTGCGCCCCCCGAGATTGCCGATCTTGAAGAGCAGACGATTCTCGCCGCGGTGGATGAGGATGGGGATGTGCTCTTCGGCCAGGGCGAAATCACGCGGCTCGGGGTCGTCGTACACGACTTCTCCGTTGAGCCAGACTTTGGCGACCTCGTCGTACCCCAGCCACAGGAAACCCTCCTGCTCGCGGTTGGAGTGGGTGAGCGCAAAGGCGTAGCTGACGACATCGGGATCAGAACCGGTGATATCGGTGAGCAGCAGGCGCTCGGCCGAGTACCCGAGGTGCTCGACGCGTTTCCACACACCGGCCCCGGCCGGCTCTCCCTCGAGGGGGCGCAACTGTCCCTCGTCGGGGAGGTGGTCGAGTGCCAGATCGCCGTCGGCGAAGGGGCCGGCCACCAGCCAGCGGCGGATGCCGCGGCCGTAGTAGAAGGTCTCACCCGCGGCTGCCGGCACCGCCCTCGATTTGGCGAAGTCGTGCCGAACGGTCTCGGGCTCGCGACCGACGACCGTGATCTTCCTGCGGTCCAGCGTGCCGAAGCCCTTCACCGCGGCCAGATACAGGACTTCCAGATCGAGGGGATTGTAGCCCATGGTGACATTGGCGATCGCCTCGGTGGCCACCGGATCACTGCCGACGACGACGAGGTTGTGCTGCACGTTGTCGCCGCGCTGAGGACCGTCGCCCTCGGTGCTCCAGAAACCTTCGATGACGGTGTAAGCGGCTGGATTGTAGGAGAACAGATCGACGTATCCCTGTTCGGGGTTGTTAGCGCTGTGGGGAGATTTGGACAGGCCCGTGCCATACGCCAGAGGGGCGAGGGTGCCGACGTAGTTCTTGATGCCCAAAGTGGTGCCGTAGATGGTGGTCTTCATGGCGGGGATGGAGATCACCTTGTCCGCGTCGAGTATCGGCTCCGGCACGGCGAATCCCCGGGCGCGGTAGGTGCCACTGCCGTCCTCGTGGAATCCCCACTGGGCTCCCTTGTACCTGGAACGGGTGACAAAGAGCCGCGAGATCGGCCCACCGGGGATGTCCTCGCGTCGCCAGGGGGCGTAGTTGAGGTCGGCCGTGTCCACCACGGTGGAGACGCCCCTGGAGGCGAAGTCGGCGAGAATTCCGATGTAGGAGAGGTCGGCGAACTGGGGATACTCGGCCGACCAGCTGTCATCCACGGCGTAGCTGGGGAATCCCGGCTTGTCGCGGCGGGGAGAGCCCGAGCCTCCTTCGGCGATGGTGATGCGCTGGGGCGCCACGTGATCGACCAGATAGCCGATGACGCTCTTGACCACGCGCAGGTCGGTGATCTGGCCGGGGTGCTCGGTGCCATCGTGGGTCCAACGGGAGCAGCAGTCTCCGTCCCTCCCCATGTCGCCACGGTTGCTGACGCTGTTAATCTTGAGGACCACCCAGTCATCCGGCTCTATCACCTCCCGGATGGAGCGGCCAGACTGGTCCAGGTCGAGGCCGCGGCGGACAATCGCGTCCACCTGCTCGAAGCTGAGAGTTGCATCCAGGGGAGCTGTCTCGGACAGCTCCTGGTCGATGGAAGCGGCGATGGCGACGGTCGGATCTCCCTCGCCCAGGGTGAGCGTGCCCGGGCGGAGCAGAGGAAGTCCGTCCACCTGGAGCGGCTCTTCTCCGCCCTGCTGGGAAGCGGCAGGGCCTACGAAGATCGTGGTCACCTGGTGGGCGCTGACATCCCAGCCTACGAGAGCCAGCAATCCCAACAATCCCACTAGCTTCATCCATCTCTTGAGCCGTGAGTCCATCTCTGCCTCCTTCAAAATTGAACCGGGGTGTACCTGTAGTTATCATAGGGCAATGAACAACCGCCGCCAGGGCATCACCGGCCGCGCCTTCGTCCTCGGCGCCCTCATGAGCCTGGTGGTGGGCGCCGGTGTGGCCTACGCCGACAACGTCATACGCGGCAGCTGGGTGGCCATCGACTTCGGTTCACCCGTCGCCCTCTTCCTCCTGTTTGCCATAGCTGCCTGCCTGAACCCGCTACTGGGCGCCCTTAGAGGTGCCTGGCAGCTGTCCACGTCGGAGGTTGCCCTCGTCTACATCATGACGCTGGTCGCCGCCTCCATTCCCTCCATGGGCCTCACCGGCTTTTTCCTGCCTTACCTTAGCGGTGCCCAGTATTACGCCTCGCCGGAGAACGGCTGGGCCGGGCTGTTCATGGGATACGTCCCCGACTGGTTCGTGCCCCATGATGCACAGGCCATCAAGAACTTCTACGAGGGCAACCCGAAGGAAATGGGGGCGAGGATCGCCTGGAGTGCCTGGATGCCGGCCCTGCTGGCATGGATCCCGTTTCTGGTGGCCCTGTACCTGGTCATGATCGCCATCATGGTGATCCTGCGGCGCCAGTGGATCGACCACGAGAGGCTGGTGTACCCGCTGATGCAGGCGCCTCTTGCCATGATCGAGCAGGAGCCCGGTCGCTTGTTGCCCGCCGTGTTTCGCTCCTGGATCTTCTGGATCGGTGTGGCCATCCCGTTCTCGATCGGCGCCATCAACGCCCTGCACGCGTACTACGAGTTCATACCCAAGATAACGCTGACGGGATCTCTGCCGATTTTCCGGCGCACGACCATCCTGCGACCGACGCTGAGTTTCAGCATCATCGGTCTCACCTACTTCCTGAGCAGGGACGTCGCCCTCGGGATATGGGTATTCAACCTGCTGGCCAAGACCCAGGAGGGTGTTTTCAATATCCTCGGCGTGACCAGCAACGAGCGCATGGAGTGGGTGACCGTACCGATTCTCGCCCACCAGGCGATCGGCGCAATGACGGTTTTCGTGATGATGGGTCTGTGGATGGGCAGGCGCCACCTGGCGATGGTCGCCAGCCTGGCTCTGAGAGGGGGGGAGTATGCATCGGCGACCTCGGCGGATGGATCTTCGGCGAGTCGGAGTCGGAGATCGACAGACGAGGCGCAGGAGATCTTCACCTACCGGACGGCGGTGCTCGTACTCCTGGGAGGGACGGCGCTCATGTGGTGGTGGCTGTGGCAGAGCGGCATGCCGTTCTGGGCCGTGGGGATCCTCCTGTTTGTCGCCTTCGTCATCTTCGTGGGGCTGACGCGCATGGTGACGGAAGGTGGATTTTTTATCACCAGGGCTCCGATGAACCCGGGGAATTTCATGGTCTCCGGATTCGGAGTCGAATCGTTGGGAGTGGCCGGCGTGACCTCGCTGGGGTACACCTTCGTGTGGGCGGGAGAGATGCGGATTTTCGTGATGGCCGCCTGCGCCAACGCGTTGAAAGTGGCGGAGTGCATTCGCGGCAACCGGCGGCCGTTGCTGTGGGCGATGCTGACGGCCATCCTCATCAGCGCTGTGTCATCGGTCTGGGTCGAGCTCTCCCTCTGCTATCGGAACGGAGGGATCAACCTCAGCAGCTTCTACACCGGCCTGGTCCACTACCCCTTCAACTTCATCTCCCGCCATGTCACCAACGACACGCCGGTAAACTGGGGTGGCTGGCTGTGGACGGCTTACGGAGGCGCGTTGATGGCTCTGCTGATGGCGGCCAAGCAGCGCTTCGTGTGGTGGCCGATACACCCCATGAGCCTCCCGGTGAGCTCCATGTGGATGACCGACACCATCGTGCTCAGTGTCTTCATCTCGTGGATGATCAAGGGGGTGATCCTGAAGTTCGGCGGCCCGGCGCTGTACCGGAAGGGGAAGCCCCTGTTCATAGGTCTGGTGGTGGGTCAGTTCGTCGCCATGGGGTTCTGGGTGGTCGTCGACTACCTCACCGGCATGACCGACAACGTGGTGTATTCGCTCTAATAGACTGTCGTGGAGAGGGGCGATGTGCTTTCTTTATCTCTCATCTTCAAGAGACGATCCGTGGAATGGTTGACGAATCTCGCAAGAGGGGGACGCACCTTCACCCGCACACGAGATTGTGTGGCTTATATCCGGATCCACACCCAAGATGGGGAAGACAGATCGTTCAGAAGGACTTTTTTATGGCGTGGTTGACCGCCAAGGAGGAAGTAATGTCAAAAGGGAAGTCCGCCGCTCTCCTGCTCTCTCTCTCCCTCTCGTTCCTGCTGCCCGGTTTTTCTCCTGAGTCCGCTTCGGCAC
The DNA here is from genome assembly GCA_002725915.1 of Gemmatimonadota bacterium. Classification (GTDB taxonomy): domain Bacteria; phylum Latescibacterota; class UBA2968; order UBA8231; family UBA8231. Next base: position 9,243 of record PBRM01000147.1, read on the forward strand.
AGAAGTCGGTTGCCATCAAGAAGCTGCCCTTCAGCGCTGCTCGCAAAGCCGGCAACACGCTCTACATCAGCGGGCAGATAGCGCGAACGGCAGATGGCGTGGACGTGAAGGAATCCGTAGCCGCCGAGACCCGTCAGGTGATGGATAACATAGAGCGGATCCTGAAAGAGAACGGCTACAGCTTTGATGACGTGGTCAGGGCGACGGTGTTCCTCACCGACATCGAGGATTACCACGAGATGAACAAGGAGTACGGCTCGTACTTCAAGAGCGCTTTTCCAGCCAGGGCGTGTGTAGGGGGCGTGGAGCTCGTCTTCGGGTTTCGCGTGGAGATCAGCTGTATCGCCTACAAGGAGGGGAAGTAGTCCTACCGCAAGAGGGGGGAGGTGAGGGGGAGAAGCAGCCTTCGCTCACTCATCGTCTGGGAACCAGTCCCCAATCTGCTCGCGAACGGCTCTGGCCTGGTTGGGGCTGGAGATCTCGAACTTGCTGCGCTGAAGGTAGACGCCTTCGCGCTTCTGATAGCGGCGAATGGACACCTTGTGGTGCCCGTACTCGCCGCTCTTGCGGTCCAGGTCCTGGTAGAGAAACATGATAGTAGTCCAGGAGCCCTTGGTCAGGACCTGCTTGTCCAGCTGCTTGCGGAGAACTTGTCCGTCTTCCTCGTAGTGGATCGTGAGTTGGTCGATAGTTTCGGCCATGTCTTTTTCTCTCCCTCGGATGGGCCCGCCTCTCACCCTGGCGGGGACCGCGAGTGGGCGCTGGTACGCCCCCCGCGTCCGTCGCTGCTAATAAACGGTAACCGTGGGAGGTTGGCAAATAAATACGGTCTCGCCCCGTATGGATGCGCGAGTCGAGAAGGACTTTTCACCACCTTCTCTTCAGCGGGCCGGGTGAGATCCGGGATCCAGCTAATACATGATGGAGCGTACGAGATTGTTTAGAAGGACGTAAGCTGAATCATGACTGCACCTCTTACAAGGCGTGCTTCCAACCCGAGAGTGGCGACCGCCCTGCTGGCGCTGACGGCATCATTAGGCGCAGGGGTGGCGGCGGCAAGCGCCGAACCGCCGACGGGGAAGTACGGCGAGGCCCCCATGTTCGCCCAGCGCGTGCAGCGGGGAGATTTGCCTCCCGTGGCGGAGCGGCTCCCCGAGGAGCCCATGGTCGTTGAACCTGTTCACGAGATCGGGCAATACGGCGCCACCTGGCACCGGATGATGAAGGGCTCGAGCGATTTTCACGCCTACGGCCGCTGCGTGTACGAGCAGATACTGCGCTGGTCGGTCACTCCCAGCGGCGGCATCGAGGTGGGGCCCGGGCTGGTGCGCGATTGGGAGTGGGAGAACGGCGACAAGACCCTTGTCCTCCACCTGCGCAAGGGTCTGAAGTGGTCCGACGGCCATCCCTTCGATGCAGGCGACATCATGTTCTGGTGGGAGAGGATCGCCCAGGACAAGAACCTGCACTCGTCCATTCCGAGTTATTGGATGCCGAATGAGGTGACCATGGATGTGGTCAGGATCGACGACCACACCGTCAGCCTCACCTTCGATCGCCCTTACCCCATAGCGCTGCAGTACCTGGCCTTCAAGGGAAACCAGTGGCCCCTGGTCTTTGAGAGGGCCGGGTTTTTCGCCCCCCGGCACTACCTGGAGAGATTCCTGCCCGGCTCGGGCGCGGACAGTCCGGCGCCGGCCGACTCCGTCAGCTACGCCGTCTTCGAAGCCATGGCCAATGACTTTAACCCCGAGCGGCCGGTCATGTCGGCGTGGAAAGTCGTCACCTGGGACCCTGGGAACTATTTGATCGCCGAGCGCAACCCGTATTACTGGAAAGTGGATCCAGCCGGCAACCAGCTGCCCTACCTGGACAGGATAGAGATGGAGATCTTCCTGAACCCGGAGATGATCAACTTCCGCGCTATCAGCGGCCGCCTGCAGATGCAGCAGCGGCACTTCAACTGGGAGGATGAGGACCTGTTGCGGGAGTTCGAGTCACAGAGGGATTACCGGATCCTTGAGTACGACACAGCGTCACTGAGGGCTATCATGATGAATCTGCAGTACCCCGGTGACCCGGTGATCAGGGAGCTGTTCATGGACAGGCGGTTTCGCATCGCCATGTCCCTGGCCATCGACCGGGAACTGATCAACAGATTGTGCTACCGCGGCAAGGGGGTGATCTGTCGGATGCAGCTCAACCCGTCGTCCCCCGATTACGTCGAGGTTGAGGGCCTGCCCAATCATCTGGTCTATGACCCGGAGCGCTCCAATCACCTCCTCGACGAGCTCGGCCTCTCCGAGAGGGACTCCGACGGCTACCGAATCGGATCCGACGGACGGACGCTGAGCTTGATCATTGAGCTGTACAACGTCAAGGGTCCGAACATGGACGCGGTGGAGATCGTGCGCTCCAACTGGGAAAAGGTGGGGGTGAAGACGTCGCTGAAGCCGGAGGAGCGAACCCTCTACTTCCAACGGGTGACGCAGAACGGCGAGCACATGATCGGGGCCATCGGTGCGGAGTCCACTTTTCCGGTGCTCAGTCCGGCTCGCTGGTTTGCCGTCAGCCTGTGGGACGAATGGGCCCATCACTGGGCAGAATGGCTCCATACCGACGGCGAGCGCGGCGTCGAGCCGCCGCCGGA
>PBRM01000148.1 GCA_002725915.1 Gemmatimonadota bacterium
ACGTCAATCCGGGGGAACATACTCGTGCCTCACGGGGGAGACAGGTCGCCGGAAGGGGCGCGTTGGGGCGCGTTCGTTACGCACTCACGGTGCCGAGAGAAACGCTTAAAACAGCGATTTCACATCTTCGTGAACACGGATCGGAGGTGTGCGGGCCGGCCGAAATAAGGTGGATGAGGTCTCGATCGTACTACTTTTTCGACCCCGACGGAAACTTGCTGGAGTTCTGGTCGGAGTTCTGGTCTCCCGAAGATTGGAGACACCAAGTGTCGAGGCCGTCGCTGTTGTCGGGATAGGATGGGTCGAGTAGGCCCAACCGGCGTCGATGACGCGGAAGCGGGCAACGGACTCTACGGTGACCACGCCGTCGCAGCCCGGGAAACGCGTAGGACTAGGACCTGCTGGCGTGTTTCTGGTGAAGGGCGACGTAGTCGGGACGCACCGGCCATACCACGTCCAGAACGTCCGCGCCCAGTGGACTCATCCTGGCCCCGTGGATCATACCGCCCGGCTGCAGAATAACGTCCAGGCTGTCTCCCTTCATGGGCAGCCAGGTATCGATGATCCCCTCCTCCATCGCGCCCCGCAGAACGATCATAAGCTGGTCTTCGGGGTGGAGGTGCAAGGGGAAGGAGGAGTCTGGAGCCATGCTGACGAAACTCAACATGACGTTTCGTCCCCACATGAATCGGGCGTGAGCCGTCGGCGCGTCCGCATCCATGCCCGGCAGCACGATCGGGGTGCGCTGCATGTCGTCGAAAGCGTACACCACACCGGGTTCCAGTGACGGCTCAACGCCCTGGTCGGGGAAGGAGACGTCGGCGTCTTCGCCGTGCGCCACGCCCGCCAGGTTGAGATGGTCCACTCGGACAGGTGAGAATACCTCCAGCGCCCGCAGCCCCTCGGAACCCGTCCGCAGCGTCCGCTTCGTGTCCTCGGTGAGGTAGAGGACGGAACCCGGGTCGAGCTTCAGACTCCGGCCATCCACCCCGCATGTGGCCGAACCACTCAACACCCGGGTGATGGCCTCGCCGGTCAGCTCATGTTCGGGGTATTCCGCGCCGGGTTCCATGGCCAGGGTCTCCAGCAGCGACCCTTGGCCCCACGACGCTCTCGCGGTGACTCCCGGGGCGATGGTGATCTCGGGCAGCTCTTCGGTAGGGTACACCGCACCCGGCTCTACTCCAAGGACCACCGCCGTGTCAGGGACGACTCGATCGCGGGTCTTGAGGCTGAGCTTCTCCACCCACTGCGCGTTTCGCGCCTCCCATCCCTCCATATCCGTATCTCCTTCGTCGGTGATCGCAGCGCTTGCGATCAGCCCGTTAACGTCCAGACACCCAGGCCAGGTAAGGTCGTGGTTGGCAATTCCCATGGCCAGTGGGTCATCCCGCCCGGGGCCTGATCCAGTGCCCCATCAAGATCATCTTCGACTGGTTTGAGTCGGCGGAGCGCAGCGGTTTTTCGAGGCGGCCCGACGAGCCTGGGCTCATTGCCAGCACGCGCTGGAGGCCTTCGCACGTGCAGCTTCATTCCGGGGCCGGTAGAGAGCGGATTCTCGGAACCAACCCTTCAGGGTCTGCTCGACCAAGCCGGCAAGTAGCAATATATTCGGAAGGATGAGAAGTCAGTCGTCCAGGGAGGAGCCGGTTGGAGCTGCCCCTGTTCCAGCGGAGGAGCCGGTTGGAGCCCCCGTTCTCTGCGCGACTTGGCGAGCGGGGGAGTGGGGGAGGGGATGGCAACGTCTGGCAGCCCGCTCGCTGCTGCACACCGGAGAGCGAGAAATGACACGCGCGCGACTAGTGGTTTCATTGGCCATAACGGTGACATCTGTTCGTCGATCCGTCCTCTTGGCTGCCCTCGCACTGGCAACAGCCTGGACCCTGACCGCGCAGGCTCAAGGCTACGATGACGAGCACGTCCAGCGTCGGGACGACGACGTGAGCCATTTCCGCGAGAGGCTAGGCGAGGCCTTGAGGCTGACGGAGGATCAGAAGGACAGCCTGCGGGCTCTGCGCAGCGATCTGAAGCAGCACCTGGAGTCGCTTCGCGACCAGGTGGAGTATGGCTCTCTCACTCCCGAGGACGCGCGAGTGCAGTACCGATGGGCTATGCGGTCCCAACGGGCGAGTCGCGACGAGATTCTGACGGAGGATCAGAGGGGACTGCTGGAGCGGGCGCGCCGTTTCGAGGAGGAGGAGAAGCTGGCCGGTCCGCGCCAGCAGCAGCGGCCACGCGCTCGGCTGGCGGAGGCGCTCGAACTTGCAGATTGGCAGAAGGAGCAGTGGCGAGAGCTGCTGCAGGAGCAACGGCGAAGCGTGCAGGATATGAGGGAAGAGGGGGAGGTCCTGAGCAGGGAGGAAATCCGCCGCCTGCGCGCTGAGCATCGCAGCGCCTTCATGGCTATCCTGACTCCCGAACAGGCGGTCAGGTTCGAAGAGATTCGCGAGAACTGGCAACGAAGGCAGGAAGAAGATGAGGGTGATGCGGCCGGTTTCGGGATAGAGGTGCAGGAGGAGCTAGGTACAGCGGTGGAGGAGAGCTGGGAGATGATCGAGTCGAGGTAGGCGCCTCGGGGGGAGGCCTGCTTCGCTATCCTGCTGCGCAGGTCCGCTTTGCGCCGCCCCAGCGTTTGACGGTAGCCTGCCCGCTCACCATCCGAGGGCGTAGCCGTCACGGCGCGGGTCGGCGCCGCCCATGAACGACCCGGTGTCGCCGTCGATCGCAATGCCCTGGCCTCCGCCGACGCCCGCCGACCAGTCGCCGAGCGGGTTGAACTCGTGCCCCATGCCCTCCAGCTGGGTCAGAACCGCGGCGTCGATGCGCTCTTCGACATTGACCGAGTAACCGCGCCCCGTGGTCATTCGCGGCGCCTCGATGGCGGCCTGAATATTCATGCCGTGGTCGATGATGTTCATGATCATCTGCGGGGTGGTCTGCAGGATGCCGTAGCTCCCGGGAGTGCCGATGAGGAAGCGCAGGGAATCCCCCTCCCAGACCTGAGTCGGCGACATGCACATCTCGTTCTTCTTAGCCGGTCCTATGGCGTTGGGGCTGAGCGGCTCGCGGTCGAACCAGCGCATGAAGTTGTTGAGGCACACGCCCGTGCCCGGAACGACCATGGCCGAGCCGAAGCCGCTGCCCAGGCTCTGCGTGACCGCCACGGCGTTGCCGTCGTCGTCGAGGGCGTCGAAGTGCGTGGTGCACTCCGACTTCATCCAGGCGCCGGGATCCCCGGCGAGTATTTCGTCCTGCATTTTGGCGGCCGTAAAGGTGTCGCCGCCGCCGGGACGAGCGCGCTCGCCGATGAGAGATCGGCGAGCGGCGGCGAACTCCTTTGACAGCAGGCCGGCGGTGGGCGGGTTCTCGATGGCGGCGTATTCAGCGCGATCGGCAATGGAGAGTCTGGCCGCCTCGATAAAGCGGTGCAGGGTGGCCGCGGTGTTGTGGCCCATGTCGGCCACGTCGAAGCCCTCCATGATATTGAGGGTTTCCAGGTACTGCACCGCCTGGCAGGGGAGCGGCGGGGTGAAAACTCGATGTCCCCGGTAGTCGATCGAAATGGGATCGAGCCAGACGGGCTTGAATTCGGTCAAATCCTGTTTGCTGAGCAAGCCGCCGGTTTCGGACATGAAAGCGGCGATGACGTCGGCCAGGTGGCCGGCGTAAAACACCTCGGGCCCGGAGGCGGCGACGGTCCTCAAGGTCTCGGCCAGGTCCTTCTGGATCAGTACCTCTCCCGGCTGCGGGGAGCGGCCGTCGATCAGATAGGTGGAGGCGGTGGACGGGTACTTGCGGAGATCCGGCACATTCGAACCGATGAATTCCGCGTTCTTGACGGTGATGGCGAATCCCTGCTCGGCGTACTCGATGGCTGGGCCAAAGACGGCCGCCGCGTCCATGGTGCCGTAGCGGCGGAGGGCCTCGAGCCAGCCGCCACAGGCGCCGGGAACCAGCGGCGAGAGGGGGCCGCGATCCTGCTTGGCATCGTCGTCGTAGAGCGAGAGCTCGGCTGCGTGCGGGGTAAGACCGACGTAGTCGAGGATCTTGTGCTCCCGGTGGGCGGCGCTGTAGATGTGCATGTACCCCAGTCCGCCGATGCCGGACATATAGGGCTCCACCACATTGAGAGCGGCGGCCGTGGCAACGGCGGCGTCGATGGCGTTGCCGCCGTGCATCAGTATGCGCATGCCCGCGAGCGAGGCCAGCGGATGGGCACAGGCGATCATGCCCCGCCGTCCGGTGGGCGTGGGGCGATGCGTGGTGCCTTTAGCAGGGAATGCCATAGACAATCGACCTCCATCCGGTTAGGTTAGATCAAATTGTAACCAGACCACGTGGTCGCCGTCAAATGAGGGAAGAGGAGATTGATCCGCCCATGCCAGAGCGCGTCGTAGACCTGAGAAGCGATACCGTCACCCTGCCTACCGAAGAGATGCGAGGGGCGATGAGCCGGGCCGAGCTTGGCGATGACGTGTACGGGGAGGATCCCACCGTCAAACGCCTGGAAGAACTGGCGGCGGAGAAGACGGGCATGGATCGCGCTCTTTTCGTACCCTCCGGCACCATGGGCAACACCGCGGCTTTGCTGGCGCACACGCGGCCCGGGGACGAGGTCATTTTCGAAGAGCTCGCCCATTTGTACAACTGGGAGGCCGGCACCTACGCCAACATCTGTGGTTTGGCGGCCCGCCCCATCCTGGGGGAATTCGGCATCTTCACAGCTGAGCAGCTGGAGGAGGCGATCCGGCCCGACAACGTGCACTTCACCAGACCGACGCTGGTGTGTCTGGAAAACACCCACAACAACGCCGCCGGCTCGGTGTGGACGCCGGGGGAATTCGAAGCCGTGTCATCGGTGGCGCGCCAGCACGGCCTCAAGGTGCACGTGGACGGGGCACGGATCTTCAATGCCGCCGTAGCTCTGGGGGTCGAGGTGACGGAGTTCACCCGGCACGTGGATTCGCTCATGTTCTGCGTGTCGAAGGGACTGAGCGCGCCCGTGGGTTCGCTGCTGTGCGGCGACAGCGCCTTTATGGAGGAGGCCTACCGGGCCCGGAAGCGGTTGGGCGGCGCCATGCGTCAGGCGGGTATCATCGCCGCCGCCGCCGTCGTGTCGCTGGAGAAGATGGTCGATCGTCTGGCGGAGGACCACGACAACGCGCGCCGACTGTGCACGGAACTCTCCGCCATGGAGGGGATCTCCGCCACTCAGGCGCCCAGACCCACCAACATCGTCATGGTGGACGTGGGTGGCCTCGGTTGGACCTCGGCGGAATTGATCGACCGCTGGAAGAAGCTGGGGATCCTCTGCAATCCCCGGCCGCCGACGCGGGTTCGCCTGGTGACCAACCGCCACGTGTCAGCCGACGACGTCACCTACGCGCTGGATGCCACCCGCCAGATGACGCGCGCAGAGACCGTCAGCACGGCCGCCTGATGGGGTCAGGCCGCCCGATCCGCCCGGGGGGATTTCGACGCCGCGGGCATCGATCCGACCGCGGCGGGTTCAGTCACAGACGCTGACGTGGTTTCTCGCCCCGCCTTAGCGGTTCGCTATGCCGCCGCCGCAGCCGTCCTGCTGCTGGCCGGGGCCACGTACTGGCTGTACGCCGGCACCGAGACAGGCGCCCAGACAGGCGACAAGACAGGCGCTACCAAAACATCAGCCGCACTCGCGGCGCACGGCGCCGACAGCCACTTCCCCGCCAACCGACTGCAGCACGAGTCCAGCCCCTACCTGCTGCTGCACGCCTACAACCCCGTGGACTGGTACCCCTGGGGTCCGGAGGCGTTTGCCAGAGCGCGCACCGAGGACACGCCCATCTTTCTGTCGGTGGGATACTCCACCTGCTACTGGTGCCACGTCATGGAGCGTCTCGTGTTCTCCGATCCCGAGATCGCCGCGACGATGAACGAATGGTTCGTCAACATCAAGGTGGACCGCGAGGAGCGACCCGATCTGGACCGGATCTACATGACGGCTACCAACCTGATCAACCGTCGCGGCGGCTGGCCGATGTCTGTCTTTCTCACGCCCGATCTCGAGCCCTTCTTCGCCGGCACCTACTTCCCGCCCGAAGACGCTCACGGCAGGCCGGGTTTCCCCACCATTCTGGCGGCCATACACGAATACTGGGTTGACCGTCGCCCGGAGGTGGAGGAGGTGGCCCAGCGCCTGACGGCGGCGGTCCGCCAGATAGAGGCGGAACAGCAGGCGCCTCCGACAGATCCGGACACCGCGCTCGTCCACAGGGCGGCAGCGGCCATCAAGAGCAGATACGACGCCACCAACGGCGGCTTTGGCGGGGCGCCGAAATTCCCCCCCTCCATGCGGCTGGCGTTCCTTCTCGACGCCTTCGAGCAGGAGGGTGACGGACGCGCTCTGGAGATCGTCGAGCACACCCTGGCGGCGATGTCGAACGGGGGCATGTACGATCAGGTGGGGGGTGGGTTTCACCGCTACTCCACCGACGCGCGCTGGCGGGTGCCTCATTTCGAGAAGATGCTCTACAACCAGGCCGATCTGGTGCGGGTCTACGCGCGGGCTTACCACCTCACCGGGGACGAGCGCTGGCGCGCTGTGGTCGAGGACGTGCTGGGTTACGTGACCCGCGAGATGACCTCGGCGCAGGGCGCGTTCTTTTCCGCCCTGGACGCTGAAACCGAGGCTGAAGAGGGGAAGTATTACGTCTGGACGGCGGAGGAGATCCAGCAGGTCCTGGGCGCCGACAGCGACGTGTTCTTCGCGCTGTACGATCTCGCACCCATGCCGGAAGGGGAGGGGAGGGTTCTGTTCCGCGCCCGGGAGTTGCGGGATGTCGCGGGCGAGCTCGGTCGGGAGATGGCCGTCCTGAAGGAGCAGATCGACGGGATGCGGGTCAGGCTGCGGGAGGTGAGAGACCGGCGCGCCTACCCGCTGCTGGACGACAAGAACCTGACGGCGTGGAACGGCATGATGATAGCCGCTTTCGCCGAGGCGTCGGTGTCTCTGGGAGATGATGCGTACCGGGATGCGGCGGCTCGGGCAGCGCGGTTTATCCTGGAGAGACTGGGTGGTGGTGACGGCGGGCTGCGACGAGTGTCGCGCGGGGAGACGGTCAAGCACGACGGCTATCTGGAAGATTACGCCTACTTCTCCGAAGGGCTGCTGGCGCTTTACCAGGCCACGGAAGAGCAGGAATGGCTGGACGCCGCGAGGAGGACGGTGGATGCGATGGTGCGGCGCCTGTGGGACGAAGAGGGCACGGGAGGGTTCTTTTACACCCAGGGCGGTAGAGATCTGATCGTGAGGAGCAAGAGCGGCCAGGACTCGGCCCTGCCCTCGGGCAATGCGGTGGCCGCGCTCTCGCTGATGTCGCTGGCCAGTGCCACCGGCGAGCGGGCCTACCTGGACCGGGCGAGGGCGGCATTGCGCTCTTTCGGAGGCGAGATGCACGCCCGTCCCGAAGGCTTCACCCACATGATCTCAGCGGCGAGGAGGTTCCTGACCACCGATTGGTCAGCGCTGGGTGGAGGGGGGCGAGCAGGCCCCCGGCGGGACTCTGCGCAGGAGGACTCCGAGACGGGAGGCGGCGCCCAAACCGCGGTGGCGATCGCGCGGCCTTTGTGGGACGCAGGCGAGGGCGGAGAGAGCTCCGTCGAGGGAACGCTTTCCGAGGGCATTCTGCGGGTGTCGGCGGCGCTCTCCGACTCGACCCCGGCACCGGGCGACGCCGTCTCGGCGACGGTATTCCTGGAGCTCCTCGACGGCTGGCACGTCAACGCCAACCCCGCGGCCAGCGACTGGCTGATACCCACCTCAGTGACGGTGAACGCCGACATCCCGCTGACGCTGTCTCAGGTGCACTACCCCTCCGGAGAAAGTCTCTACCTCGCCGGGCTGGAGGAGACCTTGTCAGTGTACAGCGGCGTCGTTGTTCTGAAGGCAGAAATGGCAGTGGATCCGGCGGCTCGGCCGGGGACCTCCGGTGATGTCCGGCTGCTGGTGAGATACCAAGCCTGTGACGACCAGCGCTGCCTGGCGCCGGAAGAGACGCAGGTCGTGGTGGGACTCCGGGTAGGCGGTGGGGGGCAAGGAGAATAGCCCAGCTGAAGCGGCTATGTCAATAACGAAATTCGACATGCGCCAGGAGCACCGGAGCGAGATCCAGGACGTGCGCGGTCGCGATGATCATGGTCGCTGGCGCGATCGTGGCTGCGATCAAGGTCTGAGTGTCAGCCCCCATGGGTGGTAGGAAATGCGCCCGTCAAATGTGACCACCTCCCCCGTATCGATCGCCCGCACCCTCGGCCGCGAGGCCGGCCGCCTCCGCTTCCGACCTCCAGTCGCCCAGGTCTACAATCCTCTGGTCTACGCCTTTGGTGCCCACAGCCGCTATCTCGAGCTCTACTGTCGGTCGGCGGCGGAAGTTCTGCTGGTCGGGATGAATCCCGGGCCGTGGGGGATGGCGCAGACCGGCGTGCCCTTCGGTGAGGTGGCGCTGGTGCGTGACTGGCTTGGCATCGGTGATGGGGTCCGCCCGCCCAGGAAGACGCATCCGAAACGTCCCATCGAAGGGTTCCTCTGTCAGCGGAGCGAAATCAGCGGCCAGCGTCTGTGGGGCTGGGCAAGAGAACGCTTCGGATCGCCGGACGCATTCTTCCAGCGCTTCTTCGTGTGGAACCACTGTCCGCTGGCATTCCTCGAAGATTCTGGCCGCAACCGGACGCCCGACAAACTGCCCGCGGAGGAGCGCGCTCCCCTCTTCGAGGTCTGCGATCGAGCTCTGGTGCGGATCGTGGACTTCCTCTCACCCAGCCTCGTACTCGGCGTCGGCAAATACGGCGAGGACCGCGCGAGAGCCGCCCTGGGCACCAGCGTCAGAATCGACAGGATCCTCCATCCCAGCCCCGCAAGTCCCGCCGCCAACCGCGGCTGGGCGGCGCAGGTCGAGAGCCAGTTGGAATCGCTCGACATCGAGCTGCCGCCACGGTAGCATGTCCGACCGGGGTTCAGCAGCCGCTCAGGCGCCTTGACCTCGATCGCCAGGACCCATCTCGCCAAAGCGATTTCGCCACTGCTGCCCAACGCGGGAACAGGGGCGGTCCCCCCGGACGGCAGATCTGGCACCTGGCGCGATCTTCTACGAAGGCATCGGGTGGGCCTATCGAGAGGAGCCCCGACTCCGGAGTCATGTGGCTGAGCCGGACCTGCTGATCCGCCAGCAGCGGTGGATGCGGGGGTTGCGCTCGAAGTCGCGAGGCAGGGTGGCGCGACTGATGTCTTCGCAGTCGAAACCGTGCAACCCGTCTTCGGTCCGCAGCTCGAACTGGCGGTAATTGGTGGCGAACAGCAGCACGCCGTCGCGCGTCAGCAGTCGCGCTGCGCGGCTAATGAGCACCGCGTGGTCGCGCTGCAGATCGAGGTCGCGTGCCATCCGCTTCGAGTTGGAGAAGGTGGGCGGGTCCAGGAAAATGAGTCCGTAGCGCTCCCGCCGGGAGGCGGCCAGCCAGCCCGTGCAGTCGACCTGCTCCAGGACGTGCGCAGCGCCGCCAAAGCCGTTGCGCAGCAGGTTGCGCTTGGCCCACTCGAGGTAGGTGTTGGAGAGGTCGAGGGTGGTGGTTGCCGAGGCGCCGCCCGCCGCGGCGTGGACCGTGGCCGTGCCGGTGTAGCCGAAGAGGTTGAGGAATCTCTTCCCCGGAGCCAGCTCTCGGATCAGCTCCCGCATCAGGCGATGGTCCAGGAAGAGACCGGTGTCGAGGTAGTCGGTAAAATTGACCAGGAAGGTGCAGGGGCCTTCGCGCACTTCATGGACCTTGCCCTTGCTTCCCGCCCCCAGCTTCTCGTACTGTGCCGTCCCCCTCTTCTTTTCGCGCACCTTGAAGAACAGCTGGCCGCGAGGAACTTCCAGCACCTTTTCGATCGCCGTCAGGGCCTCCTGCAAACGCGAGGCGGCGCGCCCCGGATCGACGCTAGCCGGAGCCCGGTACTCCTGAACGTGGACGCAGACGCCGTCGCCGGTGCCGTAGACATCCACGGCCACGGCGTAGTCAGGCAGGTCTGCGTCGTAGAGCCGGAAGCAGGTGATCCCCGCCTTCCGCGCCCACTTTCCCAGGATCCGGCGGTTTTTCACCAGGCGGTTGGCGAACATCTGGGCCCCCGGGCTCGCGTCCGCGGATGCGGCGGCCACAGGAATCACGCCGCGGAGCAGCGTGCACTCCAGGGCGCCGTTGCTGAAGAGGTCCTCGGGGCCAGAGCGCAGTCCCAGGGGCTGCGCCCACTCCGCGCTCGTGGTCAGCACGGCGGCCCGCCAGCCTCCAAACCGCCCGCGCAGCTGGGTCCCCAGCTCCGCCATCAGGGCGCGCGCGCCGCTGGCTTCCGACAGGCGGTGTCCATAGGGCGGGTTGGCCACCACCAGTCCGCTAGGGCGGTCTTTGGCGAGATCAGCAGAGGTCGGGCCAGCGTCCAGGGGGCGTCGCTCCACGTGTATAGAGTGTCGGTCTCCGAGCCCTGCCTTACGCAGGTTGGCCTGGGTCGCTTTCACGGCGGTGAGATCGATGTCGAATCCGCGGCTAGGCGGCAGGGAGGAGAGCAGTCCCTGTTGTTGCCGTTGGCGCGCCTCCTCCACCAGCTCCCGCCAGAGCCTGGCCTCGTGCCCCAGCCACCGCAGCAGTCCCAGGTCCTCCCGGCCCAGAGCGGGTGCCCGATCCGTCGCCATCCACGCTCCCTCGATGAGCAGCGTCCCCGAGCCGCACATCAGATCGACGAGACCGCCCCCCGCTGCCGCCACCGCCGGCCAACCGGCTCGCACCAGGATGGCGGCAGCCAGATTTTCCTTGAGCGGCGCCTCCACGGTTTCGACGCGGTAACCCCGGCGGTGCAGAGGCTGGCCGCTCAGGTCCAGGCTGACCACTGCCTGACCGGGGTACAGGTGGATGTTTATGCGGAGAGACGGGCGTTCGAGATCGACCGACGGACGTTCGCCGCAGCGGTCGCGGAAGTAGTCGACGACGGCGTCCTTCACCCGCAGGGCGCCGAAGTGCGAGTTGCGAATCGCTTCGGAGGTGCCGTTGAAGCTGACCGCCAGCGTCCCCGACGGGGCCATGTGGTCTCGCCAGGGCAGACTGCGGATGCCCTCGTACAGGGTGTCGGCGGTGGTCGCATCGACCCTGGCCAAGACCAGCAGCAGACGGCTTGCCAGGCGGGACCACAGGCAGGCGCGGTAACCGGTGGCCAGGGGACCGGAAAAGCCCACGCCGGCGCGATGCTCCTCAAGGCTCTCGGCGCCGAGGTCGCGCAGCTCCTGCGCCAGCAGCGGCGCGATGCCTCTGGAGGCCGGCGCGAAAAAGGTATAAGAGGTCGGGGTCACGGAATTACCTGATTGGAGTAGGCGAGATCGGTCATGAGGAGGCGAATCATTCCCCTCCCGCTCGAATGTCAACCCAGAAAGCCACGGTTTCCCGAACTATCAATATACGACGTGGACCGCAAGACCTCAGGTGGGCATGAGAGTGGGCAATGCGGTGCAGCAGCGTCCGGAGCGCCGCGGAACGGCCGGAACGCCTGTACGCCGAGGACCGGCGACTGCATGGACTTTGCCCTCACTGTGATAAAGCCGAGACCTAGGAACGTTGGCATGACTGGGTGCTTGACGAGTGCTTGATCTGACCTTTACTATGCTTACGTAAGTAGGGAGGTGAATGGCAAAGTCCCGCCGGCGCGCGTGGACGAGACCGTCATTCTTGCGGATTGGCGCTCTGGCCAAGCAGCTGAATACATCGAAGAAGAAGATTGTCGAGAATGCGGTGGAGGTTGAGCCCACGCTGCTGTTCCTGTCACAGTTCCAGACGGCGCCCGTGGACCAGGGGATCGTCGATGAGGCAGCCGGCTTGCACCGGCAGTGGAATCCCAGTCACGGCCTGGACATCAACGCTGCCATACTGGCGCCGCACCGGAGGGGCCATCGACTGTCTCAACAAGATGCACTACCCGATGCCGGATCTTCTGGTGAAGAAGGCCTGGTGAGCCGCAGCCGCCGGTCCTGCGACACCCCGTTTCCGGGAGTCCCGTCCCATGAATGAAGCTGTCCCCATGGTCATCGCCATAGTGGTTGCCGTCGCCGTCACGGTCGGTGTGGCAGCGAGGAGAAGGCGCGCCGTCGAGAAGCTGGACGTGTATTACGACATGTCCGATGGCGAGCGCTATTCCCATCGTTGGGGCTTCACCGACACTCGCTTCGAGTTCGACGGGCCCGGAAGTGTGCGGGTGACGGGAAGCCGCTACAAGCTGTCGGGGTACAGCATGCCCTACTTCATTCCCTTTGTCGAGGAAGTCCTTCAAGTGGCCATCACGCCCGAGGAGGTAGTGCCGGAGCTCGAGAACCGCTCGGTGCCCGAACCTCGGTCCAACGAGTCCTTCCTCACCGCGATAAAGCGAACTCTAGACGACACACAGATCTCGGAGGAGGCCGAGGACCGGCTGATTCACAGCCACGGACAGCTGAGCGTCGACGAGATCTATCGTCTCCTGTACGAGGGCCCGCTGGCGCGGGTCGTCGACCTGGTGTTGTACCCCAGTGGGGAGGAGGATGTCCGAGCCGTGGTGCGGCTGGCCGATGAGCACGATGTCTGTCTCATCCCCTATGGCGGAGGCACCAACGTAAGTGCGGCGCTGACCTGCCCGTCCGATGAGGAGCGCGTCATCGCCTCGGTCGACATGCGTCGAATGGTCCGCATTCTCTGGGTGGACGAAGAGAATCTGCAGGCGTGCGTGGAGGCGGGGATATCTGGCAAGCAGCTGGAAAGGGTGCTCGCCGCTAAAGGGTACACTTCCGGGCATGACCCCGACAGCGTCGAGCTGGCGACCCTCGGCGGGTGGATTTCGACCAACGCCAGCGGCATGAAGAAGAATCAATACGGCAACATTGAGGACATCGTCCTGACGGCCACGCTGGTCACGCCAACGGGGGACTTCGAATCCCTCAATGCGACGCCGAGAAACTCGATTGGTATCGAGCCCAGGGCGTTCCTGTTCGGCAGCGAGGGGGGGTTGGGAATCATCACCAAGGCGATCATCAAGATCCATCCTCTCCCCGAGATACGACGCTACGGGTCGCTGGTCTTTCCCTCCTTCGAGCGTGGCGTAGCCTTCCTGCGCCAGCTGCGCCGCGGCGGCGTTCTGCCGGCGAGCATTCGACTGGTCAACAACTTCGAGTTTCGTTTTGGTCAGGCGCTCAAGCCGGCGCCCGGATCGGTCAGGCGAATCCTCGCCAGCGTGCAGAAGTTCTACCTGCTGAAGATCAAGCGATTCGATCCGATGGAGATCGCCGCCTGCTCCATCGTGATGGAGGGTTCCAGGCGCGAAGTCGCCCATCAGAAGCGGGTCATCTTCGCCATGGCGAAGAAGCATGGAGCCATCAGCGGCGGTAGCAAGAACGGCAAACGCGGCTACACGCTCACCTTCGGCATAGCCTACATTCGAGATTTCCTCAACCAGTTCCACCTCATGGGCGAAACTTTCGAGACCTCGGTGCCCTGGGACCGGATACACCAGGTCTGCCAGGCCGCCAGGGCGACGCTGATCGAAGAGTGTCAGGCTCACCAGGTGCGCGGCACACCCTATCTCGCCTACCGGGTGA
The DNA here is from genome assembly GCA_002725915.1 of Gemmatimonadota bacterium. Lineage (GTDB taxonomy): Bacteria > Latescibacterota > UBA2968 > UBA8231 > UBA8231. The sequence goes on from PBRM01000148.1 coordinate 13,620, forward strand.
CGCAGACCTATCACACCGGGGTCTGC
>PBRM01000149.1 GCA_002725915.1 Gemmatimonadota bacterium
CGGCTACGTTGCCTTCCCCGACTTCCTCAGCAGGCGGGAAACGGACGCTCTCCAGGCTGAAGTAGCGCGCTTCCAACGCGAGGGACTGGTGCGCAACGTCCACACTGACGGCGACGGCCGGACCCCGTCAAGCACCAGGGCCAATCTCCAGCTCATTCCCCTGTACGACAAGAGCGACTTGATGCGGGCGCTGCCCTTCGAACGCCGGGTCCTGGGCGCGGTCGAACAGTTAATCGGCAGCCCCCTTATTCTGCACCTGGATCAGATGTTCCTGAAACCGGGCCGCTCCGGTAGTGGCACTGACTGGCATCAAGACAACGCCTACTTCAAGATCGCCGATCCCCTCATGGGCACAGCCATGTGGCTGGCCGCACACGACGCCACCACCGTCAACGGCACCTTGCGCGTCATCCCGGGCAGTTTTCGGGAGTCGTACGCCCACGAACGCGACCCCTACAGCGACCACCACATCCACTGCTCAGCGTCGGAGGAGGAAGCTGTAACCCTGGAAGTTCCCGCCGGTGGAGCGGTATTTTTCTGCTACGGCACCGCTCACTGCACGGGGGACAACCGCACCGAGCATGAGCGCGCCGGGTTGGCTTTCCACTTCCTGCGAACCGACTTTGCGGCACCCGGGTTGATCGAGCCGGATCGAGAGGCGCGGCCTCACCTGACGGGGCCGGAGTCGTCGGGCGGGTTGCGCGAGTACGGCGTCGAGGTCGCCGGCACCTGGGACCGCGAGGTCGAGCGCGCGCTATCCACCGGATAGCCGTCCCTCTCAACCCACACACACGCACGCACCCTCCCCACTCCCCGTCACCCACAGGCATGCAAGGTCCCATGCGCAGATTCGCGCCCGACACTCTTCGCCGCATCGGCTGCGCCCTCTTCGAGGCCGTCGGATGCAGCGCTGAAGACGCCCGCACCGTCACCGAGCACTTGGTGGAGTCCAGTCTCTTCGGCCACGACTCCCACGGCATCCTGCGATTTTACGAGTACGTGGATTTCATCGAGCAAGGGGTCTTCGCCGCCCATGGACAACCGACCGTGGTTCGGGAGCGGGGCTCCATGGCCGTCGTGGACGGGGGCGGGGCCATGGGCCAGGTGGGCGGCCAGTTCGCCAACGAGCTGGCCATGTCCAAGGCGCGTGAACACGGCGTGGGCTCGGTGGCGTTGCGCAACACCTGCCACGTAGGACGGGTGGGCGCCTATCCCCTGGCCGCGGCGCGACAGGGACTCATCGCCGTGGCCTACGTGAACGCCGGGCACCTGGGTCGCCAGATCGCTCCCTGGGGCGGCATCGACGGCAAGCTCAGCACCAACCCCATCGCTTTCGCCGCCCCCCGCCGGGACGGCGAGCCGATCATGGTCGACATGGCCACCTCCGTGACCGCGGAGGGGAAAATCCGCGTGGCTCAAAATCGAGGGGAGTCCGTGCCCGAGGGGTGGATCATCGACCACGAGGGGCAGCCCACCACCGATCCCGAGGACTACCTGGGAGAACCAGGTGGCGCCATTCTGCCGCTGGGTGGTGTGGCGGGCTACAAAGGCTACTGTCTGGGATTCACCGTAGAGGTGCTGGGGGGACTGCTTAGCGGCGAGGGCTGCGCGGCCGGAGATCGTACCATGCACAGCAACGGTGTGCTGTTCACCGTCTACGACCCCTCCTTTTTCACCGAAGACGACGCCTACCAGGAGGAGCTGGAAAACCTCATCCGACACGTGCATACCAGCCGCGTCGATCCGGCCATAGGAGAGATTCTGCTACCCGGAGAGCCGGAGTTCCGCTCGGCCCGTCAGCGCCAGCGAAACGGAATCGCGGTGGACGACACCACCTGGGCACGGATCGTCGACGCCGCCCGTGGACTCGGCCTGAATCCAGACCCCTGGGAGGATGAAGTTCTCCAGTAAGAGAGATGAGCGAAATCACTGGGAACCAGCCACATACGGTGGATGGGCGTTGGCGACGCGCCGGCCGCGCCCAGAATCCGCCAACCGTGGAGGGAGCTGGCGACGCGCCGCCGGAGCCGCCCGGCGTCTGACGGACGACCCTCCCGTCGCGCCGGTGACCATCGCCCAACAGCGGCCTGCGAGGGTCGGTCTCCCACGAGGATGTCAACCAAACCTTGCGGTCCTGCGGGATGACACTCTTCGGCCAGCAGACCCGCAATCCGCAACGGCGTGCTGATGGAGGACCCGCCGGCTGTCCGCTTCCACGCCGGCCACGGAGCAGGATCGCCGCGACGGCGGTGCTGTCCCCCGGTCCGGGAGGGATCGAGCGGTGGCCCCCACCGGTCCACTTCCTTACTTTGTCGCCCCGGCCCTGAACCGCACTGATCTCAGCGAGCAGAGGATGACTATGGACCGCAATCCGGAACATACGTGGGGGCACTGTCTCTCCTTCGGCGAGGAGTATTACCAGGAAGCGACGAGGCTGTTGCGCAAGGTACACACCGACGCGGAACTGATCGCCGACGTGGCACAGAAAGCGGCCGAGGCCTTGCGCGCTGGCGGCAAGGTCTACACCGACGCGGCGGTCGGTCACATGCCGCCGACGGAAATGGCGAACGACCGCGAGGGCAACCCGGCGCAGATCCATTGCTGCGGCCACAACTGTTCCGAGGAGGACCATGCCGCGTTGGCAGCCGGCGACGTCCTGATCACCAACCACGTGTCGTCCGCCGTGCGCCAACTCCGCGACGCCGGCGTCTACGTCGTCGGATTGCCCACGGCTTACGTCAACGGCCACAACACGCCGCTGGGCAAAGTGCATCCAAACGAAAACGACTGGCTCCTGAAGGACGTTTCATCGATTGTGCTCGAGACCCACATTCCCTGGGACCAGGGCATCGTGCACATACCCCAGTTGCCGGAAATGCCCGTCTTTCCGGTCTCGTCCAACATCACCTGCGGCATCCACTGGATGCTCACCGCCGAAGTCGCCCGCGCCCTGGCCACAGGCATTCGGGCAGATGGCGCGACCGGTCGCGAATATCTGGATGTCGTGCTCGAACGACTGGCACAGATTCAGCGGGAGGACACAGCAGCGGTCAACGACACCGCCGTAGTTGTGGCCAAGAGGATTATCGGCGATGGGCGCTTTTTTGTGCGCAGCCGCAACCCCGGGGTCCAGGGAGATGCCAACGGAGTGGCCGCCGGGCTTATGCTTACCAACGCCTTCGAGATGCGCGGCGCGGGCGAGGGCGGAGACCGGGACACGCTGGTCATCGCCGCCGTGAGCGCTGACGATTCGCAGGAACTCGAATGGGCCGAGCAGGCGCGGGCCAACGGCAACTACATCGTGTGCATAGGACCCGACAACAGTCCGGAATTACAACAGAAATGCGACGTCTACTTCAGGAACCGCTGCGGCGAAACCGCCGGCGTCATCGCCGTAGAGAACCTTCCCGAAAAGATTTGCCCGGCCACGGGCATTCTCAACAACGTGATCCTGCAGATCCTGACAGCACAGTTTGTCGACGAAATGTGCCGGCGGGGCGCCGTGCCCTACTTCTTGATGGGCGCCTATCGGACCGGCGGCACGGACTACAATCGCCTTATGGGTGGGTTTTTTCAGGAGCGCGGGTATTAAGAAAGGGTTACGTGCCCCGCGGCTCGTAACCCGTGGTTTCTAGTGGCGCACCCGCCTTCTGACAGCGCCCTGGGAACTTTCGTCTCTTCTTTGAGCATCCGCACATCTCCGCCGGTGTTGCTCACGAGCCCTATCGAATAGCCGCCTTGAACATCGTCCCCCTCGCCTTTGCCGACCGTATACGAAAAGCCCCCCGTTGCATCCAGGCGGATGGCGGGGGCTTAACGGCGAATCACACAACGGCTGCGTGACGCTTTAGTCCTGACTTGCCTTCTTCAATACTCCTTCGTGGGTCCACATCGATCCATCCGGAATGGTTACAGTGTAAGCAGTTCTTAGTTCCGTCGGATCTTTTGGGTCGTGGATAATTTTGTAGGAGTTTACAAAGGTGTCTTCGCCTTCTTTTAGCCCACTGGAGGGGTCATGGGCAAAAGAGACAGTGGTATCCGTCCTTTGGGAGAAGTTGAGGACCGGCTGATTACGAAGAGAGCAATAATGTGTCACCATTAACTCGTCATTCCTATCGTGATAGATACTAATCATCTCCATATCACCTTCATGCATGGTTTCGACTATCGCGCTCCGGTTGGAAATAACTTTGTAATCAATGGTTAAATCAACGTCCTCAAGATGGGATCTTGATAGTGTCCCTGTCCATTTTCCCTCCAGTTTCTCTATTTGTTTAAATGCATCGCTTGGTTCATAGGGAGGTGCCTCGGGTTGGTCCTCCGCCTTAATAGGAGTCAGTTGGACGGCGATAACACCTACCGCAGTCAGGACACTCTTTATTCTACTTCGCATCTTTGTCCTCCTCGGGACGGTGAAATGGTTATAAGGCACCGTGTTAAAACGGATGAAAACAGTTGGCTCTGACGACGCCGGGGGATATCAAAGGTCACAGATTGTCTGGATGCCCGTGTTCAGACAACCTACGAGCGCACAGCACTGCAAAATAGATTGGACATACCGTTAATCTACTGACAAACTCAGTGCTCCGGATCGAAGTCCCGCCACGACATGGCCTCGAAGGGCCCGCCAATGCCCAGCGCGCAGCTCTCCTCTTCACAGCCTGAAATTCCAATTATTTCTAGGGTGTCCAGAGCCGAATCCACCAGACACACGGCGTATGTCTGCCCGGCCCGGGTTGCAAAAGCCAGCACCTCCCCGTCTACCTCATGCGCTGCGATCTCTCTGCCCTGCATGACCACCACCTTCTGACCCGGCCAGGGATTGACCAAGCGGCAATCAGCCCCCGCCTCACTCTCGATAAGGACATAAGCAGTGCGCCCACCGCGCCGCTCTGCCGTCACCAGGAATGCCCCTTGGGCCCGCAAACGCGAGAACCGCACTTCCCGCCAGGCCTCGACGAGGGCGGGAAACACGCAAATCAGCGGTTTGCCCTCGATATTGCCGCTGGGGCTGCGCAGTAAGATCTCGTTGATCCCGGCACAGAGATTGCCACCTGACTCGCAATTGGGCAGCTTATTCTTCCATCCCGATCCTTTTCTTTCGGCCATATAGGGCGCCAGGCCCGGGAAGCGAGAGGCCCCAAGCAGACTGTAACCATTGACATTTACGAATGCGCGGATATGGTTGTGGATATTGGCCAGAGCCTCCTCGGCCATCCCCATTCGCGCCGCACACGCAGCCATCCAGCCAAAACTGAAACCGGTGTAGCCTTCGGACCCCCGAGCCAGGAAGCGCAGAACACTCTCTTTGCCGATCCGGACCATTTGAGGATCGCTATGCTGGTGTATTTCTTCGCCGGGGAAAATCGGGTACAGCGGACTGAGATGCCGGTGCGACGGCCACAAACTTACCCCCTCCCACTCCTCCAGCCAGCCCTCTTCTGAAACGGGGAGTGGTGCCAGGTGCTGCAGCAATTCCTTCCACTCCTCGCGTTCGACCTGATCGACGTCGAGAATTTCGCTGGCCCTGATAGTGTGCATGAGATGTTCGCGCAGGAGGGCAAGGTCGTAGGAGGAATTCTTGCCCCAGGCCCCGCCCGCGCCGCGTACGGCCGGTAGCTTGGATTGCTCGTGGGCCAGGGAAGGAATGATATGGTACCGCCCGCTTGCGTCCGCTGGGCCGACATAGGCGATAAAGAAGTCCAGACAGGCCCGGAACATGCGATAGCTGAGCCGCAAGAAATCTACGTCCTGGGTGAACTGGTAATGCCACCAAAAGTGGGAACATAGCCAGGGACCTGCCCCCGGCCAAAGCTCCCAGTTTGGGCTCCGATTATACGGCCGCCCCGAGCGCCCGTGGCCGCGCACGAAGCGCGCACCCGGCAACCCCGTATAACGAGCCGTATCCTCCACGATATAGTCGAAAATACCCAGGTACAGATCGTAAAAAGGCCAACCCAGCTCAGGGCGATTGGCGCAATAAATCGGCCAGTAGATTTCCTGAATATTGATATTGGTGTGGTAGTCGCCGCGCCAGGGCGGATCGACAAAACCGCACCAATGGCCGAACTGTCCGGGCGCCTGGCCGCCCCGACGCGAGCAGCAGGCAATTTTGTAGATTTCCGCATACCACAGATTTTCAACCAGTTTCTCAGGCAGGGATACCCACCCCTTGCCCCAGTAGTCCGCCCACCACTGCCGATGAGCTTCTCGAGGCTCCTTCGCACCCACCCAATGATCCAGTTCTTGTTTGCCCCGGCCCACCAGTGCGGCCGCCGAGTCATCCTGCCCAGTGACGATAGTAAGACGCAGAGCCACATTTTGCGTGTCCGGATTTTTCAGGTGTCCGGTGATGCGATCTGCGGCCGGTTCGAAATCCATCGCGGTACCGGGCACCTGCACCACCACGGCATATGCAAAACCGTCGGGCATCCGCATCTGCATCCACATTGTATCGCTGTCGCTGCCGAACTCGGGTGCCCCCATATAAGGATCGGGCTTGAAGGGCTCGCTGAAGGGTAGGAGATCCCGGTGAAGCTGCAAACTCAGCGGCCACAAGCCGGGCTCTTCGCTCGTCAGGTCAACGGCGAGCAGGTTGTAGTCGGCGTGAGTATAGGCACGGTAGGCGAAATGCTTACCAGCACTCGTGAAAGAGGCATCCACCTCAGCGCGGTAAAACGAAAGTTGCTGGCGGAATTCGCAGCATTGTTCCGGCAAATCGCCAATAATATCCAGATAGCCGGCCGCTTGAAAACTCGGGAAATTGCGCACTGTACCTTCGGGCACCCTGACCGTCGGCTTAGGAAGATCGTAATATTCCGACCAGTCCCCGGTCTCGATGGCCTCCACCAGCACCTCCCGAATCCGCTGCCAGTCGAAGTCGGCCGGGTCGTACATCTGGTCCAGCCAGTCGGCCCGCTCATCCCAGATATCGCCTTTATTCAAAAGTATGCGGGTGCGCCCGGGACCACCGTGTACCGTCGCCGCAATATCGCCGTTGCCCAGGTACAGACCGTCCTCCCACAACTCGGCCGGCGCCCTGTGCACAACGCTGTGCGACTCGATCATCGACTCGAGATCGGCGCGAAAGCGCGCCTGAGGACAGGCTACAAGCTGCAAATCTCCCATCGTATTTCCCGCGGCGCGTATGGACTCGGACCCCACTTCTCGGCAGGGCGGCCTGTTTTGATCCATTTAAGGCGAGACTTCTTAGTTTGCGATTACATCCTTCCGGACTTAGATAGACCTGAGTATAGGTATTTCAAAGCCCCCTGGACAAGGTGCCGCCGGGGTACCACGGCCCCGTTCGGGTCGATAGCACGGTGGGCGGCCTGGGCAGGCGTAGGAGGCGATTTCCGCTGGGAGGATTGGCCTCGCGTGGCGACGAAGCGCCAGCGGAGAGGCGAGGTTGGGGTGTGGGGAAGCTCTTGGACCTGTCCCCTCAAGCCTCGGCACAGCGCTCCCACGCCGGCGGGCGGCAGCGGGAGCGACCCTATCGCCGCCAGCGCCCGGAGCGGCCGTTGGCATCGATGGCGTGACCAGGGAGACATACAGGCGGGGCCCGGAAAGCCAACCTGCAGGTCCCGCACGCACAACTCCGCAGCGAGCAGTGGCGTCATCAGGCCATCCAGCCTGTTCGCATCTCCGGGGGCAGAGGCACGACGCGTCCGATCGCATTTAGTGCTTCGAGGGCAAGATCGTACAGGATGTCCTAAGCGCGAACTGCTGTCGGCGAGCACGGGCCTCCTCCTATGGCTTTCGTCCCGGGCGCAGCGCCCCCCATGCGCTGCGGAGGCTGAATCGGGTGGTGATGAACAGTGAGGCGAGGTGGATCCTGGTGGCGGACATCGCCTCCTACTTCGCAATCCCAGAAACTATCGTGTCTGGCAAAGAAATGGAACTGGATGGGGCCACAGGATTTGGCGGCGCAAGCAAGGGATTTCGAGAGTTTTTCACTGTGGACCGTTTTTTTCTGGAAAGCAGTTTTCTTGCCCGAGCGGGGGCGAGACAATATTTTTTGATTGCCTCCCTGAAAGGGGAGCAAGATGTTTCCCCGGTTGCCAACTCATCTCCAAGCTAATCCGAAAGCCTGGACCACCTAAAGCGTGCGGGGTAAGAATTTACCCGCCAAAACCGTTCTGCACTTGAATCAGGACCAGGTATGGATCTGGTGCGGAAACAAAAAGATGATAAGTAATTATCTGAAACCGCATGGGAGGCCAATATGTTCAAGATAAGAGACGCCGGGAAGGGATCCATTGCGAAATGCCTGATCGGTTCACTGTATATACTGTTTATAGCTGTTGGCTGTACCACCATTAATTACATCGGCGAGTCCTACCCTCCGAGCCAGCAAGTCGACCTCTATTTCTCGGAAAAAGATATTGAGAAACAATACAAGGTAGTGGGACGGATCATCGCTACGGCAAATGCACATGAATTAATTTACAGTAGCGATAAATTCACCCAATCGATCCTTAAGAAAGCTCGCAAAAAAGGCGCCGATGGGGTTGTGATTCTCGGCTTTGAAAAGGTTATGACTGGCATAGATCACTCGCGTAACCGAACAGAAAAAAGCACAGAAAAAAGCGGAAAAACATTCACCGAGGAATCCGAGAGCACGAACAGTTCCATCGAAGAAAAGAGACGAATCGAGGCCCTGGCTATTCGCTATACAGAGTAATTGTGGCTTGCCCGATCAGCGGGGATACTGTCCCCGGGCAACTATGCGGACGGGCTTGGCTTTATTTTTCTCCATTCATCCGCTTCCGCACCAACCTCCGCGCCCGCGATCCGGTCTTTCTCTTTCGCGGTGCTGGGCGCTGGCGTGGCGGCACGTGCAGACCTGTATACATGAGCAGGGAGATCAGTACACGAAGCGTCTCGATGCCGAACCGATTCGACACCTTCCTCCTTTCACGATTTCGGCGACCATTATCGAGAAACAGCCACCACTAGCGACCTGCGATGGGATATACCGGTGCGTGGAGCCCGGCAAAGAGGTCCGCTGTCGGAAAGGATAACCGATCAAATTTTCCCGGCGCACCACCGAATGCCGTGTTCCAGGATGTTGCGAAAACCTAGGTTGGTGTAGGTCTGGTTGTTGTGCCCGGACTGGAAGCAGAAGACGCGGGATTTGCGGAATGTCCGTGTCCATGCAATGGCGTTCATGCTCTGGGGATGATCGCACGTGAGGAGAATTTCGCTGGTATCATCGGGCTCTTGCATCACATAACTTTCGTCGATCATCGCCCACGAGTCCATGCCCTGTGTGATGGGATGATCTGACCTGGCAACGGTGATGGGCAAGGTGAGGTTGACGTGGGCGCTGTCGATTTCACGGTTGGATATCCCGACCAGGTCGGAAAAAAACGGCCAATCCTGGTAGGTCAAGATGCCGTGGTGGAGAATGAACAGGCCCTGACCAGTTTCTTCCAATTGCTCCAGGGCCGAACGGATCCGAGGCTGAATGCCGTCGTCGGGAGGAATACCCAGGGGCATGGTGTAAAAAAGCAAGACATCGTACTTATCGCCGACGTTGCCCACGTCTGCCGCATAGTCTTCCAGGTGCTGAATATAGCAGTCTGTGCCTGGTATGTTGCCAAACAGGGCGTGAAAAGCAGGGACGTCAAAGGCATGGCCGCCGGTGATGACGGCAACGGTTGTGTTGGCGGATTCGGGTAGGCCCATCTTACCACCGCATGTTGACGTTCTTCACGCGTGTGTAGCTCAGCAGTTCCTCGAAGCTTTCTTCTTTGCCGATACCGCTCTGCTTCCAGCCACCATAGGGCGCACCAAGATAGCGTCCGGCTGAATTGATCCAGACGTAACCCGCTTCCACCCGTTCGGCCGCGCGCATTGCCGCGCTGAAGTCGTTGGTAACGATGGACGCTGTCAGTCCGTACATGACCCCGTTGGCGACATCGATCATCTCGTCGAAGTCGGTCCAGCCCATGATCGACATGACCGGGCCAAAAATCTCCTCGCGGCCAATACGCATCTCGGGTGTCACTCCGTCAAACACTGTTGGCGCGACGAAGAAGCCTTTCGTGAGATCCGCATCGTCAGGCGGCCCACCGCCCGTCAGCAACCTGGCGCCATCCTCATGCCCGTAGTCGATATATCGCAACACCTTGTCATACTGCTGCTGGGACACAAGCGGCCCCATTTCAGCCCCTTCAAGCCATGGTAAACCGATCGGGATGGCCGAGGCGGCTTTGACTAGCTCGGCTCTCACCTTGTCGTGCAGCGATTCATGAACAAGCACCCGCGATGTCGATGAACAGGACTGCCCCTGGCGGTCCATGTTCATCGCCTTGACGACCGTCGCCGCCGCTTTCACCGGGTCGGCGTCGGGGAAAATGATGATCGGGTTCTTGCCTCCGAGCTCCAGCGTGATCTCCTTGAGTCCTTCGGCCGCTTCGCGGGCGATAATCCGTCCGGTCTCGACCGAGCCGACAAACCCGATACGATGCACGTCCTTGTGGCGCACCATCGCCGATCCGGTCATACCATCCCCCGTCACGATATTGACGACGCCGGGAGGGAAAATCTGTTGGCAAAGCTCGCCGAGCCTCAAGCTGGAGAGCGGGGCCTGCTCCGGTCCCTTGATGACGATGGTGTTGCCGGCGGCGAGCGCGGATGCTGCCTTTTCGGCACAGAAGCGGAACGGATGGTTGAAAGGATTGATCTTGGCAACTACGCCATAGGGTTGGCGCAGGGTTAGGTTGAGATGGCCGGGCTCGCGCGACATCGTTTCGCCCTTTATCTCGGTGACCAAGGCGGCGAAGTAACGCAAGGTGTCTGCCGTCCATTTCATATCGGCGCGCATCCCGGAAACCGCATTGCCGCTGTCCACAGCATCCATCAATGCCAGCTGATCGGCGTTTTCGTCGATAGTGTCAGCAAGACGAACCAGATATTCCGGGCGCTTCGCGACAGGCAATGCCGACCATGCTGGAAACGCCGCCTTGGCGCTGGCAACAGCCTTGTCAACATCGGCCTCGTTGGCGAGCGGCACATCGCCCAGTAGGTCGCCGTTGGATGGGTTGATCGTGGTAATGGTTTGGCCCGAACTGGCCTTGACCCACTCGCCACCAATGAACAGTCCCTTCGACGTAAAATCGAGATCCGGCGTATTTGCTGACATTAATCTTCCGTTCAAGGGACGATCGCCGCGCGCAGCACCGAGCGTTCGGATGCCCGCTTAAACGCCTCAGCGAGATCATCGAGCTTGAACTTCGAGTCGACGATTTCCCTGAACGGGAATCGTCCCCGGTTGGCCACGACAAAGTCCAAGGCCTGGATGAGGTGCCGCGGGTGGTAGTTGTGGATGCCCCGCAGGGTGATCCATTTTTTTACGAAGAGGTTGGCGTCGACCGTAACCTTGGCATCGGGGTTGACGAGGCCGGCCAGCGTGTACCGACCGCCGATGCGCAACATCTTCATTCCGGCCGGGACCGCGGCTGGAACACCGCAAACCTCGATCACGGCATCGACGCCATCGGGTGGCGCAAGCTCACGCACCTGAGCAACGATGTCATCCTCTTCGCGGCCCGATATGTCGATGGTTAAGTCTGCACCGAACTTTTTCGCCACCTTGAGCCGATCCGCAACCGCATCGAGGCCGATCACCAGGCGTGCGCCACGGGTTTTTGCCATCGCGCAGCCGTAGAGTCCCAACAATCCGAGTCCCTGAATCGCGACGACATCCCCCATCTGAATTTGCGTTGCTTCGGTGACGCAAACCATGGTCGCAACACCGCAATTGATCGGTGTCGCCTCTTCGTTGCTAAGCTCTTCGGGGAGTTTCAAGATGCCGGTTCCCGGCACGACGTAGCAATACTCGGCAAAACCGCCGAGAAAATGAGGGTCCTCTTCCACCAGGTCGTGACCATACTTTCTGACGCCTTGCGATTTCTGCGGCATGTCATGGACGTCGCGATAGTAGGACTCGCCATGATGGAAGTATTCCGTCCAGGTGATGCGGTCGCCGACGGCGAGTGGGTCACCCCGCATGTCGCGTTTAATGTCCGCCCCGAGCTGGTCGATCACCCCGATGATCTCGTGACCGAGAATTCCTGGGCACGGGTTGGGTCGGTGGCCGTGATACGAATGAATATCGGACCGGCAAATCGTCGACATCACCACCCGGACCAAAACCTCATCGGCGTGCACGTCCCGCAGAGGATAGTGCCTGATTGCGAACGGGGTATTCGGAGCATCGTAAACGGCTGCTCGTGCGGTACGTTGCACCATGAGTCCACTCCTGATCGATTAAGCTGTGCCGTTCATCGCGAAGTCGAAAATGTGGTAGCTTTTCAGTTGCTCCGCCCTGGCGCGAGCGAGGTATTCCGCGTTGAGGGGCCGGTTGATTGCAAAAGGCACATCGCGTTCGGAAATGCCGCCATGTGAGCGCAGACGTTCACCGTTCAATTCGGTGAGGTC
>PBRM01000150.1 GCA_002725915.1 Gemmatimonadota bacterium
CGTCTGCATGGCTTTCTGGCGCATACGCCGGCCGTGCTCTACAAGGAGCACGTGCTCGAGACGCTCGAGACAAGTGGGAGCACGGCACCAGCGGCGCGACCTCGACTATTTCGATGCGCGTGTTCAGGAGATCCAGTCCTCCCGAATCTCCATGCCGAAGCCCGGTGCACCGGAGGGCACGAGTTTGCCGTCTCGGGGCACCGCCATTCCCGGGATGGGACAGGCTTCCTCCAGCGGCACACCGGGGTCGGAGCCCAGCCAGAACTCGGCCATCAGGGACTCGGGCATGGCCAGGGCGAAGTGCTGGCCGAAGGGGGAGTTGGCGCCGCCGTGGGGGATGGTTTGCAGACCGGCAGCCTCGGCGAGGGTGTAGATCTTGACCGCTTCGGTGAGCCCACCGCACCACTTCAGGTCCGGCTGCAGGACGTCGGCGCAACGGCGCTCGACGAGCTGGCGGAAGGCGTGGCGTCCGCGGTGGTCTTCGCCGGTGGCGATCGGCATCCACGGCGCCGCCTTTTTCAATTCCACGTGCCCCTCCAGATCGCCGGGAACAAGGGGCTCCTCCAGCCAGCGCATATGGTAGGGGCGCAGACGCTCGGCGACCTGAACGGCGTATTCGACGCTGAAGGACATCACCGCGTTCAGCATCAGCTCCGCGTCGGGGCCGATGTGCTGGCGCGCCGCGGCGACTTTCTGCTCAAGGCGGTTAAGGCCTTCGATCCCCTCGCGGTAGTGGACGGGGTTGGTGATCTTGAAGGCGCCAAAGCCGAGCTCCGTCGCCCAATCCAGGTCGTCGCCAGTCGCGTAGAGGTCGATCGACTTGCGGCAGGGGCCTCCCAGGAGCCGATACACCGGCTGCTCCAGCAGCTTACCCTTCAGGTCCCAAAGGGCCAAATCGACGGCGCTGCGGGCGACGGTGGCGTGACCGCCGTCTCCCAGCCGCTGGGTCGCCCGCCACATCAGGTCGTTGAGATACTCCGTGGCCAGGCAGTCGCGTCCTACCAAGAGCGGTGCGTACACGGTTTCGACCAGGCTCGCGGTTGGCGCGCCGAAACTGCAGGAGCCCAGTCCCCAGGTGCCGTCTTCGGCCGTCACCTGGACCCAGACTTCACCGCCGCCCATGCCCGGCATCTGGCCGGGGAGTCTGGAGAACTCGGGATAGTAATTGATGGGGAGGGATCTGGGCGCCGACCGGTTCCAGGATGGACGGCGGGACGGCGTGCCTGGTTGGGTCCGCGGAATGCTCAGCTGTACCGGGCGGAGCGATCGGATCTTCACGGGATCAGCCTTCTCCGTATAACTGCATGATTTCCTCGCCGGACAGGGTGCGGTTGTAAATGCGCAGGTCATCGAGGTCGCCGCGAAAGTTGAACGCCGGCTCGTCCGAGCCCTTGCGGCCCAGGTACAGGGGTTCGTCCGGGTGAGAGGTCAGTCTCCCGTTCCGGGTGTCGTGCAGCAGGCCGTCGATGTAGAGGCGATGAAAGCCTCCGTCGAAGGTGACGACGACATGGTACCAGTGGCCGATCTCCAGAGGGACCAGGGAGTGAGGATCTCTTCCAGAGCTCATGCGGTGCCAGGTGATGGATCGATTTTTCGTGCTCAGCTGGATGATCCGCCGGCCCTCCTCCGCTTCCCCGTTATCCTGGCACAGGATGGCGTTGTTCCGCCAGGCGAATTCAGAGCTGTCGTAGCGAACCCACACCGAGACGGTGAGCGACTTCGGACTCAGGGATGGCGGCGGCGATACGGCGATGAAATCGCCGCCGTCGAAGTGGTAGGCGCGCTGAGGACGTCCAAAGCGATCATCTGAAAGCGCCGCCCCTTCGACGAGACCGTGTCGTTCGGACCCGCTGGTGTCCCTAGCGTTTCCGTCGAGCAGCAGCTCCAACACCAGCGCCTCGCGGGAAACCGTCTGCGAGGGGGAGGGAGGGGAGGGCTCGCATGCGGCCGGCGTCCCCAGCGTGCAAACGGCGGCCAGTCCCAGGAATACATACCGAAATCCGATCAATCCGCTCCTCCCTTGACGCTGGCCCGCTCTTCCACCGGGATCGCCCACACGACGACTTCGGAGTCGCGTCCAGCCCACCAGGCCGACAGATTGTCTATGTGCACGCGAGCGAACCAGTCGTTGACCTCGGTCGGTTGCTCCACCACCCAGCCGCTGGCTCCTCCCTTGACCGTTTCCACCGCCAACTGCCAGCCGGCTTCGCGCGGCACCGGCATCAGCAGCCTGCAAGCTCTCCTCCGTCTTATTCCGTGTACCCTGTCCACGTCGATCTCGTTCTCGAGGAGCTCGATCTCGTAGATCCCTTCGTTGAGATTGCCGCACACCATCAGCTTCACACCGAGGTCTCGTCGGTAGAGTAGATCCTCCCCCGCCGGAGGCAGCGGTGGCTGCGACAGGTGTTCGGCCAGCAGGCCTACGGCCCGCCGCTCGGCCGTGCGCGCCTGCCGCAGCAGTCCCCGCGTCTGCGGAAGCTGCTTCAGTCGTGCGGTGTCATCTTTCGAAAGCGGGCCGAAGGCGATCTCCGGCAGCATCTGGCTCAAACTCTCCAAGTGCTCGACCACTTCGCCATAGGCCGCCGACACCGCCGCCATTCGCGACGCCGTGGCGGTGTCCTTCGCCGTGGCGGCCACCTGTTGGTAGTAGCGCGCCGCACGACGCCGCTGCTCGGCAAGGGGCACCACGTGTCGCGACCGGGTCTGCGCCAGCAGGCTCCGGTTGATCGGCTGCCGGCCCCACGTCGGGGTCAGCGGCAGCCGCTCCCAGCGGATTACCGAGAAATCCCAGGCGTACAAGCCGGCGGGGCTGGTGTAGTTGTCGCGCCACTGTCGCTGCTCGACCACGGCTTGCAGGGACAGGCTCAGAGCTACACTGGAAACGGAGTCGGCGAAGGCCTGCGAGATCGGGCCGCCTTTCTCGCCATGCGCCACCACCACGGGGCAGCTGACGTTACCGTACCCGGGCACCTGCGCCCACCACCCCCCCGAGGCGTCCCGCCAGAACGATGTGTCGGCGCCGACCAGGTGCAACTCGATCTCTTCATCGGCACGATACCCGTCCACCAGCCACCAGGTGGAGCCGTCGCCAATAGCGGGAGCGTGGCCGAATCGCAGCCAATCCTTTATGGCTTTGAGGCTTTCCGCCTTTCCCACCCCCAAGGTCAGCTCGTAGCTGATGCCCAGAATGCGCGAAAAGGCGGAGATAGGGGTCACCTGTTCGAAGGGACGGCTCATGACCAGATCCAGGAGGCGCGATGGACCGACCGGGGTCATGGCGAAGGGAGAGTCGTGCACGAGCTTGAGGGTGAAGTCGTCCAAGCGCGCGCCGGCCGCCGATGCCAGGACCGAATACACATCGCTGCCGGCGGGCACCCTTACGTCACTGACGGTGATGGTGCCTCTCTCGAGGGTGACCGAGCGCTGTGGATGCGGCTCCAGCTCGAGGGTACCGAGGATTCCGGCGTTGCGGGAGAACCGGCGTTCGTGTATTTGCGGCTTAACCCTCGCCGCAATCGGGTTTTCGGTCGGCGTCACATAGTAGCGCACGCCGGGATAGCGGTTGCCGGCGAAGCGCACGTCGTCGATGGGCTCACAAATGTTGAAAGAGAAGGAGAAGGGGCCGCGGCTCTGGCCGGCCCGCACCAGCAGGCGGTGCTCACCAGCCGCCAGGTATCCAGGGAGGCGGCTCTGACCGAGCAGGTGTCGTCGGCGTCGTCCCAGATTCGGGTGCGCGGCGGTGTCGAAGAGGATATCGCCGTCGATCCATATCTGCAGACCCTCGTCGGCCCCCACCCAGTAGCGAACCGAATCCGACACGGCCATGGTGAAGTGGGTGAAGGCGTATACCGAGCTTCTGACCGGATCGCCAAAGTACTTATCGAGATCGATCTTGTCGTGGCCAAACCAGACCACCGGCGACCAGTCACCGGATCCCGGCTCTGGCTCCAGTGCGGCGATTTCGCGGTTCGTGAAGGCGTGGTCCTGAGCGAGCGGTCCCAGCAGTGTCCAGCGGCGCGGCCCCTTGCCGTAATCGGCCTGTTCGCGCCACTCACCCCGGTAGGATCCCCCCGCCTTCACCCAGCGGCTGACGAGTCCGGCCACTGCCGCGCCCCGGACCTCCACCTCCTCGATCCAGCGCGGTCCAACGCGGCGCTGATGGGCCAGGTCCGCCCACTCCATGTCATCGGGGTTGAACCCCATCAACCTGGCCACCACCAGGTCGACGGCCACTGGATTGCGACCCGCTAGGACGGCGTTGGTGCGCTTGTAGGTGTCCTCGAAGGCGCCTCCCTCCGATCCCTTGATCATATCGACGACATTCAGGTCGGCCCGGGTCAGCGTCCACAGATCGACGAAGGCCTCGTCGATGATGTTGGGGGAGTGCGGCATGGGGCCGTGGTCGGGTGTACCCCTCGCCTTGCTCCAGCCGTAGACCGTGCCCGGCAGCAGGCCGAAGTGGTTCTTCATGGCGCAGGTGATCTTGGCGCCGTGCACCTTGGCCACGGGAATGTTGATCCAGACGTCGGCGTCGATGATGCTGGCGGCGATCTCGTACTCGTCCACGGCCAGCCCACTGCCCGGAACGCTCATGGTGTAGCTGCGGTCGAAGTTCATGTCCCGGCAGTCGATGTCGATCCCGCGCTGCCGCAGCTCCTTGACTGTCTCCCAGTGGCCGCCGCGCTCGAAGCCGTCCTCGAAGACGTTGCCCCGGAGCCACTCCGGGGCGGAATCGCGCATCGACGGGTGCGCCCACCCTCCGGCGGCTTCGGCGATCAGGATGCGCGCGTCCGGCGCTGCCTCGTGCACGAGGATGGCTACCGCCCGGACCACGCGTGCATCGGTGATAATGCCGGATCCGGGATCTGATTTTGCCCCGATATTGGGCTTGAGGACAACGAGCGCGGCGGTGTCGGGAACGACCGATCCCATGCCCCCGATCAGGTCGACGGCGCGACGCACCATGGCTTCGATCTGCGCGGCGTCCGGCTCGCGGCTTCGCGCCACCGGCGAATGCAGTGCGGTGGCGTCGGAAGGCACGATGCTGACGACAAAACCGTCGTCGACGTCCTGTGTGGCACCGGGCCCAGCAGCCATGAACATCAGTGCCGACAACCATCCCGTAACTGGTGTAGTCACTCTGCTCACCGCGCCGACAACCATCGCACAACCCGTGTGGTTTTTCTGTTCACTGCGCCGCCCTATTCGGTTTACTGGATGTCCTGTGTGATCCAGTACAGATGTCTGTATAGTTGTGGGTCAGCCTCAACAAGGTGCGGCACTGAGGTTTGCCGAAACCTCCGGGGCATCCCGAAACGCCGGGATCAGATCCGAGGCCTGGTTGTCCCGCTCATCCATCCCCGAACCACGCGTCGGGGATCTCTAGACTCCAGACCTCGCTGTTGAGCGGCTCGGCGTGGCCGCCGGCCACCCAGATCCTGTCCTGGAAGACATAGGCAGAATGCTCGTGGCGCTTTTTCCAGATCACGCTGGATTCAAGCTCCGTCCAGTTCTCCCCGTCGGCTGAGTACCAGACGTCATCGAAATTTCCGTCCTCTCTGTTCCACCCACCCAGAATCCACATGCGGTCACGGTAGACGACCAGGGAAAACCACATGCGTTCTGTCCACGGCGCGGCATCCGTGACCAGCGTCCAGTTGACGCCGTTCTCCGAACACCAGACATCATTGAGGGGGATGGTGTCCGGCTTCCAGTGTCCACCGCCCATGATCCAGATCCTGTCATCGAAAACGACGGCCTGCGCGTGGGCCCGTTTCGACCAGGGCGCGTGGTCCACCTCCAGATGCCAGGCCTTGCCGTCCGCCGTGGACCAGACATCGTTTTTCAGGGTCTCGTCGTTGTTCTGGTAGAAATCCTCGACGCCGCCCATCACCCACATCCTGTCCTTGAAGACGACAAAGGAAGGCGATACTCGCGGGCACCATCCGGCGGCGTCGGTCTCCAGTGTCCATTGGGCGCCGTCGATGGAGGACCAGACCCTGTTACTGACGACCGTTCCCGGAAGGATGCGTCCACCCATCAGCCACATCTTGTCCTGAAAGACCATCGAGGCAGGCAGATCGCCATGGTCCCACGGCGCCTCCTCTACTGTCCGTGTCCAGCTTTTCCCGTCAGGAGACTTCCACACATCGCGGGGATTGGGCGTGTGCGGGGTGAACCATCCGCCCAGGACCCACATGTGGTCGCGGTAGACGAACTCTCCCTGCGAATCTCGCGGTTGCCACCCGGCTGCCTCCGTCACGCACACCCAGTCGGGCGCTTTTCCTGAGTCACTCATGAGAAAACCTGTTGAATGTTGTTGGAGTCAGTGATGCCCAGCCGCGGCCCTGACGACAAAATGGGACGCACTCCTACCCATCCACGAGACAGATGCGGTGAGATCCAGCCAGGAACAAGATGGCGTGGACTAGATCGCTTAGCAGGACCAGGTTTGAATCTTCGCGGAAGTATATGGCCACGACGAGTGGGATGCAATCGGCTTGCCGCCTGACACGGGGGAATTCTATCGAGCTAAGGCGACGGCCACAGACCGGGTGTTTGAACTCGGACGCCTCTTCCTCTATCGTACTAGCCGAATTCTCTTCAGCAGGCCGCCCTTGACGATGCTCCTCGGAGATATGCAGATGATCGATTTTTCACGCTCTACCTTCACCTGGAAATCGCACCCCTGCACTCCGGATCCCCACTACCGCTGGCAGGGCGGTTTCGTCGGTGAGCCGGGGCAGGTCTATCACGTGCGCTTCACGCTCGACGCGCGCTGCGCCCTGCAACACCCGGACCGCGCTGAGCCTTTGGAGCTGTTTCTCGGTTCGCCGTGTCGCTCTGAATACACGATTGCGCGGCGCAATCTCTTTCAAGTGCCCAGCACCGAGTGGCGCATGGCGTTCAGTCGCGCCTGTCAGGTAACCATCGGCGCCAGTTTGGGCGACGTCGAGGAGATGTCGCCGCGTCCCCTGACCGAGGTCTTTGCCGACCACACCATCGACATCCGCCAGGTCGCGGCACCGCGTCGTCTCGCCGATGCGGCGGACATCGCCGCCGCGACGCTGGACGGCTGCCTCCTCAACGGCATCAGCTCGTATCGTGACCAGGACACGGGCTGCATGGTCACGGTCGAGTATCCGGTCAACGTCATGAATCTCAACGTCGCCGATGAGGAGTGGCAGGTGTGCACCGGGCCTGTCATTCTGCCGGATCTGACCACCTGGGACGGCGCCGAAGTCGGACGTGTTCTCGTGGCGCATGTGGCCATGTCCCATCTCGACCACGTCGAATTCATTCTGCGGCGACCCGTCGAAGTGGCACCCGACGAGGTGGCCTGGCTCGACCAGCCCCGGGGACGAGACCGGCTGGAGCTTCGCGACCCGACGTCGCCACCCCCGGCGTATCCACCGCCGCGACCGCGGCCGACGGTGTATCGCGATGTGCTGGAATTCGCCGCCGACAATGCCGTGCTGGCGGACGAGATAGATGGGGCGGATATGGAGCCAGCCGGGAACAGGATGGAGTAAACGAGATCGTTAGGAGGACTTGAAATATGAGTGACGCTTCCAATCAATACGACATCAAGCTCGGCATGTATCTCGGCGAGCTGCAGCTTCCCTTCGAAGAATCCCTCGCCGCAGCGCGCGATCTCGGCGCTCAATACGTGTGGTGCGGCGCTCATTCAGACAACCGCGCCCTCTTCGAGCTGTCCGACACGGAGATCGATGAAGCTGCGAGGTTGGTCGATGCCCACGGTCTGAAGTTTTTCTTCATCGACAGTGGGGGAATGTTCAAACAGGTTCACCTGGCCGAGCTCGAGAAGGGGAGGATGCTCGAACACGCGCAGTTCAAGCAGCACTTCGATCGCTTGA
>PBRM01000151.1 GCA_002725915.1 Gemmatimonadota bacterium
AGAGATCCCCGAGGGCACGAGCGAAGTCGTTTACCGCGAAGCCGAGTTGCGACGTATGGTGGGCCGCTCGTCGGCAGAGGTGCGGGCCATTCACGAGGTGAAGCGCACTTTCGATGGGGAAGTGGGGGAGTGACGTCCGGTAAGAGTCCTGAAACCCGACGTTCGCAAGGAATTCGGTGCAAATCCAACACTTTGGAGGCAGGAAAATGGGTCTGACCTGTTTGGCGGTTCTGTTTCCATTTCGGGGCAAGTCGCAGTTGGCCTACGGTGGGAAAGAGAAAGAGTAACCTCTCACCCATGGGCATCGACCACCACACATCCAACCGCAGCCAGCCACCCGAAGCGCCGGTTCCACGACTGGCCCTGCGCATTGGAGAGGCAGCCGCAGCCCTTTCGATCTCGCGCAGCAAGATGTACGGCCTGATCGAGGGAGGGCACGTGCGGTCGGTTCTGGTAGGCGATGTGATGCGGGTCCGGGTCTGCGACCTGGAAAACTATCTTGCAGAAAAATAAACCACGGGAAATTCGGGCGATTGGGTCATATTTGGGTCACGAGCCGATTTCGGCCACAAAAAAGGGGTCGCGAAAACCATTCGCAACCCCGTTTTCTCACTGTGGTGGGGGGAGCAGGACTCGAACCTGCGAAGGCTAAGCCAGTAGATTTACAGTCTACCCCGTTTGACCGCTTCGGTATCCCCCCGAATACGGGTGGTCCATAGCCTGAGAGCAGCCAGTTAAAATAAGGCAGGAGAGGGCAGGGTCAAGTATAGGCAGCCTCAGCGAGTTTTAGTCAGCGTGGCGGTAGTCGCCGAGCTCCTCCCAGCCGGGCCTGCTCAGACCGTCGCGGTCCCACACAACCTTTCCCCCCCGAACCGTAAGTCGGCACTCCAGTCTCTGGGAACCGTTCATCCGGGCGCGTCCTGAATCCACAAATCCGAAGGCGCCTTCCGCCAAGTCCAGCACCGCGATGTCCGCCTCCGCCCCGTCGCTGAGGTTGCCGAGCTCGGGCCGGCGGATGACCTCAGCAGCCTTCTGCGTGGAGCGATAGACCACCTCTCTCAGCGGCATGCCCAGGGCGAGGAACTTGGACATCGTCGCGGTCATGGTGGCATTGGGGATCATGCGGCTCGACTTGTGGAGGTCGGTGCTTATGGTGTCTGGTGGAAACCCTTGGGCCATTGCCGGCGCCGCGATGCGGAACCAGAAGCTGCCGCCTCCGTGACCGGTGTCGAAGATTACGCCTCGCTCGCGGGCGTCCCGGACGTAGGCGTTGACCCTCTTGTCGTCGTCGAGGAGGGGGATGTGGGCGGCATAGAGGTGAGTGTGTATGTCTCCCGGACTCATGCGCTTCAGGAGCTCCTCGTAGGAGCGCGTGGGCTTGGGGGCAAAATCGATCATCGCAATCGTGTCGCTGAGGCGAGCGGCCTCTATCGCCCCTCCCGCCGATTCCCATCCGGGCCCGCCGAAGTGGGCGGACTTGGACCCGACAATATGGTCTGGATAGCGCGCGATCACCTCGCCACAGGGTTTTGGGTCCATCTCTTCCACATCCTGCTCGGGCGCACCGATCATTCCCGCCCCGACGATGTTGATGAAGGCCAGAACCCGAGTCTGCGAGGGCTGGATGATGGTCTCCAGAAAGTCGTCGAAATCGCGCCATCCGGCGCCGCCGGTATCGACGACGGTGGTGACGCCGTCGGGCAGGCAGTGCTGGTCCGGGAAGAGCCACCCAGGATACCCGCCATAGGCGTGGAGATGGATATCGAGAAGACCGGGAGTAACCAGGAGTCCCGACACGTCCACCGTCTTGGTTCGGCCCGAGCTTGGGATGTCGGGCGCGACTGAGGCGATGCGGCCGTCCGCCACCGCCACATCCGCTATGCCGTCAATGTCGTTCTTGGGGTCGATGACGCGACCGCCCTTGAGCACCAAGTCGAATTCAGCCATGAACAGCTCGTGTCCTCTCATTTTGGCGTCTGGTTCACAGGCTCGTCCAGCCTGACGGGGAGGGGAATATAGTTGCCATGTGGAGGGGTGGGAAGCCCGGTGGTCGCCGATCACGAGAAGAGGGGTTTGCCACCCGCGACTCGCTGGTGCAGATTTGAGGGATGGAGTAGTACTTAGTGCGCTGCACTATTTCTGTCATCCGAGATTCACGTTTTACGAGGAGTAGATGAATCATGGTCCGTGCGGTTCGTGTCGCCATCACCGGCGCTGCCGGGCAGATAGGGTATGCCCTGCTGCCGAGGCTCGCCTCTGGCGCGGTCTTTGGCCCCGATACAAGAGTGTCACTCAACCTTCTAGAGATCACCCCGGCGCTGCCGGCACTCGATGGCGTGGTCATGGAGCTGGATGACTGCGCCTTTCCCCTGCTTGACGAGATCGTGGCAACAGACAAACCGGAGGTTGCCTTCGAGGGGGTGAACTGGGCCCTGTTGGTCGGGGCGAAGCCCCGGGGCAAAGGGATGGAGCGAGGTGATCTCATCCGCGAGAACGGGCCGATCTTCGTTGGGCAGGGGAAGGCTCTGGCGAGAGCGGCCGACGATGTTCGCGTCCTCGTGGTCGGCAACCCCGCCAATACCAACTGCCTCATCGCCATGACCCACGCGTCCAGGGCAGGGGTTCCCGGCGAGCGCTTTCACGCCATGATGCGACTCGATCAGAATCGGGCAAAGGCACAGCTGGCCTCAAAGGCGGGGGTAGGAGTGGCCGCCGTCACCAACATGGCCATCTGGGGCAATCACAGCGCCACCCAGTTTCCGGACGCCGAGAACGCGCGTATCAATCAGAAGCCCTGCACCGAGGTGATCGGTCACGTCTCGTGGCTGCAGAACGAGTTCATTCAGATCGTCCAGCAGCGCGGCGCGGCTGTTATCGAGGCACGCGGCCAATCCTCGGCGGCATCGGCCGCCAACGCCGCCGTCGACCACGTGATCAGCATGGAGAGTGAGACGGCGGCCGATGACTGGGTTTCGGCGGGCGTGCTGTCCGACGGTAGCTACGGCATCGAAGCGGGCCTGATCTTCTCCTTTCCCGTTCGCAGCGACGGCAAACGGTGCTCCATCGTTGAGGGCGTTGAGCTGAGCGACTTTGCCAGGGAGAAGATCGAGGCCACCTTGGCCGAGCTCAAGGAGGAGAAGGCGGTTGTGGCGGATCTCCTCTGAGACGACCGATGAGAGGGGAAGGGGAATACGAGGGGGTACAGGCCAGGTATTACAACGAGTATTTTTCCGGCGTTCCCGGAGACCTTGAATTCTATCTTGAGGTGGCCGCGTCAGCGGGGAAGGGCGGGGTGCTCGAGCTGGGATCTGGCACCGGGAGGATCCTTCTGCCTCTGGCCATATCGGGAGTTCCCGTGGTGGGGCTCGAGAGGTCCCCGGAGATGCTTCGGTTGGCTCGGCGGAACCTTAAAGCCGCGCAGGCGGAATCACAACAGCGAGTGGAGCTCGTCCGGGGGGATATGCGCGAGTTCTCGCTCGGCCGACAATTCTCCCTCATTATCGCCCCCTACCGGACGTTTCAGCACCTCCTGAGCCCAGTGGATCAAAGAGGTGCGCTCCGGTGCATCCGCGAGCACCTCGAACCCGGTGGGCTCTTCGTCTTCAACGTCTTCGACCCTCTGCGGGACCTGGCGGATCGAGCTTGGAGCGACGACCGCGAGTTGCGGAAGGACTTGGAGTTCGAGGATCCGAAAACGGGGGAGGTGGTCGAAGTCTGGTACCGCCGAGACTACGACCTGATCCATCAGCTCCTCCAGCAAGAGCTGATCTTTCGCCGCCTTGCGGAGGGCGGCGGCGAGGTCTCCTCGGTGCCGACCCGTCTGGTCCTGCGCTACGCCGGCAGGTTCGAGATGGAGCACCTGCTGGAGGCGGAGAATCTGCGGGTGAGGACCCTTTATGGGGGCTTCCGAGGTGAGCCTTATGCGGGATATGGGGAGCAGGTCTGGACCGTGGAGCGACCGCTCTTGGACTGAACCTCGCCCGGCCAGGTGGGCCCTGGGCTCACAGTCCAGTCTGGCCGGCCCGATTCAGCGCCCTTGCTCCCACACCCAGGACTCCGAGGAGGCCCTCCGAGTCTCGATGATCGAATTCTCCTACATCCTCCATCGATGAGGTGCTCTCGCTGTACAGGGTGTGAGGAACGTCCTTCGCGGATCTGAAGGCGATATTGCCCTTGTACAGATCGACGGTGATCGTCCCGGTGGCAAGCTGATTGAGGTGTTCGACAAACCTCCAGCAGGCTTGAGTTGCCGTATCGAACCAGTAGCCCTGATAGATCTGCTCAGCGATAATCGTCGACATCTGATCGTAGATCCGACGGGTTCTGCGGTCGAGGACCAGTTGCAGAAGATAGGCATAGCACGACCCCAGCAGCTCCAGCCCCGGAGCCTCGTACACCCCCCGGGACTTGATGCCGACGAAGCGGTTCTCCACCGCGTGGAGGCCAATGCCGATGCCGTGCCGGCCGCCTTTTTCGTTGCACAGCGAGATCGCCTCGAACGGATCCACGGGACGAGCATCGAGCCGGACTGGAATGCCCTGCTCGAAACGGATCTCGAAAGCCTGCGTTTGGTCGGGTGCCCGGTCCGGGAAGACTCCCATCTCCGCTGTCACCCTGGAAGCCGGGGTGGTCAGCGACTCCAGTTCTCCAGCCTCGTGGGTCAAGCCGAGTATGTTGGAGTCCGTCGAATAGGGGGCCTCGTGCGTCGCCCGGATCGGTAGATCGTGGGAGTTGCAGTATTCGATCATCTCCTTGCGGCCCCCGAATGCGGCCAGAAATGCCGTGTCTCGCCACGGGGCGTAGACGCGGATATCTGGGTCGAGCATCTGGGCGGCCAGCTGGAAACGAACCTGGTCGTTGCCCCTGCCCGTGGCCCCATGTCCGAGGACGGTGACGCCCCGATGACGCATCTCTGGAACCATGCCCGCCACCACCACGTGGCGGGCGATCCCCGTGGTGTTCCAGTACCCCCCCTCGTAGCGCGCCATAGCCTGAATCAGCTGAATCCCCACCCTCGCGATATCTACCTTGAGGTCAGCGACAATCATCTCCTGGGCGCCGCAGGCCAACATACGCTCGCGAACGTCCTCCATGCGCTCCTCGTCAGGTTGCCCCAAATCGGCGGTATAAGCCAGCACCTGCACCCCCTGCTGGCTCAGCCAGTGGGTGATAGTACAGCTGTCCAGCCCGCCGGAGACAGCCATCATGACCTCCGCGCCGCGCAACTCGTCAACCGTCATCGCTCATCGACTCCCGTCTGCTTGGAGACATCATCCGAACCACATCATCAAAGAAACAGTCGCACTTCGTAGAGACATCGCCACTTAACGCGTGTTCGTTGGTGGAAACAGTCGCCAGGAGCCCTCCGAACCGATCTCGTGAGCGTGTCAGTCTGTCATCCCAACTTCCACCGTCAGTGAATATAGTGAATATTTATTCTATATCAATAGATAATTATTCTTCTGGTGGACGGCCGGGTATCAAGATGGAGTAGACGAGTTCGTCTTGAAGGACTGCTCACGGAATCGCGTTTTCTTGACAGTTGGGTGGCCCTTCGGTATTCTTCCTTGCCGACATTGGGGGTGTATTGAGGCTCATCAGAATTATTGTTAACGATATAATCTACAATAGGATACGATTCTCTCGGACATGATTATCGACGCTCATAACCACCCCAACTGGCACGGTCACGATGCGGGCAAGATACTGGCGAATATGGATGAGCAGGGAATCGATCAGATGTGGCTGTTTAGTTGGGAGGTGCCGGCTGACGAGTACGACCCGTCCTATCACCGGGTTCTGCCGCCCACCGGGGATGGCATTCCGTTGGAGGACGTTCTGGCCGTTGGCAAATCGGCTCCTGACCGCTTCGTCATGGGGTATATGCCACATCCCAAGCGCCCGGACGCCATAGATCGCTTGAAGGCGGCCGTGGAGATTCACGGCGTACGTCTGGCCAGCGAGCTGAAGGTGCGTCTTCCTTTTGACGACCCTGACGCCATCCGCCTATACCAGTTCTGCGGCGAACAGCGGTTGCCGATTACTATCCACCTCGATTACCCTATCGACCGCGGCAAGGGGTCATACCCGCGGCCGAACTGGTGGTACGGGGGCAGCATCGAGTCTCTGGAGAGAGCGATATCGGCGTGCCCGGAGACTCTTTTTATCGGTCACGCGCCGGGCTTCTGGGCCCACATCTCCAATGATGACCGATATGACAAGGAAGCCTATCCCAAAGGACCGGTCCTGCCGGGGGGCTGTATCTCCGAGCTCCTGCGCACCTACCAGAACCTGTTTGCCGATCTCTCCGCCGGTTCTGCGCTGACGGCGATATCCAGGGATCGTCAGTTCGGCAGGCAGTTTCTCATCGAGTTCCAGGACAAACTCCTGTTCGGCAGGGACTATTTCGATACGCGGCTGATGGATTACATCCTGGATCTGAAGCTTCCCACAGAGGCGTTCGACAAGATCACCCACGCGAACGCGCGACGCGTTCTCGATTCCTACCTCGACTGAACGACCATTTCGCCATGTCCGTCCAAGGCAAGAAAGGGGACACAGCCTCGCCCTTGCACCAGATACCGAGGTAGATTTCGGGTCTACATATGAAGTGTAAGAGATCGCTTAGAAGGACTTTTTTCGAGTGAATCAAGAGGGTGGTACACCATAGAGGCGGCGCTCGAATCAATGGGGCTGTGGGCGGCTATCGTGTCGATGGCCGTCTCCTTCGCCGTTCTGGCCCGCAGCGCGGACTGGCTGGTGGAGGGTGCGGTCGGTGTTGCTCAGCGCCTGAAGGTGTCGGCCATGGTCATCGGCATCGTCATCGTCAGCATGGGTACGACGGCGCCGGAGCTGGCGGTCTCCATGCAGGCCGCCCTGGCCGGCGAGCCGGAGATCGCTCTGGGGAATGCGGTGGGATCGGTCATCTACGACGATGGCCTCGCCCTCCCCCTCGTGGCGCTGTTCTCACCTGTGGTGGTCGTCATAGATCGATTCGTCCTGCGCTATACGGCCATTTTCCTCATCGCCGTCGATCTCGTGGCCTACTGGCTGTGCCTGGATGGAGTCCTCTCTCAGCGCGAAGGCGTGCTGCTGGTCCTCGGTTTTTTCGGTTACCTCGCCTACACTTACAGGGTCCGCAGCAGGACTCGCGCCGAAGACACTGAAACGAAGGAGGATCAATCGAAAGAGGAGGAGCCGAAGAGGTGGGGCCGTATATCGTTCCTTTTTCTCCTCGGGCTGGCAGGAGTGCTGGTCAGCAGTGAGTTGATCGTCATCTCGGCGCCGATGTTAGCAAAGGCTGCCGGAGTATCGAACACCATCATCGGATTGGCCGTCATTGCCTTTGGCACCTCCGTTCCTGAGATCGCCACTTGTATAGCGGCGGCTCGCAGACGTCAGGGAGGGCTGGCGGTAGGCAACATACTCGGCGCGGACATCCTCAATATCTGCTGGATAGCAGGGGCGTCCGCCACGGTAAACGACCTGATAGTGGCGCGGGCCGACATCCACTTCATGTTTCCCTCGATGATTGTCATCGTCGGCGTCATGCTGGCGCTGCTGCGGCTTAACTACCGCTTTGAGAAGTGGAAGGGAGGGGTTCTCCTCCTCCTGTGCGTACTGTATCTAATCGCGCTCTGGATCAAGACCCCGGACTCTGTGCAGCCGTTTGCCTGATGTGTCGCCGATCGGTTTGGCGGGTACATTGGGTTTGGCTGGGGGTGAGGGCTAAAAGAGGGAGTATAATTTCATGGATTTAGGATTGAACGGGAAGATCGCCCTCGTCAGCGGCGCCAGTCGCGGCATCGGCAACCGCATCGCGCTCGCTCTCGCCGAAGAGGGCGCCAGGTTGTGCATTTGTGCCCGGAACCAGGAGGGCTTGGAGAAGGCAAAGGCGGAAATAGAGGCGCTGGGCGCCGAGGTAGAGGCGGTAGTGGCGGACCTCTCAGAGGCCAGTGCGGGTAAGCGCTTCGTCGAAGCTGCGGTCAGTCGTTTCGGAGGAGTCGATATCCTCATCAACAATGTCGGTGGATCCGTATGGACACCGTTTGCGGAAATCGCCGACGACGAGTGGAGCCACGTCTTTGAGCTGAGTTTCTTTTCCGCCGTTCGCGTGGCGAGGGCGGCGCTTCCGGTGATGGAAAAGGGAGGTGGCGGGAGCATCGTCAACATCTCCTCCATTTTTGGGCGGGAGTCGGGGGGGCCCGTATCCTACAACGCGGCCAAGGCGGCGATGATCAGCATGACCGCCAACCTGGCGCTGGAGGCTGCCCCTAAGAATATCCGCGTCAATTCCGTGGCCCCAGGATCCATCCTCTTTCCCGGCGGCAGCTGGGAGAGGCGCCAGCGGGAGGATCCCGAGGGGATCGCTCAGTTCGTCAAGGACAATATTCCCAGCGGCCGCTTCGGCAAGCCGGAGGAAGTGGCCGCCGTGGTTGCTTTTCTGGCGTCGGACAAGGCCAGTTGGGTTACCGGAAGCTGCTTGAATGTCGATGGAGGTCAGTCAAAGTCAAATATATGAGCCCACAGTGCCGATGGCCGGGTACCAGCCGGCAGTCGCGTTTGACACAGGTCGACAAGTGGTGGTCGCTGTCCCAACAGCTCCGGGCAGAGCTCAGCGTTGACGGCTCGGCCCCGATCGATCCATCCAGACCATCACAACCTGTGGCTGGTCGATCCAGTCAGGTGCGCGACCTCGAGGGCAGTTGGCGCTCCCAGCAGAGCCGGCCTGCGTATGACGACAGCCGTGCCTCTGAAGCAGCTGTCTCTCTCGGCAGGGAGATCAATCAATCGTCTCGTCATTCTGAGCTCGGTGACGCCCTCGGTACAGGAAGAGGTCCTGATTCAGGAGCGGTTCGAGCTCTTGGAGGTGATGAAGAAGGAGTTCGAGGCGCGATGGCGAAGTCGGCGAAGGCTGCGCCGTGAGTGCGGTAGGACCGGGTCAGGGGTGGGGGCCTGCCCGCGGCCGGGCGGCCTCGCCCTGCTGGATTGCGCTGGTCCGGGCCCTGTTGCTGGTTTGGGCGTGGTCGGGGAGTGTTGGCGGTTCGACTGACACTCCCGGCGATGGCGCGAAGCAGAATTCGCCGCTGCTCCTGGTGCGGCAGGAGTACAACCAGACGGCCGCCGCCATCGACACCATCGTGGGCCTCTTCGGTCGTCAACAGCTGGAGCGCCTGGCTGATGCGGATCGAATCTCAGTCGAACTTCCGGAGGGGGTAAAGCCAGTCCTCCTGTTCTGGGCCGACGACGAGGCCGAGCTTTTCCTCAACGGTAATCCGATCAGCCGTTCCAGGCTCACGCCGACGAGGGTGGAGATCCCCGCCTTTCACCTGGAGGCGCAGAACGAGCTGCTCGCGCACGTGTGGGATACGGATCGCGTCGAGAGCGGGTTCATGTGCGGTCTGTATCTCGAAGACGAACTTGGGCTCCTCACTCCAATCCTAACCAGCGGCGAACGGGGGTGGGAGACGCGGCAGGGAACGGGTGTGGCGGAGATCTTCTACGCACACCCACAGCCCGACATTCCCGAGGCGCGCGTCATCTGGGGGGATCGGCTCTTTGGCGAGGTCTGGCTCAGGGCGCGGTTTACCGGGGAGTCCGTCCGCCGCGTCTTGGATCATGCTCCATCCGCCCGCTCTCTTCAGCCTCAAAAGTGGCGGCGGGATTCCATGGAGTTCGACAACGCCTTGAGCAGGCTGGTCCTGTTGCAGGAGAAACGAGCTGAGCTGGGCAGGATGCTCGAGGAGAACTCGGGCCCGCAGGAGTTGTTCGTCCGCTTCTCCGGCCCTTTCGCCTCCGCCTCCGTCTCCTCGGAGGTGATGCCTCTCGCCTTTACCCTCGGGCGGGCCGGCCCGTTGTCGTACGAAGCTGAAGTGCGGACCTCCCCCCAGCTTCAGCTCTGGGCCCGATCCCTGCCCCCCCGTTCGCGGGAGTTGATATTCCGCCAGGCCCGGGAGCTGAAGGGGTGGTCGGAGGCGACGGCGGCCGTTGAATTCGGTGGCGCCGGCGGGGGAGAAGAGCATCGCCAGGCCGACTACCAGCCTCCGCCAGAGCGGGGTCCTGCACCTGTGGGCAGGCGCGCTCGTCGCGGTGGTGGCGGGGAAGAAGAAGACTCGGACAGGTTCGTCCTCAGAGGACCGGTGACGCCCTGGCTGCTGCTGTCTGTATTATGCCTGTACGTCAGCGGCATCTGCGGCCAGTGGTGGCGGATCTTCCGCAGACCGGATTACCGACGGTGAACTGGGCTTCCGTACTCGTCAGCCTCCTTCTTTTTCTGGCCAGCGCCGCCACCGGGAGTCTCCTGCTTCTGTACCGGGCGCAGCGCCTGCGGAGCCGGGAGCGCGCCTATGGGCTGGACACTCCATACCTGCGCCAGATTGGCGCCGGGATCGGGGCGGCAGCCGGGCTCGCGGTAGGCGCTCTGATTCTCTACTTCGCGGTTCACACCAACCGATTTGACCTCATCGAGTGGGTCGGCCGCTCCTCCTATCTGCTGGTCGCCGGAGCCGCCGGCGGACACATCCTCATCCTCGTGTACGCGGCCATCCATATCGTACAGGAGGAGCGGGCGTGGAACAATGGCGGGGGAAGTCCGGGAGACGGGACCCTGGGCCGCAGGCGATTGGAGCAACTCAGCCATCTCATCGGGGAACACAGGGACTATACAGATTTCAAGAGCCGCGACGACGAAGTCGTCGAGGACCTGACCGGCGTTCTTGGGGGTCCGCTGATGAACACCCGGCACGACCTGGCTCGAATCCCTTTTTACGGGTACCTGGGAACCGTGTGCGGAATCCTCCTCATGGCGCAGGAACTGGGGCACATAGGCGAGGCCACCGAGACCTTCAAGGTACTGGGCTCCATGGCCAGCGGTCTGGTGCTGGCCTTCCGGACGACGCTGGTAGCATTGCTGACCTTTCTGCCGTTGAGAAAGGTGACCGACTACCTCATGCGCCGGCTCGGCCGGCTCGAGGAGAAGTGGACGAAGGCCCGTTACGAGGTGGCGGGCTCCGGACGGCGGAGCTGAGGATTGAGTGACTGTAAAAGGGAAGCACTCACCTCCGTGCACGAGGTACCGCGGTGATGGATTCAGCTGGGACAGTATGGCGCGTACGGGACCGTTCTAAAGGACTTGCCACGATTGTATCATGAGTCGCTACCTGAAGAGCCTTGAGGAGGAGAGCGTCGAGCACGACGTGAGCAAGGAGATTTTTCTCGGCATCATGATGCTCATGCTCTGCCTCGGAATCCTGATTCTCAACGTCGCCACTCCCGTCTGGCGCGTCCATCGGCACGAGCCGAAAGCGGGCGATGTCGTCATCCTCTATGGCGAGAGGGAATTCGGGCTATCCAGAGATGGCGCTACGGTGACGCGAAGACTCACGGAGTGGGACTTTCGTGGAAAGGTGCTTTCTCTCGTAGGGGATCCGGAAGCGGATCTGCATCTCTTTCTAAAGGGAGGGAGTAAAGACCGTCTGCTCAGACATGCCGCCTACGCGGACTCTCTGCTCTCCACCGATCTGTCGGGAAACAAGGTGCGCACAGCGGTGTACGTCCACGGGTGGTGAGGCTCCGCTGATGATGTCGCAGGAGCTGTGATGTATTCGGCCGACTCAACTACTTCATGACGGCCAGGACGTCGACGCCTCCCAGCATGTCGTCTACGAAGGTGATCTCCACGCCCCCCCTCACTTTGTCCCTCTTCTTTTCAAAGACGCGACCATCCTTGAGCTTGCCGTAGCGGTCGACAAGCGCGCTGAGCTCTCCCTCCACGAACAGGGGATCGCCAACGGGGACCAGCACTACCTTGGGATCTTTGGGGTCCAGCCTCTTGACGAGGGCGTAGGACTTGCGGAAGGCTCGTCCGAGCTTGCGCGACGACTTGAGGAAGCCATTGTCCTTGAGGTAATTCTCGGTGGCCACATATACACGGACCGTGCTCTGGGCGCGCTCGAGCTGTGCGGCGTCGTCGCGGCTGGTGGCGAGATCCGTCTGAAGCCGGTCGATGCGGCCCTCCTGCCGGCGGATATCGGTGTGCGCTTCCAGGAGGGAGCTGTTGAGGCTGTCCGCTTCGGCGCGCACCCGGGCTATGCTGCGCTGATCGATGCGCTTCTCTCGCTTGAGGTGCTCAATTTCCACGGTGAGTTCGTCATTCTTGCGCTTCTGTTCGCCGGCGAGAGTGCGCCATTTCTTGACCGCTTTGTTCAACTGCTGTACGGACGCGAGCAGTCTGTCGTCCACGTGCTGCAGACTGTCGACGAGCGCCCTCATCTCGTTGATGGTGGAATTGGAGGACTCCACCGAGTAGGTGAGAGAATCGATGGTGGAATTGGCTACGACAAGGTCCTCTCCCAGCTCCACGAGCAGGATCTCCTCTTCGCTGGGCCCGCACGACAGGAAGGCGAGGGCGAGCGGAACGGCAACATGCGCACGGATTTTGACTTTCGAGATAGACATCTGAGGTCTCCTGATTATGGGAATTCGCCAATTCGGAAGTAGGGGACAGCTTCCGGCGCTTCCTCTCCTAACGCTTATCGCGCCATTCGTACAGACTGTCCACCTGGGTCATGGTTTCGTTGAGGTCGTCGTATAGCGCCACCTGGCTGCGGGCAACGGCATCGATCTTCTGCACGTTGAGGTCCTGGATCTGGCGCATGGCGCTGGTATTTCCAAGCAGCTTGTTCTGGTTGGACTCCAGTTTGGCTGTCCGCGTGCCGAGTCGATCGAGATTGTCCTGGATGCCGGCCAGCTGCTTCTGAATTGTCTGGACCGAACGCCGCTGTCCGCCCAGCAGCTCCTGGAGCCTCTGGTAGCGCTCATCCTCCTCCACGAAGCGCTTCTCGATTTTCGAGTTCTGATCGGTCTGATAGGAAATGCGCGCTCCGCGCTCCTTCTGCACCGCCTTCTCCAGGTCACTGCGTTCGGAGGAGACCTCCGCGAGCTCGGCCTGGGTGCGCTGGTGGTGGGCCTGCTCGTTCTGCAGGCGCGAGCGGATCTCGAATTCCGAAGCGGTCAGATTCGCCTTCTCCGCCAGTTGGCCCAGCAGCCGTTCGCTCAGGTCGCTGAGGCGCCGGGTGACGCCAGTCATCTGCTCGGTGAACTCGCGTGCCTGCTCCTGTTGGCGCACATGGGAATTGTAGAGCACCAGCCCCATGACCAGGCCGGACACAAGCGTGGTGTATGCTCCCAGGCCGAGGAAGTGCTTCGGCTCAAAGACGTCCACCATCCTAAGCAGGGCAATGATGCCACCCCAGAGCAGCAGGAGCGCCACTGCGATAGCGACTATGATGATCTGCACAGCGGTGTCTCGTTTCGAACGATGCAGGGAGGAGAGAAGTGGCAGCTCGAGCTCGCCTGACTCGAGGTCGGATCTGCGCTTGCCAGAGAGGGGGTGGAAGCGCTCGACATTGGCCGCAGTCAAAGATAACACTGGCCTCGCCATGAGGGCAAACCGGACCCAGAATGCGTGATGGAATGTCGGTCGCCAACCGCGTCCAGGCCGCCTCGATCTGCTGGTCAATGGCCCCATTCAGGTTGCCGTCTTGCTTCGGGGCCGCTACATTTTCGGATGGCAAGTCGCACGTCCGCCGGGTGTGTGGTGGCGGGAGAACCACTTGTGAAATGGGGGAGTCGGTATGTCGAGACGGAAAGTCGGCTGCATCGATGGCAAGGGCAGGGGGGTCTGCCTGGAAGAGGACAGGCCAGATCCCGGGGCGGGTCAGGTCCGGGTGGCGGTGCAGGCGTCTCTGATCAGTCCCGGAACCGAACTCGGAAGGGTCAAGAAGCAGAGGGAGAGGGTGAGGGATGATTCTCCTGCGGTGGACTCTCCCCCTCGTCCCTTTGGCTACGCCAATGCGGGAATTGTCGAAGCGGTTGGCGAGGGTGTCGAGACGTTCCGCGTCGGCGATCGCCTCGCCTGCATGGGGGGTGGCTACGCCCTGCACACGGATTGCGCCTGTGTCCCCCAGAATCTGTGTGCCGCCCTTCCAGATTCAGTGGACTTCGAGACCGGCGCGTTCGCTCACCTCGCCGCTACGGCTGTGCACGCCATCAGGCGGGCACAGCCTCAGTTCGGCGAGAACGGCATGGTCATGGGTCTGGGCCTGGTCGGCAATCTCAGCAGCCAGTTCGGCCAACTGTCCGGCTGCCACATGATGGGGGTGGATCGACTTCCACTGAGGCTGGAGCTGGCAGCGTGCACTGGCACGGAGGCCGTCGTCGACGGCTCATCCATGGATCCCGTGACCGAGGCGGAGCTGTTCGCCGGCGGCTATGGCATGGACTTCGGTGTCATCGCCTTTGGCGGAGATGGCACCAAAGCCTTCGAGCAGATCGCCGCCAGTCTCAAGCGGGCACCCGACACCCATCGCATGGGGCGCGTCGTCATCGTCGGAGGCGCCCAGATCACCCACGGCTTCGCAGCCGCCCTCGGCAACGTCGACGTGCGCAGTGCCGCTCGCACCGGTCCGGGGTATCACGATGAGGCCTACGAGCACGGCGCCGGTTATCCACCGGTCTTTGTCGAGTGGCCGACGCAGCGCAATCTCAGCGAGTGCCTGAGGGCTATCGCGGCCTCTCGCTTGCAGGTCGCCCCGCTGATCACCCATCGGTTCCCGCTGGAACAGGTCGGAGAAGCTGTCGATCTGCTGGTGGAAACCCCAGAGCGTGCGCTGGGCGTCATTCTCGAGCCTTCATAGGGCGGAATGTGGAGAGGGTTTTCCGGCTCAAACCGGATCTCCGGTGATCATGTGGATCCGTCCGTCGGCGCCAAAGGTGACAGGCGGACGATCGACCTCCTCGCCGGCGATCATCTTTTCCAGGATGCTCGCCACCCCCGCCACAGCTGGCTCGATGAGCTTCTCCCCCTTTTCCCTGCTACCCAGAGCGGCCGCGTCGTTGTCGATATCGGCGGTGTGCAC
Organism: Gemmatimonadota bacterium; assembly: GCA_002725915.1. GTDB lineage: Bacteria > Latescibacterota > UBA2968 > UBA8231 > UBA8231. The sequence goes on from PBRM01000151.1 coordinate 14,919, forward strand.
CCGGTTCGGGTCGAGAACGAGCATGGTGGAGGTCTCGAATTCGTCGGCATGGCCGGGGAGGCGATCGTTCTCCATGACTTCCTTCACGAGATCGGGATCGTATACATCCCAATAGGAATTGAATCTCAGATTGACCCCCAGCTTTTCCCTGTATTCGTCGATTCGGCGCATGATGGGTTTCACGTTGCCCCCGTGCCCGTTGAGGATGAGGATATTCTTCACGCCCGCTCGTTTCAGCGAGTTGCACACGTCGTAGACGTATTCGCAGAAGATCTCGGGGCGGGCCGTCAGTGTCCCGACGTGTGTCATCCAGTGCTCGGAGACGCCGATGGTGATTGGCGTGGCCACCACGACCTTTGGGTGAAGCCTTCTGGCGGCATGTTCGGCCATGTGGGTCACGTGCAGGCTGTCGTGAATCATCTCCAGGTGCTCGTTGTGCTGCTCGGTTGCGGCCGTGGGAACAACAGCGGCCTGGATGACTCCCTGTTCCATTCGCTCCCTGAACTCTTTGCGCGTCAAATCGCCGACGAAGACGCGATTATCGGGCATGTCTTTGCTCCTCTTGGTGATGGTTTGCTGCCGGTGGCTTTTGGTGTGGCTTGGTACGTGGTTGTTGTGATGAAGAGAGGGAGGCAAAGAGTAGGACTTGTGGTGCAACCGGTCAACCGGATGCCCCGGGGGCAGCAGTCTTGACGATCGGACTGTGAAGGCTTATCGTAAGCCTCTTCACCATCAGAGCTTCGGAGCGCGTGGAAAACAAACCCCTTCCCAGAGTCGGTGGCGTCACCTATCGTTCGATTGCGGTCGGCGCCGTGGTCGCAGCTCTCCTCGGTATCGCCGCGCCCTACGAGAGCCTGATCATCTCGGGCTCTCCTCTCCATTTCGACTACAGCACACCCGCCGCCGTCTTCTTCTTCTTCCTCTTCCTGGTGGTGGCCAGCCCTCTCTTCGCCCTGATCC
>PBRM01000152.1 GCA_002725915.1 Gemmatimonadota bacterium
AGAAGCCCAGCAGGTTCAGGCAGAAGAAGCCGTACACCCAATCGACGAAATGCAGGCGCGGTACGTGGGAACTGAGCCAGGCGAACAGGGGCACGGCTGCCAGCATGACGAAGAAGGTGGCGGTGAATAGCCATTGCAGGTTCTCCACGCCGGCGGCGATGCCCATCGACTCGCGAATCGGGCGCAGCATGAAGTAGCCGGCGAACAGGCAGAAAATAATAGTGGCGGCAAACTGGACGCCGGAGCCGATATAGGCCCCAGCCCGAGCGTAGGATCCGAGGAATTGCTCTTTCTTGTCCGGACTGTCGAATGACTTGGGCACGAATCGGCAGCTCTTGACCGACCGGGGTCGGAGTGGAGAGTCAGACGGCCAGCTCTTTCGCAGCATCTGCCCGGGAACGGTAGATGGGAGGGCGTCCCTCCGTATCCGGACCGTCGTTGTCGCCCTCTTTCCGCCCGCACGCCTCTCCCTCTCGGGCGCCGCATTCACACATGGGCTGACCCAGGTCGTCCTTCATGGCGCCCAGCCCGCCACAGGTTCCCTTGATGCGGATATTGCTCACAATCACCCCGACGGCCATGGCGGCCATGACCAGGGCGCAGACGACAAATGCCGCGATCAGGAGATTCAAGAGAGCATCTCAGCCGAAATCGTCGAAGCGGATCATATCATCCTCGACACCCAGGTCGTCCAGCATCTTGCGAACGGCCTGCAGCATGAGAGGGGGACCGCAAAGGTAGTACTCGATGTCTTCCGGCGCGGGGTGCTCGCTGAGGTAGTTGTCGAGTACGACATTGTGGATAAATCCGGTGGCTCCGGTCCAATTGTCCTCCGGCTGCGGCTCGGACATGGCCACGTGAAAGGAAAAATTATCGAAATCCTTCTCGATGTCGCGGAAGTGATCTTCGTAGAACATCTCCTGACTCGAGCGCGCGCCGTACCAGTAGGAGACCTTGCGATCCGTCTTCTCCGTCTCGAAGAGGTGGAAGATGTGCGACCTCAGCGGCGCCATGCCGGCGCCGCCGCCGATGTAGAGCATCTCACGGTCCGTCTCCTGGATGAAGAACTCCCCGTACGGGCCCGCGATCGTCACCTTGTCTCCAGGTTTCAGATTGAAGGTGTACGACGAGCAGATACCGGGGTTGACCTTCATCCAGCCACCAGCGGCCCGGTCGGGTGGGGGGCAAGCGACGCGGATGTTGAGCATCACGATGTTGCCCTCGGCCGGGTGGTTGGCCATGGAGTAGGCCCGCACCACCGGCTCGGGGTTCACCGTGTGCAGATCCCACACCTTGAAGTGGTCCCAGGTGGAGTGGAAGCGCTCGTCCACGTCGAACTCCCTGAAGGAGCACTCGAAGGGCGGGACCTGAATCTGGATGAAGCCCCCCGACTCGTGATTGAGCTCCTCCCCCTCGGGGAGTCTCAGCACCAACTCCTTGATGAAGGTGGCGACGTTGTCGTTGGACACCACCTCGCATTCCCACCGCTTCACCGAGAACACCTCGGCTGGCACCTCGATCTTCATGTCCTGCTTGACCGAGACCTGGCAGGCCAGCCTCGTACCCTCCCGGGCCTCGCGCCGGTTGATGTACGTCTGCTCGGTAGCCAGGATATCTCCACCGCCCTCGAAGACCCTCACCTTGCACTGCGCGCAGGTGCCGCCTCCCCCGCAGGCCGATGATACGTAAATATCATTGTCCGCCAGAACGTTCAGCAGCTTGCCGCCGGCGGGGGTGGAGACCGAGCGGTCGGCGGCGTCGTTGATGAGGATGCGGACGTCCCCGGCGGCCACCAGCCTTGAGCGGGCCACCAGAATAACCGCCACCAAACCCAGGACCACGAGGGTGAACATGCTGACGCCCGCGCTGATTTCCAGCATCGATCTACCTTCTATTCCCTTCTGTCATTGCCGGATCTCGCCGACGACAGCACACTAAAGCTGGATTCCCGAAAAGGCCATGAAGGCCATGGCCATAAGTCCCACGGTCATGAAGGTGATACCCAGGCCTCGGAGGCCCATCGGCACATCGCTGTACCTCATTTTTTCTCTGATCCCGGCCAGAGCGACGATAGCCAGGGCCCAGCCGATGCCGGAACCGAGACCGTAGACGACGCTCTCGCCAAACCCGTAGTCCCGCTCCACCATGAACAGGGAGCCACCCAGGATGGCGCAGTTCACGGTGATGAGGGGAAGGAAAATGCCGAGGGCGTTGTAGAGGGAAGGTACGAACTTGTCCAAGAACATCTCCAGGATCTGCACGCTGGCGGCGATGACGCCGATATAGCTGATCAGGCCGATAAAAGTCAGGTCCGTCTGCCCCAGTCCCAGAAAGGCGAGCGCCTCCTCCTTGAGGAGGTGCCGGTAGACGAGATTGTTGATCGGCACGGTGATGCCCTGCACCACGATGACGGCGATGCCCAACCCGAAAGCGGTGGAGACCTTCTTCGACACCGCGATGAAAGTGCACATACCCAGGAAGAACGCGAGGGCAATATTCTCGACGAAGACCGCCTTGATAAAGAGGTTCAGGTAGGCTTCCAGCATCCCTAGCCCTCCTCCTCGACCTGGTCGGTCTTAAAGCTGCGCAGTATCCAGATAAAGCCGCCGATGATGAAGAAAGCGCTTGGCGGCAGCAGCAGCAGGCCGTTGGGCACATACCAGCCCCCCTCGGATGCCATGGCGAGGATGTCCTGACCGAAGAGCTGGCCCGAGCCGAAGAGCTCCCGGATCACCCCCACGAACAGGAGAATGATGCTGTAACCCAGGCCGTTGCCGACACCGTCGAGGAAACTCAGTCCCACACCCTCTTTCATGGCGAAGGCCTCCGCCCTCCCCATGACGATGCAGTTGGTGATGATGAGACCGACAAACACAGACAGCTGCTTGCTCATGTCGAAGGCGTAGGCCTTGAGGAACTGGTCGACGACGATGACCAGAGATGCGATGATGGTCATCTGGACGATGATGCGAATACTGCTGGGAATGTGTTTTCGGATGAGGCTGACGGATGCGCCGGAGAAAGCGGTTACGAAGATGACGGCGAAACACATGGTGACCGCCGTCTCCAGCTTGCTCGTCACCGCCAGCGCGGAGCAGATTCCCAGTATCTGCAGGGCGATGGGGTTCTGGTTGAATATGGGGCCGAGCAGGGCCTCTCGCGACTTGCCCATCCTGCCTGTCTCCTTACCTATACCTAAAGTTACGTCCTCATTTTGTCCAGATAGGGACCGAAGCCCGCGGGCCCCAGCCAGTACTTGAGCAGACCGCTGACCCCGCGCGACGTTATGGTCGCGCCGGAGAGGCCATCCACCTGGTGCTGCGACCCGGGCCGGCCGGATACCACGCTACCGCGGATCACCTCGATGCGGACGTCTCCGCTGGCGCCAAAGGCGATCTTGTTTTTCCACAGCGCCTTCCAGTTGGGGTTGTCCACCTCGCCCCCGAGACCAGGGGTTTCGGCGTGCTCGTAGAACACCAGCCCCTTAATGGTACTCAGGTCCTTCGTGTCGAGAGCGATGAAGCCGTACAGCGTCGACCACAGCCCCTTGCCGTGAACGGGCAGGATGACCCGGTCCAAGGCACCGCCCTTTTTGACGAGATAGACGGGGGCGTATTTCGCTCTCCTCTTGATGCCGGCGAGGGCGGTGCCGGCAATTTCGACGCTGAGAGAAGGGTCCTTAACCGCCTCTCGCTGTTCGTAGGTCTCGGGATCCACCTCCGCCACGTATTCGCCGCTGGCCAGATCCACCACCTTCGCCTCGACGGCGGCGAACAGGTCGTCAATGCTCTTCCCTTCCTCCATGAGACCGGCGGCCAGGAGGATGTTCTTCTTCTTGTCGAGGAGCTTGTTGATCTCCTGAATGGGCCGCAGCGTCACCGCCGCCGTGCTCACCAGAACGGAAAACACAACGCATACGGATAAGGCCACCAGAAAGGTTCTGCCCACGGTTTCGCGTGGCACCTTCGATTACCCCTGACCCCTCATGCCGCCGTCCGCAGTGCCCGGCGCTTGATGTTGGCCTGGACCACGAAGTAATCGAGGACGGGAGCGAAGACGTTGCCGAACAGAATGGCCAGCATGACCCCCTCTGGAAAGGCTGGGTTGACGACGCGGATCAGAACGGCCATGACGCCGATGAGCACCCCGTAAGCCCACCGGCCGGTGTTGGTGAACGACGCCGAAACCGGATCAGTAGCCATGAACACACAGCCGAAGGCGAAGCCGCCCACCAGCAGGTGCCAGAGGGGACTCAGGGCGAACATGGGGTTGGTGCTGCTGCCCACGGTGTGGAGTACAGCGGCCATCCCCAGGGTGCTGAGGGTCATGCCCAGCATGATGCGCCATGACCCCAGGCCGGTGGCGATCAGAATGACGGCGCCGACGAGGCAGGCCAGCACCGAGGTCTCACCCATGGACCCGGGAATTGTGCCGAGGAAGGCCTGACCCATGGTGACGGAGCTGGTCAGTGCCTCTACCCCTTCTATCGGCACCAGCCCGAGTGGCGTGGCGTGGGAGTAGCCGTCCCCCCCCGCCACCCACACCCGGTCGCCGCTGATCTCGGCCGGATAGGCAAAATACAGGAAGGCCCGCCCCGTGAGCGCTGGATTGAGAAAATTCTTGCCGGTGCCGCCGAAGATCTCCTTGCCGATGACCACGCCAAAGCTGATGCCGATCGCCACCTGCCAGAGAGGGATCGTGGGCGGCAGGGTCAGAGGGAAGAGCATTCCCGTCACCAGGAACCCCTCGTTGATCTCGTGTCGGCGGACCATAGAAAACACCGACTCCCAGAATCCTCCGGCAATGTTACAGACGATGAAGACGGGAATGAAATACAGAGATCCGTGAAAGAAGTTGGCGGCTATACTCGTCGGGTCGTAGCCGATCTCCAGCATGTCGATGATGACGCCCCGCCAGCCGCCTGCGCTGGTGAGCCCGCTCTCGGCGATGGCCAGGTTGATCTGGTACCCGGTATTCCACATGGCCATGAGGATGCAGGGCACGAGGGCGACCACGACCGTGATCATGATCCGCTTGAGATCTATGCCATCCCGTACGTGGGCCGCGCCCCGGGTGACAGCGGCCGGGGTGTACAGGAAGGTATCCATCATCTCGAACACGGGGTACAGCTTTTCGAGCTTGCCGCCCGTCTTGAAGTGAGGCTCGGCCTGATCCAGGAGGTCTCGGAGCAGCTTCATCAGCCCTCCTTCTCGATGACTTCCAGACTGAGACGCAAAAGCGGACCGTACTCGGTCTTGCCGGGGCACACGAAAGTGCTAAGGCCCAGATCCTCTTCGTCCAGCTCCAGGCAGCCCAGCTCCTCTGCCCGCTCCGCGTCCCCGACGATGAGTGAGCGGAGGAGAAAGGTGGGCAGGATGTCCAGGGGCATGACGCTCTCGAACGAGCCGATGGGGACCATGGACCGGATGCTGCCGTTGGTGGTGGTGGTGAATCCGAGCTTGAAATTCTTGCCCAGGAGCTTTGAGGCGAACAGGCTCTTCACCGAGAACTTGTCGAACCCCGGTTGCTGCCAGCCGAGGAAGACGCGCTCGCGCCCCTCTTGGAGGACGGAGATCTGCTGGTGATACCGGCCCAGGAAATCGGCCGGCGGCACCGACGCTCTACCCGACAGGACCGAACCGGAGACCACTCTCAGCTCGGCGCCCTCCACCACCTCTCCGGCCAGCAGCTCGGTGAGAGACGCCCCCTGTCGCGTGCGCAGCAACCGCGGCCGCTTTACGCAGGGTCCGCCCAGGGCGACGATGCGCTCCGTCCACAGCGCGCCGGTGGCGAAGAGCACACCCACCGCGATGACGTCCTGGTAGTCAATCCAGAAGACGGTCTTGGCCTGACCCACCGGATCGAGGAAGTGGATGTGGGTGCCGGCCAGGCCGGCGGGGTGAGGCCCGTCGAACTCGGCCACGGTAATCCGGCTCGGATCACCTTCGGGAACGGCCGCGCCCGGCGCCTTGCACAGGAACACGTCACCTTCGGTGAGTGCGGAGATCGCTTCCAGGCCGCAAACAAAATCCGGCTCCCGGTCTCTCAGCACGACGGCCGGGTCGGCAGCCAGCGGGTTGGTGTCGATGGCGGTGACGAAGATGGAATGGGGTACGGTGTTCGGAAGGGGTATCTTGCTGTAGGGGCGAGTGCGCAGGGCCGTCCACAGCCCCGAGGCGATCAGCTTCTCCCTGACCTGATCGCAGCTGAGCTGGCCGGGGTTCGCCTCTTCCCCGAAGTTCTCCTCACCCACCGAGTCGTCAATCTCGACGACGACGCTGACCAGGGCGCGCTTGGCTCCGCGGTTGATGGCCGCTACCCTGCCGGCCCCGGGGGAAGTGTAGCGAACGCCAGCGGTCCGCTTGTCCTCGAATAGCAGCTGTCCGAGCTTGACCTCGTCCCCCTTCTGGACCGCCATGGTGGGGCGGAGTCCGATAAAATCCGGCCCCAGGACAGCGACCTTCTCAACTTGTGGGGCGTCTTCTATCGACTGCTCGCAGTCACCTGTAATTGGTAAGTCCAGGCCCTTCTTTATCGAAAACGACTGCCTCTCTCCCATGCCGCTGTAAATATCCCGCCGGTGTCACCTAAAGAAGCCCAAAGCTGATTTAAGACTACCGCAGTCCTCACTGACTGTCAAGCATGATATAATCGAAAAAACCCGTCCATCGATCTCGTCTACTTGGCATGTTGTGCTGGAGCGAGGCTGAACTATATCGTTCTTCCTTCCGCGGCCTCGAATCGCGAACGGTTGTGTCCTGGAAAGTGTCTGCAGGAGCAGCGAAGGGGCGCGGACTACAGTGCGGACCCCTCTCGCATCCGCGTGGCTGGGAGACGCGATTGAGCTGCTAACGCCCGGCCGCACTTCAGGGCTTTTCTGATCCTTCACGAGATCGGCGGATCGATCATGTCTCCATCTTCATGTCGCCTCGCAAACCTCCTTCCCCTCCTAGCCGTGATGTCGGCCGCCGGGTGGACCGAGTTCCCGGCAGGGGAAGAGCCGGTGTACACCGCGCCGCGTGGGTGGGGGCAAAAGAGCGGGAATTTCTCGAGGATTTTGCCGTGATCGATCTCGTCCTCAGCCGCTCCTTCGCGTACGGCAGATCCCTCCTGAGAGTGAGCAACTTGACCGACGAGCGCTACCAAGCCGTCCGCGGGGTGCCCCAGCCGGGCCGCTGGGTGAGCCTCGAAACGCAGTTCGGGCTGTGAGCCCATCGGCCGGCTTCACACCGACGGGGCGAGGGCAGTCTTGCCGCCTCCCTCGGAGTCTGCTATAATCCCCCGTCATTCTAACGAACTCTAAAGATGGAGGTAGGGCTGATGCAGGTTGTCCTGCGAATCTGCGGGTTGGCCGCGGCAGTGACGGCAATGTCTATCCTGGTCTCGCCGGTGTGGGCGGAGGGGGGAGAGGGGGGAGAGGGGGCTGTCGGCGACAGTTGGATTCAGGTGCATCTGAGTACCCTCGACGCCCGCTTCGGTGATGTCGTCACCCTTCTCGAGACCTTCCTCTTCGCCGATCTGGGGACCGGTGTACCCCTCATCGTCGTTCTGCTCCTGCTGGGAGGCATCTACTACAGCTTCTACTTCGGCTGGCTCTCCTTCCGCGGTTTCAGACACGCCATCGATGTTATCAGGGGACGCTACGACGACCCCGACGGTCCGGGCGAGATTTCCCACTTCCAGGCTCTCACCTCCGCTCTGTCTGCCACGGTGGGGCTGGGGAACATAGCCGGCGTCGCCATCGCGGTGAGCATCGGGGGACCTGGCGCCATCTTCTGGATGGTCGTAACTGCCGTGTTCGGCATGTCGTCCAAGCTGGCCTCCTGCACGCTCGCCATCATGTACCGCAAGATCCACCCCGATGGACGGGTTTCCGGCGGGCCGATGTACTATCTCGAGAAAGGCCTCGAGGGCAAGGGCATGGGGGAATTCGGCCGCACCCTGGCGGTTGTTTTCGCCTTTCTAACCATCGGCGGCAGCCTTGGCGGGGGGAACATGTTCCAGGCCAATCAGACCCTGGAAATCCTCAGCACCGTATCTCCCTTCTTCCGCGACTACAACTGGCTTGTCGGCCTGATCATGTCGGCGCTGGTGGGACTGGTCATCATCGGGGGAATCCGCCGCATTGGTCGCGTCACCTCCCGCATCGTTCCCGTCATGTGTGTGCTCTATGTCGCCTTCTCCCTCCTCATCATCATATCGCACATCGGCGACATACCCGACATGATAGCCAGAATCGTCGGCGACGCCTTTACCGGGCCGGCCGCGTTTGGCGGCTTCCTCGGCGTCCTCGTGACGGGCATCAAACGGGCCGCCTTCTCCAACGAGGCCGGTCTCGGCTCGGCGGCCTTCGCCCACGCCGCCGCGAAGACGACCGAAGCCGCCCGCGAGGGGATGGTCGCCATGATCGGGCCGTTCATCGACACCATCGTCATCTGCCTTATGACCGGCCTGGTCTGCATGAGCACGGGGGTGTATGCCGACCCCCACTTCCAGGCCTCCGAAGGCTTTATTGTAGGCGCCAAAATGACCGCCGCCGCCTTCGACTCCTTCCTGCCCGGCGCCAGTTACGCGCTCGCCATCGCCGTTGTTCTCTTCGCCTACTCCACCATGATCTCCTGGTGCTACTACGGCGAGCGCGCCTGGGAATATCTCTTTGGCGGTAGCACCATCCTGGTATACCGGATCATTTTCGTCTGCTTCGTATTCCTGGGAGCTGTTACCGCGCTCAGCAACGTGCTCAGCTTCTCCGACATGATGATCCTGGGAATGGCCTTCCCCAACATCATCGGGGGGATCATCCTGAGCCCACAGATCAAGGCTTGCCTCCAGGACTACTGGGGCCGGTTGCAGCGTGGGGAGATGAAGCGCTACGACTGACGCTGGGCGCGCTGGGTCTCTGGCGGCTGGGCGAGATGGCAGTGGCGCGGATCGGGCGGGCCTGGATCGAGGCCGGCGGACGCGCCCGGCACGACGCGCCGCTGCGCGCGCTCTCATTCGGGGCGGGCGCGCTCTCGGCGCTGGCGATCATCCTCGGCCTCACGGCGCTCGGCG
>PBRM01000153.1 GCA_002725915.1 Gemmatimonadota bacterium
ATCTGAATGCGGGGCTGGGGTATCGCTGGAACAACAACCTGCTGTTCGACTACAGCTACCACATTCCGCTGGATCTGACCGAGACCAACGGCGCTCACCGCTTCTCCATCGGTTACGTGTTCTGATCTGATCTGGCGTCTTTGCTCGAAAAGGGCCGCCCCACGGGGCGGCCCTTGGCATTTGTGGGGGTAACTCGGTTTCACCTCGAGGTCGGCGTGTCGTTTAGGTTGTGGATTCCCATGAGAGAACGGGGAGCAAGCAGGAAATGGATACCGAACACTTGATCGGGGCCACTACGAGGCCCTACAGCAAACTGACCTACCAGGAGGCCTTCGAGCGCATCGCCCGCGCCGGGTATTCGGACGTGGCGGTATTCGCCAACGCCGGCCAGATGCCGGTGAGTTCGGAGAGTACCGAAGCTGAGGTCGCGGTGGTTCGAAAGGCGGCTGAGAACGCGGGTGTGGCCCCATCCATGCTGCTGGCGCGAACGAGGCTGGGGGAGGGGTTGGAGGCAGCCGTGGAGGACTACCGGCGTCTCGTCGACAATGCGGCAGCCCTCGGGGTCCGCTGGCTCCTCGAACTGGGCACCGGCAATGAGGATCACTACGCCGACTATTTCGAGCTCATGCGGCGGGCGGGGGAGTGGGCGGAGGAGAGAGACATACGGATTACCATGAAGCCCCATGGCGGCATCAGCCTGACGGCTGATAATCTGCTGGAAGCGCACCAGCGAGTCGGCCACGACGCCTTCGGTATCTGCTTCGACCCCGGCAACATTGTCTACTACACGCTGGGAGAGCGCCGACCCGAAACGGACGTAGGGGCTGTAGCCGGTGTTGTTACCACCTTCATCGTCAAGGACTGCGTCGTGGAGGGGGGTAAAGCAGACGTGATGGTGACAGCCGGCGATGGGTTGGTAGATTTCCCATCGGTGCTGGGTCAGCTGGTGGCGGCGGGTTTTGATGGTCCTCTGTACGTAGAATGCGTCTCGAGTGTGGAGCCGGCTGAGGTCGATCGAGATCTTGCCCACACGCTGGGTTACGTACGAGGTGTCTTGTCGTCGCTGCAGCAGTGAACCCCACTATCCTCCCTGGTATTTCTCCACTGCGTCGACGACAACACCGGGGCGAGGCCGCCCATAGCACGGCACGCCCGGTCTGCGACCTGGCTGACACGATGGCCTAGATTTATGGAAGTCTCCGCCATGGTCGCCGTCAACCTCATCCTGGGAATAGCTTCTCTGGTCACGTCAGTGACGGGGTTTGGCTACGGTCTGGTGGCAGCGCCTTTCATTATCCTCATCCTCCCTCCCTACATGGCTGTGCCAGTGGTGCTCATGAGCTGGCTGCCGCTGGCCCTCTTGCTGGTGGTCGACTGCTTCAGGGAGATCAACTTGCCTCGCATCGGGCAACTGTACATCTGCGCCATGGTCGGCGTGCCGGCCGGGACCTACGTCCTGGCTTACGCCGATGACGACACTATGCGCATCGTCATCAGCGCCATTACCTTGCTGGCGGCCGTGTCCATGCTGCGGCGGCCCGGCAGGCCCCTTCGCCGAGAGAGCTTCTTTCTCTGTGTGGCGGGGCTTCTCAGTGGCCTTGTCGGCGGGGGCAGCGGCATTACCGGTCCGCCGGTGGTGTTGCTGGGACTGAAACAGCAGTGGGAGCAACGGGCATTCCGGGCGGATCTGATCGGGTATTTTTTCATTCTCCACGCTTCCATGCTGATCCTCTACCACAACTTCGGTCTCCTGGAACAGGGCACTCTGACCCTGAGCCTGTGGTCCCTGCCTGGGGTCCTCATGGGGTATTTCGCAGGAATGCGTCTCAAGAACCTGGTCTCGCAGTCGCTCTACCGTTACCTGGCCATCGGCATCGTCGGTCTGGGGAGTATTCTCGCCCTCCTCTTCCGCTAACCCGAGAGCTCTGAAGAATCGATGACAGACAGAAAGCCCAATCTGCTCCTCATCACCAGCGACCAGCAACACTGGAACACTCTGGGAGCAGCCAATGACGAGATCCAGACCCCTCACCTCGACAGCCTGGCTCGGGGGGGCACCACCTTCACGAGAGCGTATTGCCCCAACCCCACCTGCACGCCCACGCGGGCCTCAATAATTACCGGGCAGTACCCGAGCCAGCACGGGGCCTGGAGTCTGGGCACCAAGCTGCCCGAGAGCGCTCGCACCGTCGGGGACGAACTGCAGGCTGCGGGCTATCGGACGGCCCTGGTGGGGAAAGCGCACTTCCAGCCACTCAAGGGTACGGAAGAGTATCCCTCTCTCGAATCGTACCCCACGATGCAGGATCTCGATTTCTGGTCTACCTTCGACGGGCCGTTCTACGGCTTCGAGACCGTGCGACTGGCGCGCAACCACGCCGACGAGGCGCACGTGGGTCAACACTACGCTCTCTGGATGGAGCGTCAGGGGTGTGAGAACTGGCGCGACTTCTACAGGCCCCCAACGGGCAACAACGACCGTCAGAAGCACCGCTGGCTGATACCGGAGGAGTTCCACTACGACAACTGGATCGCGGCTGAAACGGTCGATCTCCTGGATCGCTACGGCAGCGCGGAGGAGCCGTTCTTCCTCTGGTCCAGCTTCTTCGATCCGCATCCGCCATACCTCGCACCCGATCCGTGGCATCGAATGTACGATCCGCGGGAGCTTACTCTAGCGTCCGCGGTGCCTGGGGAGCACGACAGCAATCCGCCACACTTCGGGCTCACACAGCAGGAACACCCTGATTTCTCCGCGTGGCGCGAGAGCGGACAGGGGGTACACGGACTCAATTCCCATCTCCACGATCGCCGCGATCTCGCCGAGAATGTGGCCGTGTACTACGGCATGATCAGCCTTATGGACAAGTACATCGGCGTCATTCTCGACAGACTGGAAGAGCTCGGTCTGGCGGACAACACGCTTGTCCTCTTCACTTCCGACCACGGGCATCTCTTCGGGCATCACGGGCTCATTGCCAAGGGCCCCTTCCACTACGAGGATCTCGTCCGCGTCCCCTTCATCGCCCGGTGGCCAAAGCGGATCTCGGCGGCGGCGAAGTCGGACGCGCTCCAGTCGCTGGTAGATCTGGCACCCACCTTCCTCAGCGCCGTCGGCGGCGACGTTCCCCGCACCATGACCGGGGTCAACCAGCTGCCCGTGTGGTGCGGGAAGGCGGATTCGGCGCGAGACTGCGTCGTAGTTGAGAACCGGCACGAGCCCACTACCGTTCACCTCAAGACCTACGTGGACGGGCGCTACAAGCTGACCGTCTACTATGAACAGGATTACGGCGAGCTCTTCGACCTGCGGGAGGATCCTGGGGAAGTGAAAAACCTCTGGGATGAGGAGGAGCACGCGAGCCTGAAAGCAGACTTGACGCGAAAGCTGCTCTTCGCCGAGATGGGGAAGGAGCCGCTGTGGATGCCGCGAATCGCAGGTGCATGAGGAAGCGCAAGGGCCAGGGACGAACCAGGTCAGGTGAGGGCCGCAGTTATCTGAGCAGCGATTCGCCGGGAGTGTCCGGGGCAATGAAAGCCCATGAGGACGCCGAGCTTCGGGCGGCGGAGCGGGGCATCCCTCTTCGTCGAAAAACCAGTGGTCATGGAGGTGCAGAAGGGTGTCGAGGTTATCCGGCGCTGAGCCGAATGTATTATGTTGAGCGTTGGGGTTCAGTTCAGATGAAGGACCGACAGCTGTCACCCGGGGAGGGCGGAGGTGAGTGAATCAGGTGAGTAGAGAGTCCTGGAAAGCCCTCGGCCAGATCCTGCTTTTGGCGGTGATACTGTATGCCTTCCTCGTCAGCATCCAGCTGTTGGGAGCCTCCTTCAAGCTCTTCGGCAAGGCTCTGGCCGAAAAGCTCATCGAGATGACATCGAACCCACTCGTGGGTCTGCTAGCGGGGATCCTGGCCACGACCCTGGCCCAGAGTTCCTCGACGACTACATCGATCACCGTGGGCATGGTGGCCGGTGGGGCGCTCACCATCGAGGGTGCGATTCCGGTGATCATGGGCGCCAACATCGGCACCAGTGTCACCAATACCCTGGTTTCCATGGGTCACATTACCCGAAAGGAGGAGTTCCGCCGCGCCCTCGCCGGAGCTACGGTACACGATTTTTTCAATCTGCTGGTGGTCTTCATCCTGTTGCCGGCCGAAGTATGCTTCCATTTCATAGAACGCGTCGCCACCTACGCCGCGGAGATCTTCCAGGACGTGGGGGGGATGACATTTTCCAGCCCCCTCAAGGCGGCGACGGAGCCGGCGGCGTCCGGCATCCTCGATCTCCTTCAGAGAAACCCGACCCTGTGTGTCATCGCCGCACTCGTGCTCATGTTCACCTCGCTGAAGTTCCTGGTGGATCTCTCCAGGGGGTTGGTGGTGCAGCGCTCCGGCCGCTTCCTGAACCGCTATCTCTTCGGCGCGCCCATGGTGGCTATGGTTTTTGGCGCTGCCATAACCTTCCTGGTGCAGAGCAGTTCGATTACCACGTCCATGGTCGTGCCCCTCATCGGGGCTGGCATATTGACGCTGGAGGCGGTTTTTCCCTTTACCCTCGGGGCCAATGTCGGCACCACGGTGACGGCGATGCTCGCCGCTCTCTCCACCGGTGCCATCGGCCCGGTCATCGTCGCCTTCTCTCACTTGTTTTTCAACGTGTCCGGGATTCTGCTCATCTACCCTGTGCCCTTCATCCGCGGGATCCCGATATTCCTGGCGCGTAAGCTCGCGGACCTCACCAGCCGTTCCAGGTTGTATGCCTTCACCTACGTGGCCCTCGTTTTCTATCTGGTTCCTCTAATTCTGATTTTCATCTGGAGGTAGTGCGTCATGTTCAAAGACCTGCTGGGGCAGAAACGCACCCTCGTCCACGACGCTATTGACGAGGTCGTTACGATGTTGGAGCGTGCCGAGAGCATGTTCGGGCTCGTCTGCGGCAAGCTGCTGGAGAATGGGGTCGATGTCGACATCGGCCAGAGTGACGAGGACATCAACATGGGAGAGCGCATGGTGCGGCGCATGGTGTTTCAGCACCTCATGGTCAACCCACACCAGGACCTGCCGGCCAGTCTGTCCCTCATCAGCATCGTCCACGACGTGGAGCGGATCGGCGACTACGCCAAGAGCCTCCTGGAACTGAAACAGTGGTTGAATATGTGCTCGGCCGAGGGTCGCTATTCGGCCATGTGCCGCGAGATCCACGGGGAGATAATGCCTTTCTTCGGGTTGACGCTGAAGGCCTTGCGCGACTCCGACCCAGATGCGGCCAGGGAGGTGATGGAAAAGCACCTGGAGGTGAAAAAGCGCACCGATGATCTATTGAAAGCGGCCATGGAGGACGAGGATGCGGGTCGGGACGCCGTGCTCTTCACCCTTACCTCACGATACCTGAGGCGGGTCAGCGGACACCTCTCTAACGTGTCGTCCAGCGTGGTCAATCCCCTCGATCAGTTGGCGGCCCGGGCCGAGGAGGCCTGAGAAGGAAAGGTGAGTGCACTATGGACAGTTCACATGTGACAGCGGCAATCCAGTCGGTCCGCGACCACTACGAAGAGCGCGGAATCTTCATGAAGCAGTTCGGCTTTGGTCGGAAGCCCGCCCTCGTCGTCATCGACATGGCATACGGCTGGACGGATCCGGCCTACGCCACCGGTTCGACCCGCTTGGACGAGGCGGTAGCGGGCATCAAGCAGCTTCTTCCCAGGTGTCGCCGGAAGCAGGTTCCGATCGTCTACACCACCTCGCCGTTTCGGCAAGAGGATGAGGAGCCGATGCACTCCCGCGACTCGTCGCAGGCGGATGGGTCCAGCTATCTGCCCTGGGACGAGCGGGCTTGCGAAATAGACGAACGCCTTAAGCCGGAGCCGGGGGATTTTGTCATCTACAAGGAAAACGCCAGCGCTTTCTTTGGCACTCACCTCGCCGCCCACCTCGTCGACAACCGCGTCGACACCGTCATCGTCACCGGCTGTTCTACCAGCGCCTGCGTGCGGGCCACGGCCACCGACGCGCGCGCCTACCGCTTCCGGGCTATCGTACCTCGACAGTGCGTGCAGGACCGGGCGCCGGCCGCCCACGAGTGGAACCTCTTCGATCTCGATGCAAAGTTTGCCGATGTGGTGGACGTCGACGAGGTGGCCGAGTATCTTGAGCAGCTCTCATGAGCGACGCGGTTCTACTGGCGGGCGACCGCTATCACAGCGCCGATGACGCCTTCGCAGGAGTGGGACCGGCGCTTGAAGCATCCGGCCTCGAGGTGGAGTACACCACCGACGTGCGTTCACTGGATGCCGATCTTCTAGGGGGGATGAAGCTCCTCGCCATTCTCAGAGACGGGATGGAGTGGCCTCAGGGAGAGGACGGGCCGTTCAGCGTCTGGATGGAACCCCACCAGGAAGAAGCGGTGGAGGCGTTTGTGCAGAGAGGGGGTGCCTTCCTGCCGCTCCACAATGCCGGCTGGGCCTACCCCTGGAAGAACGGGTATCGACGCGTCATGGGCGGATACTATCAGGGGCATCCGCCGGTGCGGTCCTTCGAGGTAGCCGTGGCAAATCTCCAACACCCCATCACCGAGGGGGTCTCGGACTATGAGATTGTCGACGAGCAACACTTCCTCTGGTTCGACTACGACCGCGTCGACCTGCTGCTGAAGAGTCGGGGGGAGGACGGCAAGGAGTCGGCCGCGGGCTGGGCTTACACGTACGGGCGCGGCCGCGTCGCCTACCTCGCCAATGGACACACCCTGGAGATCCTGCGGCACGAGATGGTGCAGCGCCTGCTGCACAACGCCGTTCGCTGGCTGCTGCACCAAGAGTAGTGACGGCATATAGTATGCAGTCTATAGTCAGATAGTAGGCAGCCCACGGCAGAGAGTATCTGAACCGGAGAGGATACTATTGATTGACCGGGATCGATTGAAGCAGGGCGTGTGCGAGGCCATCGACCAGCGGCGGCAGCGCGTGGTCGATCTGGGCGAAAGCATCATGGACGAACCCGAACTCGGCTTCAAGGAAGTGCGCACCGCCGAGCGCGTCCGCCAGGTGTTCGAGGAGGCCGGGCTCGAGTACGAGACCGGGCTGGCACTCACCGGTGTGAAGGGCGTTCTGCGCGGGGCTAGACCCGGACCGACCGTGGCCCTCATAGGTGAGTTGGATTCTCTCATCGTTCCCGACCATCCCCGCGCCGACCCCGCCACCGGAGCCGCTCACGCCTGTGGCCACAACGCCCAGATCGCGGGGCTCATGGGGGCGGCACTTGGCCTGGCGGCGGCGGGGGCCGCCGCTCATCTGGCGGGCAATGTCGTCTTCTTCGCGGTGCCAGCCGAGGAGTATGTGGAGATTGACTATCGGCTGGGGCTGGTCAGGGAGGGGAAGACTACCTTTCTCGCCGGCAAGCCCGAGCTGTTGCAGCGGGGCCACTTCGACGATGTCGATATGGTGGTCATGATCCATAGCGGCAGCTCGGACTCCATCGACGGTTGCATGGGGGTCTCCATCTCCTCCAACGGATTTCTCGCCAAGACCGTGCGCTTTCTCGGTCGCGCCGCCCACGCGGGCGTGGCCCCCGAAAAGGGAGTGAATGCCCTGTACGCGGCCAATCTCGCCCTCAACGCCATCAACGCCTACCGCGAGACCTTCAAAGACGAGGATTGCGTCCGCGTCCATCCGATCATCACCAAAGGCGGCGACATCGTCAACATTGTGCCCTCGGAAGTTCGAATGGAGACCTACGTGCGCGGACGCACAGCAGCGGCTGTGAAGGACGCAGCGACCAAGGTAGACCGCGCCCTACGCGGCGGAGCAATGGCCATGGGGTGCACGGTCGAGATCGATACGGTCCCCGGTTTTCTGGCCCTGGCCAACGACCGGCGCCTGACGGAGGTATTCAGGGAGAACGCCGGCCAGCTGTTCGGGGATGCGGCGTATCGCGTGTATCCCCATAGCGGCGGTTCGACCGACGCGGGCGATCTCAGCCAGATCATGCCCGTGCTGCATCCGGTCATGACGGGTGCCCGCGGAACCGTGCACGGGAAGGATTGGCACATCTCCGACCACGAGGCCGGCTACCTGGCGCCGGCAAAGACACTAGCGATGATGGCGATAGATCTCCTCCACGGGAATGCCGAAGTCGCTTGCGGGATAAGGGATGGCAGCAAACCGCCACTGACCAAGGAGACCTACCTGCGACAGCAGAAGGAAGTCTTCCGCCACGAGGTTTTCGACGGCGGGAGCTGATTTTGACGCCAGTCCACCTATTGAGGATCGAGGAAGAGAAAGGAGAAGGGGTGAAATGAGACTGGGACTCGTGTCCTACAACCTGGCTAGAGGGTGGGATCTGGCGACCGTCATCGGCAACTGCGAGGAGACCGGATTCGAGGGTGTGGAACTGCGCACCACCCACGCGCACGGAGTGGAGGTGGACCTGTCGGCAGCCGAGCGCCAGGAGGTGCGTCAGAGGTTCGACGATTCAGCCGTCGACCTGGCCGGACTCGGGTCGGCCTTCGAGTTCGACGCCATCGACCCGACGGAGGTGCGGCGCAACATCGAGGGGACGAAGGCTTACGCGGCGCTCGCCGCCGACGTGGGTGCAGCTGGCGTCAAGGTGCGCCCCAACCGCGTTCACGACGACGAAGGGGTGGAGCGGGAGAAGACCTTCGAGCAGATCGGCCTGTCTCTGCGGGAGTGCGGCGAGAGCGCCAGGGACCTCGGGGTGGAGGTCCGCCTCGAAGTCCACGGTGCCATCACCTGCGAGCCCCCCAATATTCGCCGCATACTCGACTACGCCGACTGCGACAACGTCTTCGCCTGCTGGAACTCCAACATGCAGGACCTGATCGACGGGTCAGTGGACGCAAACTTCGCTCTCCTTGCAAAGGACATCCGACTGGTGCACCAGACAGAGCTGTGGAGCGAATACCCCTACCGTCGGTTTTACGAGTTGCTGAGAGAGAGCGGCTACGGCGGGTTCTGTCTTGCCGAAATCCCCGAGAGCTCCGATCCGCTGAGGCTCATGCGCTACTACCGCGCGCTGTGGCTGGAACTCTGCCGGGCGTGATCGTGGAGAAGATGCGGTGGGCTGATGCCTGAGATCGCCTACGTCAACGGATGCTTCTCGCCCATCGGCGAGGCGGTAGTTTCGGTCGAGGATCGCGGCTTCCAGTACGCCGACGGCGTCTATGAAGTGTTGGCTACCTACGGCGGCGAGCCCCACGGCATGGAGGAGCACCTGTTGCGACTGGAGCGCAGTCTGGGGGAGCTGCGCATCGAGTGCGACATACGCGAGTACGGCCTCGAGGGGATTATCCGCGAGGCGATCGCGCGAGCCGGCTTCAAAGAGAGTCTTATCTACGTACAGATCACGCGCGGTGTGGCTCCCCGGCGCCACGAGTTTCCACTGGCGTCATCGGGGGTGTCTCCAACGGTGGTATTGACGGTGAAGGAGTTGGCCAGACCCCAAGCGTCGTGGTACGAGACCGGGGTCAAGGTGGTTACCTCGCCGGACCTGCGTTGGAAGCGCTGCGACATCAAGACCGTCGCTCTTCTGCCCAATGTACTGGCAAAGCAGCAGGCGGCAGAGGCAGGCGCCTTCGAGGCTCTCCTGGTGGATGAGACGGGGAGAGTGACGGAAGGGTCGTCGACCAGTTCGTTTCGCGTCCTTGACGGGGAAATCTGGACGACCCCCCTCGGAGGCCACATCCTGAGCAGCATCACCCGCGAGGCCCTGCTGCGAGCGGCTCGCGATCTCGGCATCGCGGTGTGGGAGGAGTTCAGCCTGCTGGAGGACTACCTGCAGGCCGACGAGGTCTTTCTTGCCGGAACCACCGCCGAGTCCATACCTGTCGTCCAGATCGACGACACTGCCATAGGGAGTTCTGGTGCGCCCGGCCCGGTGACGATGCGGCTGAGAGCGGCTTTCCTCGAGATGTTGAGTTGAGAAGGGCTGACGCCCTCACGGCTCCAAGGCGGCGGTGTGCCTCTACTCGAGAGAGAGGAAACGGGCTTTCACCGACCCGTCTGCGACTTCCATTATCCCTACCGATCGAGGGTTGGCAAAGCGCTTGCGGCCGGCACTGGCCGGATTGAAGTAGAGGACATCGTCGTAATCCTCCAGGTACTGCTGATGGCTGTGACCGAAGACGACGACGCGAGCCCCGTGGGCATCGTCGCCGACAATTCCATCTCGGCACGGGGTGAAGATGTGGGTCATGTAGATGTGCGCTCCGCCTACGGTGATGAGGAGGGATTCGGGAAGGGATGAGCACTCGCGGTCGCCCGTGTCCACGTTGCCGCGCACCGCGCAGACCGGCGCCGAGCCCGAGAGCCTTTCCAGAATGTCGCGGCCGCCCACGTCGCCGCCATGCAGGATCAGATCCACCCCTGCAAAGCGTTCCGCCACCTGCTGATCCAGGAGGCCGTGGGTATCGGAGATGACGCCGATCAGCATTCCGGCGTCACTCGGCGTCGCGGGCGCAGCGGAAGCCGCGGATGCGGTCCGACTCGTGAGGCGCTCCGAAGCCGCGCGCGGCGCTGCGGACGTCGTGCCAGTGAGACTGATAACCTCCCCCCTTGACGACGCGGGCATCGCCCGTCACAGGTCCTTGAGGATCTGTGGCCCCGGCGGGAACGGTTTGGTAGTAGTCGGGATTATACCAGTCCTGCACCCACTCGGAGGCGTTGCCCGCCAGGTCCAGGACGCCGAAGTAGCTGACGCCATCCGAATAGGAGCCCACCGGTGCGGCGCCCGGGTGGCCGTCGGCGTCCGATCGTAAATTGGCGAACCAGATTTGCTCCCAGTGGACCCCGTTGTTGCCCCAGGGATACTTGCGGTAGACGCCGTCGTTTCCGCGTGCGGCGTACTCCCACTCCGCCTCGGTCGGCAGCCTCTTGCCGGCCCACTTGCAGTAGGCGTAGGCGGAGAACCAGGAGGCGCCTCGCACGGGTTGATCATCGGCCAGATAGTCACCGGTGCGACCTCTGCTGTGATCGACCTCAGGGGGCTGGTCGGGGTGCTGGTTGGCGCTGATATCGCCAGTGGCCGACAGGGACGCCAGGAAGGCCCGGTACTGCCCCACCGTAACCTCGTACTCGTCCATGTAGAACCCGCTGATGCGGACCCGGTGCAACGGCCGTTCGGCCTGGTAGACGACCGAGTCCCCCGCGGGGAGGTCGGCGACATCCCCGGGCCGTCCCCCCATGTAAAACTCCCCAGAGGGGATGGCGACTTCAGGCGAATCACGGGTCGGTTCGCTCTTTTCAGAAACGCCGCCACAGTGAACGGCGGCCAGAACGCAGGTAACGAGGGCCACAGCCTGGACCCACGGATTCGGATGGAGCATGATAACTGCTCTGCCTCCTTGCGGATGCGCCGCAGTCGCGGCATAGCGAAGTGCCGAACGCAGTGGCGTAAACGTAAGGGAAGGGAGAAATCCCGCAACTATTGCCTGCGGCAATGGCTCGAACCCAGCCCCGATTGGGATACTCGGACAGGCTCCTAAGGCAGTCCGGCGCCGCGCTCCCAACGTGGCGGGGGCGAGCGACGGCTCGAAACTTGGAGGAGAACGATCAATGGCAATGACCACGGAGGTCGAGGGCGGTGCAGGTATCCCACCTGGGGCACCGGGGGGGAGGAGGTGACAGTGCGTCGTCTGCTGATGGGCGCAGCATGTATCGGTCTCCTGGCTTCAGCCGCAAAGGCCGACCAGGTAGTCGAGGTGCCCAATCCCTCCTTCGAGTCGGGCCTCGTGCCCGTGGACGATCCGGCGGAGAGCGAGAGGCGAAAGCCGGGGGCTCCAGCTGGCTGGCAGCTCATCGGCGACCGTGGCGCTTGGCTGCAGGGGGAGTCGGCGAGCGGTCATCGCTCGGTGGCTGTCACCGGCGACGGCGAGGCTTCGAGCTACTGGCGCTCCGAGGCGCTGTCGCTGGAGCCGCGCACGACGTATCGACTCAGCTTCGTGGCCCGCCGCCTTTCCGGTGAGGGGGGCACACCCATCAGCGGACCGGTGTTCTGCAACCGCGATCTGGAGTCGATCGGCGAGAGCTGGCAAACCTACACTTCCGTCTTTTTCACGCCTGACAGCCTCGGTGCCGATTTTTCCAGGTTGCGTTTTGGCCAATGGCGCCTGGCCGGGACCGTCGCCTTCGACGATATCTCCTTGCGCCAGGTCACTCCCTTGTACCGGAACCATCAGGGAGGACTGGCGCTGGGGGAAGGGGAGATGATCGCCGGAAACAGCTATCGCTTCCGCGCTCCCCAGCGCTCGATTTCCCGCAATCACAGCCGCCCCCTCGTTCGCCATCAATGCGATTTCAACACCTACCGGTGGGTGTTCAAGTCGGGCTCCGAGGTCGTGTACCGACACCGGGTCTCCGGCCGCAGGCAGATAACGGCCGCTGTCACCGTGGAGGTAAGCTACCACGTCGGAGGTGAGCTGCTGGTGGAGATATCGACCGATGGCTCTGCGTGGTGGACGGCGGGGATCGTCGGCGGAGTGGACGTTGCCACCTTCGACCTGCCGCAGTCCCTGCTGCCGGCCGAGTCCGTATGGGTGCGACTCAGTTGGCGCAGCCGTCACCGCCCAGGTGTCGACTCGGATCCCGGTTCCTTACAGATATCCGCCTACGCCTACGATGCCGAGCTCGACGGCGATCCGGTCAGCCTGGCGGGCAGCACCCACTTCATCGCCGCGATGCAGGAGCCCTCGCCAGCGGTAGTGGCGGTGGCGAGTGTAGGAGATCCCCTGCCCGGTGTGCCCACCGCCGTCCAGCTGCGCGTCGACAACAGCGCGTCCCGGGTCTTCACCGCCACGGGCACGGTGACGGTCGAAGAGCGCTCACCTCCTTTCAGGTCCGCGATCTCACGCTTGAACGTCGAGATCCTCCCCGGCGGACAGCGCATTATTCTGCCCTACAGTTTTACCTTCACCGGCGATCTCGCGCTCGAGGTGAGGCTCGAGGGAGAGGGAGAAAGCCAGGGAGAGAAGCTGGCCTTTCGGGGCGAAACCGATTTGATGGCGCCCGCGTATTTCGCCACCACCTACGGGCAGCGGCTCAGCGGCGGCGATGAGGATATGGCGGTTGTGTGGTGGGCATCGTCGGGATGGAAGGTGCCACCGATGCGCCCGGTGCCGCAAGCAGAAGGGAAGGCGATACTCATCAGCGCGGCCCGAGCCGAGGCCGAGGCGGCACAGCTCGTGCTGCGACCGGTCCGCCCGCTCTCAGGGCTTCATGTCCGGGCCGGGGAGCTGGTCGGCCCGGGAGGCGCCCGCATTCCCGCCGCCGCTGTTGAGATTCTGAAGGTCCAGTATGTCGATGTCGACCGGCCCACCGACACGGCCGGTGCGGGTGCAGGACGTTGGCCGGATCCGCTGCTGCCGCTGCCCGCGAGCCTCGACCTGGACGCTGGCCAGAACCAGCCGCTGTGGATCCGCGTAACCGTTCCCGCCGAGGCCGAGGCTGGCACCTTCGTCGGCCACATCCATCTCGAGGCGGCAGGCTACGAGCACTCGGTTCCTCTTAGGGTGGAGGTCTTCGACTTCCGACTGCCAGATCGCATGACCTGTCAGACCGCCTTCGGGTTTTCGCCCGAGAACGTCTGGCGCTATCACCGCCTCAGCACCGAGGGGGAGCGGCGGGCAGTCCTGAACAAATACTGGCGCAGCTTCAGCGCCCATCACATCTCTCCCTACGATCCGGCACCGTTGGATCCGCTGCGGGTGACGTGGCCGGATTCGGCCGATCTCGCCGATGGTGTCGATTTTGCACTCGATTTCGAGTGGGAAAACTGGGACGCAGCCATGACTCGGGCCATCGACGCCTACCACTTCAACTCCTTCCGCCTCGCCATCCCCGGCATGGGGGGCGGCACCTTCCACACCCGCTACGAACCGGAGCTCGCGGGATACGGCGAGGACTCGGACCAATACTCAATCCTCTTCAACGCCTACTGCCGCGCAATGCAAGGCCATCTTCGGCAGCGGGGCTGGCTCGACGAGGCCTTCGTGTATTGGTTCGACGAGCCCGATCCCAAGGACTACGGCTTTGTCATGAACGGCTTTGCCAGGCTGGCGGCGGCGGCGCCCTTGCTGACCCGGATGCTGACCGAGCAACCGGAAGTGGAACTGGAGGGGGGACCCAATCTGTGGTGCCCGGTATCCTACAGCTTCGACCAGGAGAGCGCCCTCGAGCGGAGTCGG
Organism: Gemmatimonadota bacterium; assembly: GCA_002725915.1. Taxonomy (GTDB): domain Bacteria; phylum Latescibacterota; class UBA2968; order UBA8231; family UBA8231. Next base: position 14,194 of record PBRM01000153.1, read on the forward strand.
CAGGGCGAGCGTTTCTGGTGGTACGTCTGCACCGTGCCCAAGGCCCCCTACTGCACCCTCTTCATCGACCACCCCGCCACGGAGCTGCGGGTGTGGCTGTGGCAGACGTGGGCTCGCGGCATCGGCGGTATTCTGGTGTGGGCCACCAACTACTGGACCAGCAACACCGCCTACCCCGACGGTCTCCAGGACCCCTATGGCGACACCATGAGCTGGTCCTCCGAGTACAGCGCACCCGCCGGAGCGCGACGGCCATGGGGAAACGGTGACGGTCGCTTCCTCTATCCTCCGCTGGAGGCCGTGCGGGGAAGCGAGGATACGCCCGTGATGGACGGACCGGTGGAGTCGATCCGCTGGGAAATGCTGCGCGACGGTATCGAGGACTACGAGTACCTGGCCATGCTGCGTCGACTGCTGGAGCTGAAGGGGGAACGCCTGTCCTCCTTGGAGGCCGAAAGCTATGCGCGGCTGCTGGACGTGCCGGACTCGGTTACCCGGTCGTTGCGGTCGTTTACTGAGGACCCGGCACCCATCGAGGCGCATCGCCGTCGGCTGGCGGTGGCCATTGCCACGCTGTCGCGGCTATAGTGTCGTCGCAGAACACCTCACCTTTTGGATGCGATCCCGGTGCAACGCCGGACTTTGGCGGAGTTACTCCGTGACAACACAACACAATGGGCCCGGTCGCGCGCCTGTGTGGCCGTCTGCTGAAGGGTCGTTTCGCCTGTTCGGGGTACCGTACCCTGTTTTTCGGGGGTGAATTCCCG
>PBRM01000154.1 GCA_002725915.1 Gemmatimonadota bacterium
AAAGTCGACGACATCGACGTCTTCTTCATCGGCCCTTCGGATCTGTCTCAATCGATGGGGTTCCCCGGACGGTATGACGAGCCGTCGGTGGCACACGCGATCGGCTCGACCTTTGACAAGATCTCGAAGGCGGGGCAGATCGCGGGCACACCTGGTAACGCCGACAAAATCTCGTCCGTCCTCAATCGAGGCGTCCTCTACACCTATACGCACGCATCGAAACTCCTGGCCTCGGGCGCAGACGTATTCTTCTCAGCGGCCAGATCCTGAGGTGTCGGTTACCACGGGCCCCGACCGTGCGCGGACCAGCCACGGCGCGACCCAGGTGACAGCGGCGGCGGCGGGCGGCGGAGCAGGGGCGCATCCCAAAACAGGTGATTCACTACGGAGACGGATCGATGAGCGTATCATGCTCAGCTTCGGCCTTGGAGTTTCGTTACCTAAACCACCAGTGTAACACATTGGTCATATGTGCCTCGAAGGCGTGGGACGCCCGAATGAGCCATCCTTGAACGCCACTACCTGCGAATGGCGAATCTGCTACGCCATGAACGCAGTCTGCACGGCGCTCCACGTGAGACCGCCGTCATGGCTGACCACATAGTCGAGATTCTTCTCCTGCCGCGGGCAGTATGGCCATGGTCTCCCCGCCCAAGATCGAAGGGAAGGACACTGCGCCGGGAAAAGGTGCTACCGTTGTCCTGGCTGAAATACAGTCTGTAATGGTGTTCCGGCAAAGTGCCAAACCATCCCGCGTCTTGACGGAGCCGGACTGGACGCCGACTTCGGCATCGAGGCGTGGAACCCGGGCCGGTTGTCGACCCGGAGGCCGACTGGCTCCGTCGGGGACGCAGAGATCCGCCTGGCCCCGCGCGGCGGACGCGTCGACGACCCTGGTGCTGGCGGACGAACGCCTCTGGATTCGCTACTTCCACTAAACCTCTTCCTGCGGAGGGATGCCGATGATCGTACCATCGGGCGCGTATCCATCTGCCCTCTGGAAGTTCGAAAAGGCGAAAATCTCTCCGTTGTGCCGCACTGCGACGGAGTCGATCCAGTTCTTCCCCGAATAGACGCTTTGAATCCGCACCTTGTTCAGGGTGATCGGGGTCTTCCACCACGCCATCTCATGGCCGAGTTTCTCCACGGCGTCGAATGGCGCTCCATCGACCCGAAACTGCCACGTCTGCACGTCCAGGTTCAGCACTGCATCGACCCTGTACCACGTTCCGGCTTCCACTTCGATGTCCGTGTATTCGAGTCCCTTCCTCTTCTGACCTCGCCCGTCAATGACATAGAACCGCGGAAACGTATTGCCGCCGACCTCCGGCCAGGCATATGGATGGTGCCAGCGAAACGCCCAGCTGCCGTCCTGATCCGCGTTCCCGGCGTACACCTTCAACACCGACGACTCCGGATCGTCTATCGTCACCGTCGGGCACTCCGATCGGACGACCATCTCGATTGCCAGAATGCCGGACGAGGTCTCGGGAAAGTGGCGCTCAATAGCGCATGTCGCTGTAGTCATCAAGGCCATGTCGCCCTGAAGACAAACATCTGACTGGGTAACGCAATGCTCTGAGGATCCGCCTGTCAGAATCCACGGCGTGGTCCAGCCTTCATCAGATGTCCTGCTCTGCCCTGGTTTGGAGTATTTCAAGTCCGTGCTCTAGCGCTCTCTATTGCTGTATCACCCACACCACATCCCGGCATCCGCGCCCAGAGGAGGCACAGCTCATCGAGCAGCGCCGCCGGCAAAGGCGCTTCTCCTGGAAACAGCTGTCGTGGTCACGGCCTCCCGCCGATTGGCCAGGTTAGCCGACCATGCTCTCCAGCTCGACCCCAATCTGCCTCTGCACCTCGGCCACGTACTCATCCGTCGTAAATCCCCGGACCCGGGTCTCGAAACCGTGCTCGCCGAAGCCGGGCACGATCTGTTCCTTGAAGCGCTTCTCGGGATCATTGAAGTAATACGGCTGCGTCACCCGCAGCAGCTCCGGGAGATCGTCGCCTTCGGTTCGATAGATGGCGGGATTGGCTGTGATGACCTGGGGGGAGTCTCCGAAGACTACCGGCTTTTTCGGTACGACCAGCTCCCCCATGAGCACCTCTTCCCTGAGTTCGGGGGCCCAGTGTGAGATGCCGTACGTCGGACCGGGCTCGATCCACTGGCTGATCCGCCTCGCTACGACTTCGAACTCCCACCATTTCTCCAGTTCCGCTAGCTGGTGCGATGGCAGACTGCTGTCGCTCACGTAGAGCGTGCGGTCGCCTTGGGCGCGGATGTGATTGAACACCATGAACCAGTTGACGAGATCCCTGATGCCCCGCGCAATCTTGGTGTAATTCTCGGTAGCTCGCGGGCTGCACACATCGACCAGCACAACGTGGGGCATGTGCGTGTTCAGGTACTTCATGAACTCGGGGGCAAATCCGTTTCGCTGGAACCTGTCCAGATAGTGCGGCACGGTCAGACGCATGGACCCGTGTGATGGAACGCGCTCGTAGAGCACGTCGAAATGCCCTCGAAGGAATGGCTCGAGCGGCTCCACTACGAACAGCCTCCCAAAACGCTCATTTCCCAGCACCGTGATCGGTCGGTCCGTGTGCGAGCGGAACTCGCGCAGGAAGTCCAGAAGCCCCTTCGCCTCGAACGCCGCCCGCCTTGCTTCGATCACCTCTTGCTCCGGCAATTCACAGGCCTGGTGATTGTTCGTCGAAGCTAGCACGGTGAGCCGATCGAAGGCGACCCGCTGCTCGGCTTCGCCCTGCGGCCAGTTCGGCTGGCGCCCTGCCTCGGATGCGAAGCGCTTGTACTCCAGCTCTCGCTGCAGCTCGTTGTCGGCATCGAAACGGCCCTCGCGCGTCTCCTGGCGCAGCCGCTCCAGTTCGCGGATTCCCGACTCCAGGTCCTCCGCCGATGCCAGGAAGCGTACGATCGCGGGCGTCAGCGTCACGCCGTCGTGATTCTGTGTATTCACTTCGCCCATCCAGGTCGCCAACCTGTCCAGGTATTCCGTCACTTCGACGCTGGAACGGCCGCGGCCGAAGTGCTTCAGCGCTTCTTCCGAAAGCCGCAGCGCATTCACAGGATCTCCCACTGTTCTCCCATCGGCCGCACGGCACTCGCGACCAATCTGTCCCGCAGTGCGCGCAGTCGCTGATGTTGAAGTATTCGGAGCTCGGCCATCCGTTCCTCCCCAGCTGTTGCCCTGTTCTTCGTGCGCTGTTACCGAGTGACCCTTCTCCGCAGATCGGATTCGCTAAGATAGGGCTCGAGCTTCTCAAGGAACTCCGCCACGGTTTCCGCCACGGTCGCCGCAGTCGTGTCCAGGACGATCTTGTTCCCGATCATGGACCACTCGAACTCTTCCTCGAACCGCTGCAGGACGTGTTCGACGTCCTCATCCTGCACGACCCCGCGAGTGGGTTCCCCCTCCGCGGTGTTGGGGTTGTCAAGCATCCGCTGGCAGATAACCTCCGGCTCGGCTTTGAGCAGGGCCAGCACCGTGCCCGGCGCCCGCTCCAGCATCCTCTCTTCCATTGCGCGGGCCATTTGTGTGCGCTGCCCTTCCGGACTTCGAAAGGGCGCCTGGCTGTCCTTGCCCCCGTAGCCGTAGTAGAGGGGGGCGTACACGGCCTCCTCGATGGCATGCCCCATCAGGTTGGCATCCCGGTGCCCGGCGTACATCTCCGGTGATATGTGATAGCTCAGCACGTAGCGCTGCGTCATCTCCTTGAGCTGAGGATGTGCATGCCTGTATGATTCCGCCGCTTCGGGAGACAGTTCGCTCGAGGGGATGGTGAAGTGGTCGTGAAAATGCCGGGTCCCACCCATGTGCTGGTCCGCCCACTCCATGATCTCGCCGGCCAGAGTGGTTTTGCCGGCGTATTCACAACCGATGAGGTAGATGTTCATGATTCTCCATCCTTTAGTGGCGACATTCACCCTGTCCGTGTGCGAGCGGAACTCGCGCAGGAAGTATAGTAGCTCCTTCGCCTCGGAGGCCGCCTTGCTTCGACACGTCTTGCTCAGACAGTTTCAAAGGGCTGGTGAGTGTTCTGCCAAGGTAGCACGGTGAGCCCATCACTCCAACTCTCCTATCAATCTTGCGCCCGTTCTACCTGCTGCGCCAATTCTACCCGGTCTCCATCGCGTTGCTACGGGCCCTGTCATAACTTCCCTGCAGCGAAGACGTTAGATCGGATCGGTGAGATTCGGCTCGAGCATCTCCAGGGAATCCGCCAAGGTTTCCGCCACGGCCACCGCCGTCGTGTCCAGCGATCTTGTTCCCGATCAGGGACCACTGATGCGCCGATCCTTCGATGTCCGCCAAGATGATACCTTCAAGACGCAGGTCATCACGATATCGAGCCGCCCTCCACAGCCACCTCCCGTGCCGTCCTGGCGTCCTCTCCTGAATATCTTCCCTGAGCGTCTGCCAGATCATGAACTGCCGTCGGAGCTCGAGGACGAACCCCAGATTCAGGCGTTGCCAGAAGGCGCGCGATCCACTCAGGCGCTCGATGTACACCTCGATGCTGAGTGTGCCCGGGATCTCCGATGGTTTCATGGCGAACTCCAAGTACTGGCCCCGCCACGGCAGCCCGATACGAGAGAATATCGGACTCGTCTACTGGCTCTTTTTCCCGGCCGAGAAACCTCCGCCACACCGTCATCAGGTGCTCGCGTCCAACCCACAACCCCAGCTCCTCGGCCCAGTTGTTCTCCGGCCCGGCGTAGTAGAACACGGCGCTGACAACGGGTATGAGGGAAACGTTCAACACTCGCATCACAGTTTCTCAGCGTCCGCCCCTTGCGGTCTCTGCGTATCGCAACCAATTTTTGCGCAGCTTGCATCACCTCTGGCCAGCTGGCGAAACCGCGGAGGAGATCAGTGAGTGAGAATGAAAAGCGCTGCCTCGATGCCCATCTGCCACTGGCGAAGAGGCTGAGTGGCCAGGTCTGGGAGCTGTTGGACAAGCAGACGTAGGGCGACCTGATGGTTCATTGGCTGCAGGCGGGTACCGGCGACGACGACAAGACCATTTCCTCCACCGGTCGGTCTCCCCACGCCGGCGACTCCATGTCCGCCCGCGATCTGGACGGCATCCTCAGCGCCTCTGAGCGGGCCGGGCGCAAGCGCTTCCTCTTCCACCCCGATCCGGACCTGGGCGCTGCGGAGTGGCGGGTCATCTCACAGCGGTGCGGCACCGCCTGGAAGGAAGACTCGAGCGGCTCGTACTGGCCACCGGACACCCCCGGACCGGATACCGCCTGGTTCTTCGGTACGCGTAGACCGGAACGCGACTGAAAATTCAGGCCGCAGAGTGCCGCTGGCCGGGAAAGGGAGCGAGGATCTCGCCATGCAACCCATCACCGCAGCAGCCGCGCAGTTCGAAAACAAAGACGGCGACCAGGGGCACAACCTGGCGCGGATCCGACAGCTGACCCGACGAGCCGTCGGACGGGGAGCCGACATCGTCTGCTTTCACGAGGGCTGCATCCCCGCCTATTCCTGGCTGCAGCCGCTGAGCGCCGAGCGCCTGGCCGCGGTTGCCGAACCCGTGCCCGACGGCCCGTCCGTGCGGGCGGTGATGGCGATCGCCGCGGAGTTCGACACTATCGTAGCGGCCGGCCTCATGGAGATCGACGGAGGCCGGGTCTACAACACCTACGTCGTCGTCGGCCCCGACGGGTACATAACCCGCCACCGAAAACTGCACACCTTCATCAATCCGCACCTGACCCCGGGCGATCGATACACCGTCATCGACCTGCTCGGATGCAAGGTGGGGATTCTCACCTGCTACGACAACAACCTGGTTGAGAACGTGCGCATCACCACCATGCTGGGGGCGGAGATTATCCTCATGCCGCACGTCACCTGCTGCCTGCCGTCGGCAATGCCCGGGCGCGGCGTCGTCGATCGGGCGCTGTGGGAGAACCGCCACGCCGATCCGGTGCGCCTGCGCCAGGAGTTCGAGGGGCCCAAGGGGAGGGAGTGGTTGATGCGCTGGCTGCCCGCCCGGGCGTACGAGAATGGCGTCTACGCCGTCTTCAGCAACCCCATCGGCTGGGACTACGACACCGTCAAGCCGGGACTCGCCATGATCCTCGACCCCTACGGCGAAGTGCTGGCCGAAAGCCGCGCCCTGGATGAAGACGTTGTCGTGGCGCAGCTGACGCCCGACAAGCTCGAGCAGTCGTCGGGCCGCCGTTACCTCCTGGCCCGCCGACCCGAGCTCTACGGCAAGCTCGTCGAGCCACAGGAGTCGGTGACCTCACCGGGCTGGGAGAGACAGCGGGAGGGAGAGTAGCTCTCCGAGTTACCGGTACGGCTGTCCCTCATGATCTCCAGCTTGCGCTCCCGGGAGCGCTACGAAAACACTGCGTCGCACGTATCCGTCACTCCGTCCAGGTGAAGTCCAGAGGTGACCAGCGCGCTGGATCGACCAGATAGCGGCAGCGCCGTCAGCAAGCGGATCGACGCGGCCAGCGCGCCGATCGCCGGAGCCCCGCTCATCGCGGTGGCTGCAGCAGGGCCTGCAGGTCCTGCTTGATGGAGGCGAAGTACGCCCGCCCCGGCAGGGGATAGCCCCACAGATCGGCGAGCTGGTTGTCGGTCAGGTTTTTCACTTCCCATTCCAGCTCCGTCGACGTGCGCAGCAGAAAGCTGCCGCTCAGGTTGTGAATCGTGCGGCTGGGCACCCCCCGTAGATTGGCGCGGTCCAGGAAGTGGCTGCTTTCGTAGCTCAGCCGGTAACGGATGAGCGGGGCCCACAGGGAGGCTCGCCCGGAGATGCTGTGTCGCGGCGCGTTGGGCAGGTCGTTTCCCCTCTCATGGGAGAAGGGTGAGCGGTTCTCCGCTCTCTGGTAGACGTAGTTCCCCCCCACCCGCAGTGATCGGACCGGCGCCAGCTGAGTGCGGAATTCCACTCCCCTCAGCAATGCCCTGCCGATGTTGTGAGGTCGCGACACCCGCTGCGAGTTCTGCTCGAAGCGGATCAGGTTGTCGACCGAGTTGCGGTAGGAGGCCAGCTCGGCGAAGGGAATGAAGACGCCTGGAGTCTCGCTGCGATAAACCAACCCGACATCTCCGCTACGACTTTCCTCACTCACCAGATCGGTGTTGCCGATTACCGCTCCCCGATCGCCGAAGAGCTCGAAGAAGCTCGGGGGCCGCTGAAAACGCCCCACGTGACCCTGGAAGCTCAGACGCTCGGTGATCGCCCACTGAAGGCCGACACGGGCGCCGCGCTGCCAATCGGTGTTTGCCATCGCCTGCCCGCTTGCGCCCCCGGTGGAGGCGGTGTCGCCGAACAGCCGGTCGCTCAACACGTCCAGCTGCAGGCCGCCGCTCAGATGCAGTCGCGACCCGATCAGCGGTACCTCCACCTCGGCTCCCAGCGAAGCCGTGTGGCGCCGGCTGACCGGTGACGGCGTTGGGCGCCGCAGGTTTTTCGAATGGAACTTCTCCTGCCGGAGCCCGGCGAAGGTCGTCAGCAGCCCTTCGAGCGGGGGGAGGATCAGAGCGCTGAACTCGCCGCGCAGCCCCAGTGAGCCGGTGCGCTCGCGGTTGTGCTGTGTCCCCGTCCCCACCTCCCCCTGCGGGTCCTTGTATTCCCCCTGTTGCACCAGCCGGTGCAGCGTCAGCCGGTACGTAGACCGGCCGCTGGCGGCAAGCGTCCCGAACGCCTCCAGCTCGGTCGCGTTGCGCCATCTGTCGAGGCGCGTGTGCAGGGACTGGAAGTTGCCGATCCCGGGGATGCCACGGTGGCTGACATCGAAGGTATTGTGCACCAGTAGCTTTCCATCGCCCCAGGGCCGGGCCGCCTTGGTGAGCAGGCGAAAGGAGCCGAAGTCGCTGTTGACCCGCGATGTGCGCTCGTCGTCCTGAGAGTTGTACTCGGTGCCGTTGTCGTCCAGGAATCTGAAGTCGTTGTCGCTGGCGCTGTAGTCGACGAGTCCGAGAAGTTGAAGTCGGCGCCAGCTGTTCCGTGCCGAGCCGCTAACCTGGCGGGTGCCGAACGACCCGCGCGTCACCTCGACGCGCCCCCTCGGTCTGCCCAGCGCCTGCAGGGTCCGAATGTGCACGACCCCGCCGACGCTGTTGCCCCCGAAGCGCCCCGGTACCGCCCCCCGGTAGACCTCGATGCTCTCGATGCCCCTGACCGGCAGAGTCCCCAGATCCACTCCGCCTCCAACGGCCCGGGTGAGCGGCACGCCGTCGAGGTAGATCTGGACCTGTTCCGCGGTCGAGCCGCGGATCGAAATCGCGCTGAAGCTTCCGAGGCCGCCGTAGCGACGCACATCGACGCCGACGGCGCTGTCCAGGATTTCGGACACGTCCACGTCGTAGGTCCCCAGCTCGGCCATGCGAATGCTCTCCACGAAGACGGCCGAGTGCTCTTGTGCGCCCAGACGCCGGGCCCGCACTACCATTTCGTCCATCATCAGAGCTTGTGCCCGCAAGCGCAACGTGGCCGCCGTCGCCGCCCCCTCGGAAGCGTTGATGTCGATGTCCAGGTGAGTGCTCTGGTACCCGAGGATCTCGGCTTTCAGACGCCACCGTCCCGGGGCCAGGGTCATGCCGAAGGCGCCAGCGCTGTCGCTCACACTGTGATGGGATCGCCGCTGGGACGTAATTTTCAGCGGACGATCGGCGCCGGCAGACGTGGGCGGAGGCAGGGAGAGTGCCCGAATCAACACCCCGGGCACGGGGGTGCCGAGCTCCTGGTCCACCACCGATCCGGCGAGGGTGCCGGCAGAGACAGCGGTAACGAACAGCGTCAGCAGCAGGCCCGCGACGACAGCGAATGGCGGCTTGCTCAAGGGGGCGCAACAAGAAATCCCCGACCTCTTACAAGGTCGGGGTATCCCATCCTGGCAGGGGGTCACCTTTCCTCCGAAGGCTCTTGGTTCACCCTCGGCTCAGGCAGGTCTCCTGACTTCCGGCCTCCCCTCGGCCGGTAACAGTGGCGGGAACCGCGGCAGATTCTCACTGCCTTCCCTATTCTCCGAGCGATCCGGCTGGCGCGTCAGCGCCAGCCGGATCTCGCCCGGCACCTGAACCGGAAGTATTCAGTTTTCTATCGACGCCAGCCATCAACCGCCCGCGTCACCCACACCTTCCACCATAACCAACCGCTCTCCTACCCGCAAAGTCGGGCACCCAAGGTCGGGCACCCAAGTCGGAGAAGGTCAGGCCTCCGCCTGCTCGTAGAGCTCCACCGCCGTCTCTCCCCGCGCGAAGCGCTGTGCCGTCTGCGCGGCTGACCGCGTGCCTATGCGCCGGCGCGTATCCGCCGCCCAGCGCGCCAGGCCGACCAGCAGCTGGTTCCGAGCCGGATGCCCTGCGCACAGCGTCCATTCGTCAAAAACCGTCCGCAGGGTGTGCAGGAGGTTCTGGCCGTTGTCGTCCTTGAGAATAGCCTGGCCCAACTCGAGCATCAGCCGGTCGCCGTCGAATCCCGAGCCCAGGTATTCCCGCACCCTTCGCCCGATCTCGCGCACGCCGATCGCCTGGACCGCTCGGGGTTGTACTTGCCTCGGCGGGGCGCCCAGAACGAGGGCTCCGCGCTCTTTACGCCTCCGCGAGTTCTTCCAGCTCTTCCCAGGATTGGTACGCCTCCGCCAGTTCGAGCTCCAGCCTTCAGTCGGGTCCCGACCTCCGCGACGCGGTCGCCTTCGCGCTTGCCGCGCCCACTTGAGGCTCGATATGCAAGTTTTCTTGAAAGCGTTCGAGTAGTCAGCTCATGCACTGCTTTACCAGCGGCATGACGTGTCTATGAGCCTCTCAGAAGTAGGTCGCCGCGCTGAACAACACGGCAGCTGACCTGGCCTCGATGTTGAAGCCGTCGCGCAGCCAGTTGTACTGGTAGTCCAGCTTGAAAACCGTGTCCTCTTCGGGGCGGAGATTCAGCCCGAGGGTGAGTCGCTGCTGGCTGTCGCCATCCACGTCGGTATCGAAGTCGACGGCTCCGTAGCGCACCACCCCTGTCAGCTTCGAGTTGGGCAGCGTCGCTATCCACCCGTGTCCAAAGTGGGCGTTCACCTGGCCGTACAACCCCCGCTGGCTGTCGGCGAAGATCGGCGTTTCGCGCGGCACGTCGATCCAGGCGCCGGCGTATTCTCCCAGCACCTCGAATCGTCGCCAGCTGTAGTCCCAGTCGAGGGCGAAGATGGTCAGGTCCCGCTTGTTGTCAACGCGCAGGCCCTCCACCTTCCAGCTGTTGTAGGGACCGGTATGCACTGAGGCGGCGATCTCGAGGGGGGCGGTGGGGCTTACCGCGAGTCGTCCGACAAAGGCGGGTCGGGTATTGTTGTCCTCGAAGTTCCCCTTTCCCGCGGGGATCCGCGTGCCGTCCGGGTCGCCGGTGAGGACATCGGTGTTGAACCCGTTGACCCCGTACGCTTCGTAGGTGATGCGCCAGGAGGGCGCCGGGTTGAAGGCGCCGTAGAATCCCATGCCCGCCTCGGACAGCGTGGTGGGGATGATACGGGTGCTCACCAGGGGCCGGTCCGTCAGGTCATTGGCCGGGCTGTCGTGGGAGAGGTTGAAGCGACCCAGGGGCGAGAGGATGATGCCACCCCTGAAGGTGAAAGAGGGGTGGATCTCGAAGTCGAGGATGGCGAGCTCGACCTTGATCTCCTCGCCGCCCTCCTCGAATTCCAGCTCGGCGGCTACCCGCGTCCGCTCCGACACCGGCGTAAAGGTAAAGAGATTGAAGCGCTTGGCCTCGAACAGCAGCTCCTCAGTCACCCCCTCCTCGCGCTCGTAGCGGAAGTGGACTTCGGAGTAGCCCCCGATCATCGACCGTCTGCCCAGCTGGGCGATGAACGGCTTGTCGCTGCCCCCCCCTCGCACGAAGGGTCGGGATTCTCCCCCCTCACCGGATTCGATATCGGCGGCTTCGATGTCGCCGGCGAGAACGCTTAGAGCCATCAGCCCACTCAGTGAGAATTTGACCAGTTGCCTTACCATGATCCGCATCCTTTCACAGCCAGATTTCGATAGTCTCTGCTTTGACTTCGGTGTTGTAGCGCTGCAGCGGCTTCTGCGCCGGCCCGCGCACGACCTCCCCGTCCAGGTTGTAGCTTGATCCGTGGCAGGGGCAGGTCAAACCGCTTCCGGTAGGCCGCACCGTGCAGCCCTGGTGTGTGCAGGTGGCGTCGAGGGCCCGGTACTCGCCGCGCTCGCCCTTGACCAGAAGGATGGTGCCGTCAAAGCCGGGTGCGCTGAGTCGCACCACCCGCTTGGCCGCCATCGCCTCGTCGAGCTCCGGCCGCTGCAGAACGATCCGTCCCCCCGACAGGCTTCCCGGATAGACCGGCACGGTGGCGCAACCTGGCAGCCCCGTTGTCACCCCCGCTGTCAGCCCCAATCCGCCGGCCAGTTGCGCCAGGAATCTCCGCCTCGATACTTGCTCGCCCATCACTCACCCACTCACTTCTCACTCACTTCTCACTCACTTCTCACTCACTTCTCACTCACTTCTCACTCATTCACTCACCCGCAGCTTTCGCTACAGCGACTCGAGGAAAGCTACCAGCGCCTGCCGGTCACCGTCGGACAGCGCCTGAAAGCGGTTTTTGGAGGCCTCGGCTTCGCCGCCGTGAAATCCGATCGCCGCCTCCGCGGAGGAGGCCCGGCCATCGTGAAGGAAGGCCCCCTCTCCATTCAGGAATTCGGCCACTAGACGGGTCCCCCAGAGAGGGGCGGTCTTCCACTCGAAGCCGTTGGCGTCGCCGTCGGGCCGGTTGTCGGCCAGCGCCGGTCCCATGTCGTGGATCAGCAGGTCGGAGTAGAGCTGTACATCCACCTCGCTCAACTGCGGAATCTCGTTGGGACCGGTCCGCATCGACGGGGTGTGGCAGGAGGCGCAGCCGATCTCAGTGAAGACTGCGTCTCCCCGCTCGACCTCCGGGGTGATCTCACCCCGCGCGGGGGGCTGCAGCAGCCTCACGTACATGACGGTGAACAGCACCGTCGACGCCGAGATCTCCGGGTCGGGCACGAGGTCTCCCAGCACCGCGTTCCCCACTACCTGACGGTTCACGATCTCCTCGGGGATGAAGTCGCTGGTAACCCCAATGTCCTGCTGGTAGGCGAAAGCGACCTGCTCTAGGAGGGAGGCCACCTGCCCCTTGCGCGAAAACCTGCCCACGTGCATCCCCGGACCGCCGCCCACGTGGGTCTCGGGTACGAAGGCGGGGGAAGTCACCATGTTGGGACGACCCGAAATGCCGTCCCCGTCCGCGTCGTCCGGGTCGGCGGCGGCGAGGATCGTGGATTCGGGGATCCCCTCCATGAGGCCGACTCCAAAAACCGGAGGCGGCAGGCGGAAAGTCACGTCGACCCCCGGGGGCACCGTCTCCGGGCGGTGACCGGGAATCGCCTTGTCCTGAATCTGAGCGCCGCCCAAATCGACGCGCGGATCGAGCCCCTCGCTGATGCGGAAGAACCCGAGGTCCGGGCTGCCCCTGCCGTCGCCGGGGTGACAGCTCTCGCACCCGGTGTTGTTGAAGATCGGCCCGAGCCCGTCCGCCACCGTGAACACGCGCTCGAAGTTCTCGTCTCCTTCGACAAAAGCGGCGTTCAGATCCATCGACATATCGTCCATCGGCGCGGTGAAGTCGTCTCCCTCCGTCGGCGTTGAAGTCATCAGGGTGTCGCATCCGCTGGCGGCGAAAGCCGCTGCTGTAGCGGCACAGATCAGAAAAACTCTTTGGCGCTGCATGACTTGCAATCTCCTCGCGTCTGGTTCAAAGAGCGACTGGCAAGTCGCGGAAATCCACTTCAGGACTGCTGGGAACCCCCGCCGACCTTGACCACCCTCACTGATTTAGTCTTTCGTGCTTAATGAAATTAGTCCTGTCTAATAATAAGTCAAGCTCCAGACAATTATTTCGTTGGCCGACCTCCGACAACCAGCTGGGCCACCTCCTTGAGCGGCGAACTCCTGGGATGTAGGATACCGGTTCGGTCGCCGCATATCTGGCTGACCTGAGATCGACCTGGGCGGGACCGGCGGTCCGCTGGAAGTGGATTTCACGACTCGAGAGGAAGAAAGCGTAACGAGCTCACTTCGTGGGAAATTCACCACCGAAGGGTGGATCCACATGGCAATCGAGCCGAGCTCCCAGGATAGTGGTATCAGTCGGGTATATCTTATATAATGAAATGTTGCAATGGCCATCCCCGGAGGCAATAGATGGCCATCCCCGGAGGCAATAGATGACTCGAAAGCTCGCTCTGGCCATGGCGTTGACCATCGCCGCCGCGGGGCAGGCCGCTGCACTCGGCGACATGGCCGTAGTAGGCGAAAGAGCGGATGTCGAGCAGTTGCAGCCCACGCTGACCACGGTCAGGATCGACATTGGCGACCGCGTCGCGGTGACGAGGCTGGTGCAGGCCTTCGCCAACGGCTCAGACAGCGATGTAAACGCCGTCTACTCTCTGGACCTGCCAGCGGGAGCCACCATCGTCCACCTGGAGGTGTCGAGCGCTACTCGGCAGGTGACCGGCACTGTTATCGATAGGGACCTGGTGGAGCGGTCGTTCCAGCGGGGCCTGCTGTTCGATCCCTCGCTGATCGAAAGGCCACGGGAAGGCGACCTCCAGCTCGCCGTGCTCCCCTTTCCCGCCAACAGCAGCCTGTCGGTGCAGGTCGAGTACCTGCAAACTCTGGAGGTGAGCGGGGGCGCCCTGCGGTACTGGATTCCGGCGCCCGCGGGTGAGAGGGCCACGCAACCCGTGGGGGCCTTCGCCCTGGAGGCCGTCCTGAGCGGAGCCGAGGTCGAGATCACTGAGGTCAGGGGACTTCCCGAGAACCTGACGCAGATCGGCCGGGAAGACGACGGTTTCCTCCGAGTGTTCTACGCCGATGAGCTGGTGAGCCTCGACGAAGAGGTGGCGCTGTACCTACAAGAGTCGTCGGTCGGCCCGGCTGTGCGGGTCAGGAACTGGGCGGACCCGGAAGGAGGCGAGCCCGGCTATTTTGCGGCTTGGCTGCCGCCCGTGGACGAGCTCTCGAGCGCTCCTCGGCTGCCGCTCGGGGTCACACTCATCGCGGACGTCACCCGCACCATGGCAGGGGACAGACTGACTGGAGTGAAGGAGGCCCTCACCGCCTTCATCGGAGCGCTCGAGGAGTCGGATCTCTTCAACATCGTCGCCTTCAACAGCAGCGCCTGGACCCTGTTCGACGAGCCGGTGACCGCCACGGAGGGCAACAGGGATGCGGCGGTTGCCTTCCTCGCCGATCTCGAGGCTCAGGGAGCAGCCAGCTACGAGGCGGCGATACGAGCCGCCACCCAGCAGCCGTTTCCCCAAGATCGCTCCCATCACCTCGTCTTGCTGACCGACAGCCCACCGATCGTGGGGATTACTGGGCCAGCGGAGCTCGTGCAGCTGATCGACGAGGCGGGCGGAGACACCCAACTGCATACGGTGGGCATTGGCGATCAGGCGCCCCTGGCCCTTCTGAGTGAGATGGCACAAGCCGGCGGGGGAATGGCCCTTGCCGTCCCGTTGCCGACAGGGCTCGACGCGGCTCTGGGAGAGCTGACGGCGGAGATCACTCATCAGCCTTTCGTGGTCTCCGAGCTGAGTGTCGGGGAAGGAATCGCCGCCGAAGATGTGTACCCCCCACTTCCCTGGAGGGTGGTGGCTGGCGAGGAGATCTTCCTGACCGGGCGCTACACGGGAGAGGGAACAGCCGAAATCGGTCTGCGCGGAACCCTGGGAGATCGCGACCTGTCTGTCGATTTCAGCGCGGTACTGGCGACCACCGCACCGCCGGACCCGGTAGAGATCGATGACGGTCAGACGGGCAGCCTGTTCAGGGCGCCGGAAAGCGAGGGGGACTGGTGGTCCGATCCGGCAACGGGAGTGATTCGGGTGAGCGTGGACGGTATCTCGCGGACCTTCGCGCCGGTGAACGCCTCCAGTTATACCATCGAGACGCGAATGCGGTTCACCGGCTGGGAGGGGAAGGTCATCTTCAGCAATGCGGAGGTCAATGAGACAGCGCGGGTGGATCTGATGGCGTCGCACGACACCGTCCGACTGCAGACAGGCGTTTTCGGCAACTCCACCCTGTGGCTTCGCCCGTATCCGCTGAGCGCGGACACGTGGTACGACGTGAGAGTCGAGGTAGGAGATGACGTCGTCAGTGTCTATGTCGACGGCAACCTGATATTCGACCGCATGCCTCTGGGAGCCACCGAGCCCGACGGTATGATCGGGGTCGGCTCCTACGGGCCGCTGCACCAGGCCGAATTCGATTTCGTCCGCGTGACGACGCCCGAGGCCGAGTTCGACTTCGTGCGCGTGACTCAAGAGGGGGGTGCCGGCGGGATCCGGGTCACCGACCCGACGGCGCGACTGTGGGCGCGGATGAAGGCACAGGCACTCGAAACGCAATTGGCGGAAAACCCGACTCGCCGAGATCTGTACGGCGCCATTCTCGCTCTGGGGCTCAAATACCAGATCGCTACCGGCACGGCCGCGTGGTTCACCGGTGACGACGACCTCATCGTCATCCCCCCCCGCCGCCGCTTCGGACTCCCCGAGGTCGTCATAACCGCTGTCACCGACGACGTTGCGGGTCTCGGGGAGTCGCGGAGTGAATCAGGGACCGATGAGGAGCCGTTGCTACTGACCGGCAACATGCCGAATCCCTTCAACGCGGCCACCACCATCGGTGTGCTCGCAGGCGACAGATGGGACCGCGAGCGCGTCAGCATCGCCATCTACTCGGTGACCGGGCAGCTGGTGCGGCGGCTGGCGACAACCGCACTCCAGCCAGGGGAGAATCACCTGCGTTGGGACGGCAGGGACGAGGGTGGAAGCAGCATGGCCAGCGGCCCTTACATCTACTTGCTGCAGGAGGGTCCGCGGCGGCAGTTCGGCAAGATGATGCTGTTGCGGTAGACGGGGGTGACGCCGGCCAGCGCTGGTGGCGCCGTTTGAGTGGCTCAGAATCGGACAGCTGAGGTGGGTGGGAACGCTTGGAATCGCTCGCAGGCCCCGCTGTCTATCTCGCCGCCTCGAGGCTCACCAACACGCTCTGCTCTCCGCTAAGTCTCCTTGGCCATGCTTCCGATCATTTCAACCGGTCAGCGTTGGCCGTGACGACTGCAACGATCTTCCAGGCGGTTTGTCCCCGGATTCAACGCATAGGTTCCGGCAAAGACGCTGCGCCCGTCCTGGTCGCGGCCGTCCCAGGTGGTCACGTTCGATCCGGGGGCCAGATCTTCGCTGGCGATCGAGGTCCGGATGAGGTGGCCGGCCATGTCGAAGATGCGGACCGTGGTGGGAGCCACAGCCGGAGCCCTAAATCACAGCCAGGGCGTTTTTTTCGATTTTGTCCCAGTCCGGTTCTGCCACCGGTTTGTCGCCGCAGGCGATGCGCAGGTAGCCGTCTTCGAGGTGCGAGGTGCCCTGGAAGGTGGGTTTGGCATCTGCGGGTAGCGGCCCGACGCCGACGCATTCATAGTACGGGTCGTTCTCGATGGCCAGAATCACGTGGTGGTGGCCGCCGTGGACCTCGACTCCGAAGCTTTCGCACAACTGCGCCTGTTTGATCTGACCGGTGATGCCCACCCCGCGCTGGCGCGCGATATCGGTGGCCTGCAAGGCCAGAAAGCCCGAGGTATTGAAGGGTTGGCCACCGATGGCGCCGATCCACTCCAGGGCCAGGACCGGCAGATCCAGGGTTTCGCAAAGTTTTTTCAAGCCCATGAAGTCGTAGTCCTGCAGTGGTTCCTCTATCCAGGCGTAGTTGAGCTTTTCCAGCGCCCGCCCCACCTTCACGGCTTCGCTGTAGGTATAGTGTTCGACCGCGTCGTGCATCAGCAAAAAGTCGTCGCCCAGGGCGGCGCGCAACTCAGTGGCCAGCTCGATATTGCCCTGGACACCGCGGTAGGAATGGTCCTTGGCGCCTTTGTAGCCCTGCTCTTTGGCTTTTACCGCATCGGCGACCAGTTCGTCGATAGTGGCCCCGCCAATATTGCGGTAGGCGGGGACTTTGTCGCGGCAGCCGCCCAGGAGTTTGTAGATGGGTTGTTTGGTGTAGCGGCTGGCCAGGTCCCAGAGCATATTATCGATCTGGTCGACAAGGCCGCGACCAGTATAGAAAAAGCGCTGGGTGTACCAAAGGCGCTGCCAGATGTATTCGCGGTCAAAGGCATCCACGCCGATCAGCATGGGGGCGATATCGGCTTTGAACTTTTTAGCTTCCCACTCCAGGTCGTCCCGGTGGAAGCCGCCGCCGAAAGAGCTATAGGCATCCAGGTCGCCGTCGGTAACCAGGCGCAGGGTGGAGTTGTAGGTAGGGCGGGGGGTGTCGTCTTTGTACTCGATGACATCTTCGGGGCGCTGGCCGCGAAAGCCCAGGGAGTGGGTGAACAGACCCGATAGGCCGGGCGGCACTTTTTCCATGGTGTCGCGGCTGTTGACCACGTGCCGGGTACCGGGTGCTCCGGCGCTGATATAGATTCTGGCATCCTTGATCTGCATGGAGTGGTGCTCCCTGTTAACGTGTGCTTCTCAACTCAGTTTTTGATATTTGTCCGTCCATTTCTCAGACCATGCTTTCGGTTTGTTTTTCCACTTCGTCCCAATCCAGTTCCACCCCCAGCCCGGGGCCGGTGGGTACCGGTAGGTGTCCTTCCTGCAGGTCGAGTGGGTTTTTGATCAGAGGCTCACCGCCTTGGGAGCCGATCCGCCAGCCTTCGAAGAAGGTGCAGTTGCGGATGGCGCCGATGACGTGGGCGTGGACAAAACCGTTCATGGTGCCGCCGGAGGTAATTTCGCAATTGACGCCGAAGGATTCAGCCAGGCGGGCAATCTTTATCATATCGGTGATGCCGCCGCGCCAGGGGACGCTGGCGCGTACGATGTCCACCGCCTGTTGGGCGATGAGCTGCGAGGTCGAATAGATCGAACCGGGAAGGTACTCGGCCGCGGCAATCGGCAGGTCCAGGGCGTCGGAGAGTTTTTTGAGTCCCATCAGGTCGTAGTCGCGCAAAGGTTCCTCGAACCAGAAGTAGTCCTCCTCTTGCAGCACTCTGCCCACCCGGATGGCATCGGTGTAAGTGTAGTTCTGTACGCAGTCGTGCATCAGGTGAAAATCCGGTCCCACGGCCCGGCGCACCGCCCGGGCTACCTCAATCATGGTCTCGACGCCGCGGTAGCAGTGATCTTTATAACCAAAAAAGCCTTCCTCCTTAGCCTGTACCGCGTCCTTTACATAGGCGTCGACTGTGGACAGGTCGCCGCCGCTTTTATAACAAGGAATGCGATCTCTGAAGCCACCGATAAGGCGGAAGACCGGCAGGTTGGTGATTTTGCCCAGCAGATCCCACAGGGCTACATCGACGTAACCACGCACGGTATGAGGCAGGTAGTTGAAGCGGTCGCGGCGGACCAGTTCCTGCCAAATGCGCTCCCGATTCATGGGATCCTGGCCGATGAGGGCGTCGCGGCAGCTGGACTGGATGTGCTGGGCGACCTGCAGGTCCAGGCCCAGGCACCACCCTTCTACAGTAGCATCGGTGAGGATGCGGAGCAGGCCGATGGGCTGGTGGATCTTGATATCAGTGATCTGCATGGATTTTGCGCTCCTTTGCGGATTGGCAACGCGGCTAGACCGGATATATTCTACCGAAAGATGGGCACTAATACTAAATTGGCAGTGGCGGCCGAACGGAGATGGGGCAACTTCGACCGCACACTTCGATCTTTCGCCCTCCTGACTGGCCCGGCCCCCCCTGCCCTGCTGCCGTTGAGGCCGCCAGCGACGGCGCTTACTGCCACAACGCCCTAACAACCCCAGTATCCCCTTGTATTTGACTGGAGCTTTTGATACCTTCCCTGCGTACACTTGACTGTGATTCGCGAGGTGAATCTCGGAGCCACGGAGGACTATACGGGCGCAGCCAATCTCGCACGCCTTTTATTGGCGAAACCGAAAATGTTACAGTGAATGCAATATATGAGGACGGAAATGCTGTCGATGGCGATTTTCCTTGTATGAGAGCAGCACGCCAGTGGTTCCTACCAGAGGGTTAAAAAATGCCACCAACAAGTATCATGCCAGTTTGGACGGCGAGACCATACCTTGAAAGGAACGAGACTCAGCATGCTCTAAGCAAGCGGATACGACGGACAAAGGATATGGTGATCCTGGTGGTGGAGGCAGGCAACGCCGTCAATTGTCGTCAGGCCGGCTTTTCTGAGCTGCGGGCCTCCACTCACTACATAGTAACATGACACAGCCGTATTACGACTTCTGCGTGGCGGCGAGCGAACCATCCGGTCGCGATGCAACGGGCGGTGGTCAGCGCAGGGATGGCTGCGCACTGTACACGTGCCGACTCGACTCTGATGGCAGCGTAATCCGCGTCGTGAGCACGACAGGATTATCTAGTACTGCCCCTGGATATTTGAC
>PBRM01000155.1 GCA_002725915.1 Gemmatimonadota bacterium
CTCCATCTTCAAAGTCTTTCCGGTTTGCTCGTTCAGATGGCAGCCCACGTCGTGATTACCGGGGATCGCCTTCCAAGGGATGGTCAGATTCTCCAGATAGGCCTTGGCATAGCCATAGTGAGATGGATCGTTGTCTCCGTTGGTGCAGATGTCGCCTGAGATGATTACCAGGTCCGGAGATTCTTTCGCCACCAACTCTAACGCTACCTGGAAGTGCTGCAATGTGCTCGGCCTGAACGGGGCAAGATGTATATCGGAAATCTGGACAATGCGCATTTGAACGCTCCCTGCAATGGATGGATATAGGCGTGCGTTCTCTTCCTCCCCCCTCCCCTGCGTACCAGGTGTTATAGAGATGGTTGTGGAGGGATTGGTCAAGGGCGCCGGGCGGGTGGCGCCGGGATCTGCGGGCGAATTATCCGGAGAGGCCGATGCCGTGACCTTGACAGCACCATCGTCAAATATCTTCTTGCCTGCCGACCTCATGAAAACACCCACTGCTTGCGCCATCGCTCTACTCATCGCTGTCGCCGTCCCGCAACCGGGCATCGCCCAGGCCAGGGGGCAGTATAGCGACTACGAGGGCATGGTCCGCGAGCTGAAGTCAATCGCCAAGTCCCACTCCGACGTCGTGGAGCTGGAATCCCACGGTCGCAGCCCAGGCGGACACGACATCTGGTCCGTCACCCTCTCCGCCGGCCAAGCGGACGAGAAGCCGGCCCTCCTCGTCGTCGGCGGCGTCCACGGGGCCGACCTGGCCGGCAGCGAAATCTCCGTTCGCTTCATCCGCGACCTGGCCGATGGCTACGGCGTGGCCGACTCGGTCACCCAGCTTCTGCATGGATCTACCATCTACGTGTTCCCCCGTCTCAACCCCGATGCGGGCGAAGCCTACTTCCGCTTTCCACTCTACGAGCGTCGATTGAACGGGCGCGCCATCGATCTCGACAAGGATGGCTACGTCGACGAGGACGGTTTTGACGACCTGAACGGCGACGGTTTCATCACCGCCGTGCGAGTGGCCGATCCGCTGGGGGAGTGGATGCCGGACGAGGAAATCCCCGAACTGCTGCGCAAAGCGGATGCCGCTGCCGGTCAGACCGGTGTATACCGCCTCTTCACCGAGGGGAGGGACGACGACGGGGACGGGGCCTGGAA
Organism: Gemmatimonadota bacterium; assembly: GCA_002725915.1. Taxonomy (GTDB): domain Bacteria; phylum Latescibacterota; class UBA2968; order UBA8231; family UBA8231. The sequence continues at coordinate 1,159 of PBRM01000155.1, forward strand.
CGAGGACGAGCCGGGTGGTGTCGACCTCGACCGCAACTTCACCCACAATTACGCCTGGTTCGAGGCCGGATCGGGCCCTCACCAGGTGTCGGAGGCGGAGTCCCGCGCCCTGGCTGACTTCGCCTTCGCCCACCCCAACATCGCGGCCGTGTTCACCTTCTCCCCCTACGACAATCTCCTTCACCCGCCGAAGAAGCCGGGCGCCAAGATCGAGGGCAAGAAGCCGATCACCGACGTGCTGGAGCAGGACGTGCCGTATCTGGCGACGATGTCCTCGAAGTTCAGGGAGGTGACCGGTTACGCGGATTCACCCGAGCCACCGCCGGCCGCCGGTGCCCTGAGCGAGTGGGCCTACTACGCCTACGGTCGCTGGTCCTTCAGCGTGCCGGCCTGGTGGCCACCGGCCCCGGCGGACCCCGATTCCTGTGCAGCGGCTGATTCGGCGGCGGCTGATTCCTCAGCTGCGCAAGACTCGACCGACGTCGAGGCCGCTCTGGCGGACACGGCGATAGCTGCCGCCGCCGACACCGCCGCGATCGATAGCGCCGCCGCCGAGGCGAAATCCAAGTCGGCAGAGCCGGACGAAGAGGACCCTCTGGACGATCAGCGCCGGCTGTGGAGTTGGCTGCAGGCGAGCGGCCAGGCCGACGCCTTCGTCCCCTGGACCCGGATCGAGCATCCCGACTTTTCCGGCCTCGAGGTGGAGGTGGGCGGCTTCGTGCCCTTCACGGCCAGCACCCCACCCGCCGACAGCCTCGACGCCCGCGCTGAGCACTACGGTGATTTCCTCATCCACCTAGCTGAGAGCCTGCCGCGAGTGCGGCTGGAACGGGTCGAGGTAGAGCCGCTCCACGAGCGCCTCTACCGACTGCGTGTCGCCGTCACCAACGACGGTGTCCTGGCCACCCACACGGGTGTGGGCAGCCGCTCCCAGTGGAGCCCCAAGGTTCGTGTCGCCGTTGAGCTGGACTCGAGCCAGCGCCTGGCCAGCGGCCGGCGCCTGGTGCTGATCGCACGCCTTGACGGCAGCGGGGGAACGAAGGAGCTCACCTGGCTGATCGAAGCGGAGATGGGCTCGACGGTGACCGTGACCTCGGGCAGTCCGATGACGGGCTCGGACGTCCGGAAGGTGACCCTGAAATGATGCGCAGGACCCCGCGCTATCTCATGCTGGCACTGATCACTTCACTCGCCCTGGCCGCGCCCGGTCTGGCTGAGGACCGCGAGTTCACCGCAAGCTCCCTCAAGGCCATGGGCGGGCCCAACAACCCCGACGTTGAAATCGCCTGGAACCGCTACTACGACTCGCAGGAGATCGGTCAGATCTGCCGGCGCCTGGCCGGCACTCACCCCGATCTCGTGCGCTATGGGACCATCGGCAAGTCCGTCCAGGGACGCGATCTGCACCTGCTCACGATCACCGACTGGAGCGCGGGCGACGCCGCTGGCAAGCCGGCCATGTATATTGACGGCAACATCCACTCCAACGAGATCCAGGGGGCCGAAGTCGCTCTCTACACCGCCTGGTATGTGGTCGAGAACTTCGACAAAGTGGAGTGGATCCGGGGTCTGCTCGAGCGCAAGACCCTCTACATCGTCCCTTCCATCAACCCCGACGCTCGCGATTACTTCATTCACGAGGCCAACACCGCCCACTCGCCCCGCTCGGGGATGCTGCCTCGCGACGACGACGGTGATGGCGAGGTAGACGAGGACGGCTTCGACGACCTCGATGGCGACGGCAACATCGTCTTCATGCGCAAACGCGAGCGCGGCGGCCGCTGGAAGGAGCACGGCGACGATCCGAGAATGATGGTCGAGGCCGATCCCGACGAAGAAGGCCTGTACACGATGCTGGGGTGGGAAGGCTACGACAACGACGGCGACGGGCGCGTCAATGAGGACGGTCCCGGCTTTTACGACCCCAACCGAAACTGGGGTTGGATGTGGCGACCTTCCCACCAGCAGTATGGCGCCGATCAATACCCGTTCTCGATTCCCGAGGACCGCGCTGTCGCCGACTTCGTGCTCGCTCACCCGAACATCGGTGGGGCCCAGTCGTATCACAACTCCGGTGGCATGCTCCTGCGGGGGCCGGGTGGCAAGGAGGATACAGAATCCTATAAGGGTGACCTGCCGCAGTACGACTTCCTCGGCCAGCTCGGCGAGGAGATGCTGCCCGGCTACCGTTACCTCGTTGTCCACAAGGACCTCTACAGCGTCTACGGCGGTGAGCTCGACTGGTTCCACGGCGCCCGCGGGATCTTCACCTTCAGCAACGAGCTGTGGTCTCCCTTCGATTTCTTCAAACAGGAGCAGCCGGAGGAGGCGGGCTGGTGGGCGGAGCTGGCGATGGCATTTCGCTTCGACCGAATCCTGCTGTTCGGCGAGGGTGTCGTCCCGTGGGAAAAGTTCGATCATCCCCAGTACGGCGAGATCGAGATAGGCGGACTCAAGAAGGCTTGGTTGCGGACAGCGCCCTCCTTCATGATCGAGGACATGTGCCACCGCAACATGGCCTTCACCCTGTTCCACGCCTACCACCTGCCGGTCGTGACAGTCGACTCGATGAGCGTCGAGACGCTGTCAGGTAGTTTGCGTCAGCTGGACGTCACCCTCCGCAACCGGCGGGTCTTGCCCTCACGCTCGGCGCACGAGGTCGCGAATGGGATAACTCCTCCCGACTACGTCGAGCTGCGCAGCGCCCAGGTCGTTGCCGGCTTTCTTGTCGAGGACCCGCATCTGGATCTGGCCCGCGAGCAGGAGCACCGGCCGGAGCGACTGGCAGTCGATGCCGTAGCGGGAATGGGTGCAGTCCACGTACGCTGGATCGTCGACGGTCCGCCTCCCTACGAGGTAGTCCTGAACTCGAGGAAGGCGGGGATCGTCACCGCAACGATCCGCTGACCTGCCTCGCGTTCAACGTCAGTCTGGGTTTTGCCGCGCGCCACGAAGTCCATGAGTCTCACCGTTGACCTCTACCGCGTCGAGGTGGACAACCGGATTATCAAGTCCCGAAGCCTGGCCGTCGAAGGCGACCCGAACTTTACAGAGCTCGCCTTCTACACCAATGCGCTCAACACGGAAACGCAGGGCCTGGATATCGTCGCGGTCCTGACGGGCAACGCGAATACGGACCTCAGTGTGGCCTACAACTACAACAAGACGGAGGTGGCCAGTCAGACGCAGGTCAACAGTATTGATCCAGTGTCGGAGAGCACGGTCTTCAACATCGAGAACAACCTGCCAAAACACCGGGCCACGGCGACGCTGACCCGCAGGTTCGGCGAGCTGTCGGCGATGGCCCGGGCAAACTTCTACGGCAAGACCATCGACGAGCGCGGTAGCCGCGAGAACGTCGGAGCTGAAACACTCGTCGACCTGGAGCTGAACTACAAGGTGGACGGCAACATCACGGTGATCGCCGGGGCCAGCAATCTATTCGACAACTTCCCGGACGAGATCGATACTCGCCTGTCGCAGGGCATGCCGTACCCACGCCGCACGCCGATCGGCTATCACGGCGGCATGGGCCACTTGCGCCTGGTGTACACCCTCGACTAGCCGATCACCTGAGTCGTGGCAGTGGTGAGGCCCCCGGACCGAGCTGGTCTGGGGGCCCTCGTCGTTCTGTGACAGAGATGGCATGGACGGAAGCGGAATAGATGCTCTATATTCGCCGGATCTGAAGGTCTCGATGCCGAGTTATCTCCCGAAACCACTCCCTAAACGCTTGCGAGCTCGAAGCGGATTCAGCCAATAATGCGCACCACGCCAGAGCAGTGGAAGTCGTGGGAAGAAGATGGAGTCCTCGCCGTAGCGGATGCCGTCGGCGGCGACGAGCTCGAACGCCTGCGGGCGGCTTTTGATAGCCGCGCCGCCGAGGCCAAAGCGGACTGGCTGACAGGAGTTGCTGCCGGTACTCACCCGGCAGCTTTCTTCGACATTCCCAACGCGATGGAAAAAGGCGATATCTTCGTCGATCTGGCCGATCACCCGAGTTACTACGGCTTGCTGGTCGACTTTTCAAAAGGGCAGGTCTGCTTGCAGTTCCCGCAGTTCAGGACGGTGGTGCCCAGCCCCCTGAGCTATGTAGGGTGGCACTACGACGTCTCCTTCTCGAACCCGCTTCACATGAAAATCCAGCTCTATCTGGACGACGTGGGAGAAGACGGGGGACCTTTCGCCTACGTCCCGGGAAGCCACAGGCCGGAGAACCATCCCCTGCCCCAGGTGCGCCATCAGGAGGACATGCCGGGACATCGGACGTTTCCCGGGTCCGCGGGTACGGCCATCCTCTTCAACAGCTGGGGCATGCACACATCGATGGTCAACCTCACCCTCAAGGCGCGGAAATCGATCATCCTCATCTACGAAGTATTCACGGAAGAGAAATTCGATCCCGAGCGCTATGGCTTCCTGGCTGATCGGCTCGAGACAGCTGAGAAGCGTCGTCTCTTCGGACTCGAACGTACCCGCAGAGCCGGATAGACTCTGGCTGCCGTGACTGATTCTGCCAACGGCGGTGAATCGCCTCTCACAGCGCCGCGCATCGACTCCCACGTACATGTGTTCTCTCGCGCCTCGTCCGAGTTTCCTCGCCAGACCAGCGACCATCTGCCCGCCGAAAGGGAGGAGCCCGTCGAGAAGCTCCTTGGCGAGATGGAGTCGAATGGCGTCGATCAGGCTGTTCTGGTCCAGATTGGCGGCAGCTCTCTGCAGTATCACGCCTACCTCTGCCACTGCCTCAAGGAGCATCCGGGACGCTTCCGCGGCATCGGTCTGGTTCCGACCGGCATCCACTCCATGCCAGAGCACATGGATCGCCTGGCCGACAAGGGCATCGTCGGATTTCGTCTGTCCAGCATGGGCGGGCCCGTCGATCCCCTCGATCCCGTGGACGTGCGCAACTGTACCACCTACCCTATCTGGAAACGCGCAGCTGAGAGGGACTACGTCCTCTGGCTGTATCCGCGAGCCGTCGACTCGCATGTCGTACCGTTCCTGCTCGACGCCTTTCCTCAAGTTCGCGTCGTCTTCAACCACCTCATGGTGTGCCCTGGCGAAGGCAAGCTCAGCATCGACGACAAAGGTCGTCCACACGTCGACGTCGCCATGCCGCCGATGACGCGCTACTCGACCATGGGTTTGAAGGTGGGCAGGTTGCAGGAGAACACGCGGGGCCTCCACCAGTACGAGAACGTCTGCGTCCACCTCTCCGGGCAATATGCCTTCAGCCGAGAGCCCTGGCCCTATCGGGACCTGGCCGACTGGCATGCCTGCCTGAAGTTCGTCTTCGGCTCCACCCGGCTCATGTGGGCCACTGATTTCCCGTGGATCGTCGAGGATCCCGGCTACGCCCGTCTGATCCCGATCCTGGACGAGCTGCTGCCCGATTTGTCCGGCGCCGAACGCGCCGACATCATGGGAGGCACGGCAAGCACATTCCTGCGATTCCCCCCACTGTAAGGAAGATGAGTATGGCGAGTTCAGATCCTCTGGGCGTTCGGCTCTTCGGCTACGGCGTGCCCTATCAGGTCCATCTGTCGAATGGTGACGGCGTCGTGCCCCTGGCGACGACACCGACCGACGAAGCGAGGGATCTGGCACTCGAACTGCGGGTTCTGCGCGACGGCGACGGAGAGTCATTCGCCGTCGATGCGAACGCCTGGGCTTTCTCCACGCCCTTTGGGCGTTGTGGCGTGGGGGGTCTGCCGCATGAGCATCTGATGGTCCACCACGCAAACGAGGCCTGGCTCGATCTGCTGAGTAGCAGCGGTTATGAGCAGCGCTCTCTGCGGCAGGGGGAGATCACCACATTGGTGCCCGGCATGGTTGCCCGGGTGCGGGCGCGACCGCAACCCGGACGTCGCGTAGTCGTCGCCTTTCAGACGGAAGACCGCACGCCGCTGCTGGGCAACGCGGCGCCCTTCACCCTCGACGGCGAAGTGCCCGACGATTACGCCGAGCGCTTGATCAAGACGCACGCTGCCTTTTCCTCAGTGAAACAGATGGCAGAACGCGACCCCACCGCCTGCGGCGAAACACTGATCCACTTCTTTGACACCATGGCAGCGCGATTGGCCGGTGATGGGCAGGTGTCGCAGATTCAGGAGGAAGCCCGAATCGCGGGCGCCTACGAGGTAGAGGACGAGACCACCAGCTTTGCGCGACAGCGAGAGCTCCTGACCGACGATGTATTGGCGCGCATCGAGAGCCAGGACGAGCTGCTGTTCCGTTTTCCCGGCATGTTCGGTGGGGTAACTACTCTGTTCAATGCGATGAGCTGAGAATTCGCACCGTTGTTGTCCGCTCAGCCACCCCCCTCGATCACACTTCCACCGCAGCGTGTCGCAGGCAAAGAAGATCGCCTTTACCTTGCGCACGGACCTCCCGACCTCAGGCAGATCCCTGCCGGCGCAGAAATCCCATGCTGGAGACCGCCGCTTCCTCCAATGTCGCCTTCCGGTACACCTTGACGGAGGCGAAGCCATCATAGGCGATGTCGCCCAGAGCTTTCAGCACGGCTCCGAAGTCGATATGTCCGCTCCCGAGAATCGCCCCGTTGCTCTCGCACAGATGTACGTGTCTCAGTTCCTCGCCGCAGTCGTAGATGGGCTGAGTTAGCGAAGTCTCCTCGATATTCATGTGGATCGTGTCCACCATCGGCTTGAAGGCGGGGGAGTCGATAGTCTCGATAAGCTGGCGGACCTCAGCCACCGAGTTGTTGAACCCGACCTGCAGGTGATTGACCGGCTCGATGACCAGCTCGACGCCTCGCTGCAGGGCGGCTGCCCCGACCTCCTGGAGCCCTTCGACGATGCGCTGATTGGCGATCTTCAGATCCGGCTCATCGCTGCGAAGGCCCTGCAACAGGCCCACCACCAGAATCGACTGGAACCGCCCGGCGAGCTCGATACAGTCCTTCAGATACGCCACCGCCGCCTGCCGCGCTCCACTGTCAGCTGAGCTCAGGCACACACCGTCGCTGTAGGCCGCGCCTGTCAGGAAGGACGGCAGCGTCAGCCCGCTGGCGGCGAGAGCCTGCTCGAGCCGGCTCGACTCGGCAGCCAGCCCCGGGAACAGATTGAGCTCGACCCCCTCGTACCCGCAGGAGCTCAAGAGATCGAAAAGCTCGGACAGATCCGCTTGAAACAACGAGCGCGTGTCGATGACCATGTAGCTGTAGTGAATCATGGGATGGGCTTACTCCTTTTCATCTGATATCTGCCCTAAAGCGGCGAAATACCCGGAAACGAAGAAGGGGATCGGCATCCTCGGAAGAGGCGCGAGAAAATTGCGGAGTGCGCGGATGAGACCGCCGCTGTTGGCCTCCTGGTAAGACTCGGGCAACCCGGAATAACCCGCCGAAACGTGGAAGAGCAGTACCAGCGCCACCATGAGGTAGCGAATGTTGTCGAGAAACAAAGGTGTGTAGCTCGGAATTTCTGTCGCCGCTACTACTAGGCTGGTGCTCATTGACGATCTGGGTGAAGTGCATTTTATCCGTACGGGACCTCTTGTTATTACCGAACATTTTCACATCCA
>PBRM01000156.1 GCA_002725915.1 Gemmatimonadota bacterium
AGCCGTAGAAATCGGCGCGGCTGGTGTTGCGGATGAGCGCCTTAAGATCGTCGAGGTCGCCCTGACCGTCGGGTGCCGCCTCAGCCGCTCTGATGATCTCATTCAGTATGTCGCCCTGCTTTATCTCATCGGCGTAATACCGATCGTAGACCTCGTCGAGGTTGGGATAGGTGGTGGCGATAGCCTTCCTGATCGAACTCAGCCCGATCACATAGCGTCGCGACGTCCAGATCTGGTAGTCGAAGCCGGCCTTGAGCTCGTGGGCTTTTCTCTGCTTGGTGACGCTTCCCGAGACACCCTGGTACTGATCGCCCTCCTTCAAGTAATAGCCCGTGCCGTTACCCGGTCGATTGAAGGGAAAGCCGTTGAGGTCATAGGGTCTGGGATCGCTTCCCTGGCTCGTGTAAGGCGTAAACGAACTGTTCGCCCTCGCCACGGCCACGCTGTCGTTGTACACCCACCAGTTGTCGCCAAAATTGGGATCGACTACCTCGCGATCCTGGTTGTAGAGACTGACGTTGACCTCGTAGAACATGCTGGGATCCAGCAGGTGCGTGGCCTTGATGTTGATCAACCCCGAGGTCCGCGCCGCCTCCGCCAGTCGGTCCTCATTCAGCATGTTTGCGACGGGTGCAAAGTTGTATTCCTGGTCCGACTTAGAGTAGAGCCCGGTGACCTGGACCGTGACGGGCTTGAAGTCAAACAGGAGGGTCGCGTTGACATCCGTGGCCTTGGAACCGGTGTGAGGAATGTTGCCGCCGTCAAGCTTGAGGTCGACCGTATCCGGGCCCGAATCGGCCCAGTGCACGCCGCCTCCCCGATCGCCACTGTCGATGAGGTCCGTGAACTCGAAGCCGTCCCAGAAGGTGGTTTGGAAGTCCCGGACGCGGCGCTGTGTCGAGATGAAGGCCCTGGTGTTCGACGTCAGCGGCCCGTCCAGGGTCAATACCCTGTTGCTGCGCCCGTAGGAATAGGTATCGAGGAACTTCTCCCCTTTCTTGGCAAAGTTATCCGTTTCCGAGCTCAGCGTGGCCTTCCAGTCGTTGCCTCCCGTCCTCAGGTCCTGCAGAATGATGCCGGCATTAGCGCCGCCGTATTCGGCGTTGAAGCCGCCCGACTGCAGCTGGACCTCCTCGATGGCCTCGTCGATCAGCACGACCGCGCTGCTGCCGGTGACCACATTGCGCACGCTGGCGCCTTCTACGTAGTAGGCGATCTCGTCACTGCGCGAACCGCGGATATGGAGGCGGCCCTCGTCTTCCACGACGCCGGCCTGCAGGGCAAGCACATTCTGCACGCCTCTGAAGGGCAGGATCTCCAGATCTTCGCCCTGGATGATGTGAACGGCGTTGGTCGCATTCTTGTCGATAATCGGCCGCTCGGCCCTGATGACCACCTCCTCGCCCTGAATTGCCTTGGACGTCAGCTCGAATTTCAGGTCGGTGGTGAGGTCGGTCGACACGCGCACGTTAGCAATGGAGACCGGGCCGTAGCCGATGTAGGTGACCTTGAGAGTATACGTGCCCGGCGCGACGTTCAATATGAAAAAGCGCCCTTCAGGATCGGACACGGTGCCCATATCGGTATCCAGCACGACGATGCTGGCACTGGCCAGGAGATCACCGGTCTGCGCGTCCTCCACGACTCCGGCGATCTTGCCCGTCGTGCCTGCATGCACCGCGGTCAGGCCGAAGAAGCCGGCGACGGCAATGATCGGCAACACCTTGAGGATTTCTACTCTGAGACCCATGTCAACTCTCCCTGGAATAGCGTCTGCGTACCCGCTCAAGCTGAAAGACATCCGGTCGGCGAGCGGCGGACCGTGATTAGCTGATCATTATTAGCCTGTATATATAGCGAAGCATTATCGACTTGCAAAGAGAAAAGTTAGCGATACCGCATGAAAACACCTTCATTACCCGCCATTCTGTGCTCCACCAGATACCACTGTCATACTTTATCTGATTGTAAATAAACGACTTGAATAATATCGATGGCGCCCAACTCGGCCAGCGGGCGGCCGCTGCCGGAAATCCCGAGGGCCACGGGCGAGGCGGCATCTTTCGGTTACCCATCTAATATTCCTGACAGAAAAATCTACACAAGAAAATCGCCGAGCACCACCGTCGGCCGCTTCTGCCTGACCTGACAGCCGTAGAGGTATTCGGGCACGGGGCACGCGGGCGCCTGCGCTTGCGTTCCTACTTGAGCAGCGCCATTTTCCGCGTCTGTGTAAAGCGGCCCGCTTCGAGTTTATAGATGTACAATCCCGACGCTACTCCAGACGCATCCCAGAGCACCACATGACGGCCCGCATCGCGCCTGCCGGCGACCAGCCGTTTCAGCGGACTCCCCTTCAGATCGTAGATCACCAGCGACACCGGCCCGGCTTTGGGGGTGAGAAACTCGATTGAAGTCGCGGCGTTGAAGGGATTCGGGTGATTCTGGTTCAACCGGAAGACGACCGGTGTCCGTGGGGTATCCCCGTCGGACACAGCGGTGGGTAGGGGCTCGACAATAACCAAGGTCTGGTTGACGCCGACATTCGTCAGTTCCTGTACGGTCCCGGAAGGCCAGCGCACGGTCGCCCTGTCCACCAAGCTGCTCCTCGACAGACCAAACTGCTGATCGATGGAGTGCATCGAAGCGTAACTCGCCCCGGCGCTGACTTCCCTGATCTGAGTTGAGTTTCCCGCCTCGATGGTCACGGTGGCCCCGATGCCGTTGCGATTGCTGCTCGTGCCCACCAGTCTGACCGTCAGCCAGTTGTTCCCCGAGTTGTTGTTCCTATACAGCCTGACGCGGCCCCGGGCCACGTTGATCATGAAGATGTCTGCGTAGCCGTCGTTGTTGAAGTCCGCACAGGCGCTGGCTCTACCGTCCCCGCCGTCGGCGATCCCCATTTGTCTAGCGACCTCGGTGAAGGTGCCATCGTCATTGTTGAGATAGAAGACATTGTCCTCACTGTATTGTTTGGGCCAGATCATGCCTCCATTGACGACGTACAGATCCTCGTCCCCGTCGTTGTCGTGGTCGAAGAAATTGACGCCCCATGCCATGGTGTCGTTGAGAATGCCCACATCCTCTCTGTCGGTGAAGGTGCCGTCGCCGTTGTTCTGCAAAAGGAAATCTCGTTGGAGATTGGACACGTAAACGTCCAGATCACCGTCGTTGTCGTAGTCCGAGAAGTCGACGCCCATGCCCGCGCCATGCGGTAGGCCGAGCTCTTTGGCACGGTTTGCGAAGGTGCCGTCACGGCTGTTGTTGTACAGGGCATCTAGTTCGAATTCATTCGCTATGTATATGTCCTGATAGCCGTCAGCATCGTAGTCAAAGGACGACACGGCAAGAGACGTGCCCCTGTTACCGGTTCCCGACCATGCGGTGACATCGGCGAAGCTGCCATCGCCGTTGCTGAGCAGCAGCGCATTGGCGTAATCGACTTCGGCCTGGGATCTGTTGAGCACATAGATGTCGAGATGGCCGTCGTTGTTGTAGTCGGCCAGAGCCGCGCTCGTGCTGGGACCGGGATCTGATGCCCCCGATTCAATCGCCGTGACGAACCGGCCGCCGCCGTCATTCAGAAACAGCTTGTTCTCGCTGAAATAGTTCGTCAGATAAATGTCCGGGTCGCCGTCGTTATCGAGATCACCGGCCACAGCGCCCCAACCCTCGGACATGTCGGCGATTCGGCTGGTACCGGCCCTTTCTGCAAAGGTACCGTCCTGGTCGTTCAGGTAGAGCAAGTTGGGGTGACCCTCGCCCGTGGTCGCGTAGATGTCCTGGAATCCGTCGTCGTCGAAGTCCGCTATGGCGATTCCGCCGATGTACATGAAGCCACTGTGCTGATAACCGATACCCGCCCGCTCGGCGACATCCGTAAACTGCTGTGCGAGAGCGGTATCGCCTGCGTGAGTCGCTAGGACGCACGACAGGGCCAGGTGATAGGCGCGGGAAACCGTCATGTCGACATACCTTCCGAAACGCATGGTATCGCCTCTCGTCGGATGGGGCAAAATAGGTGCTGAGCCGCGAAGCCGCTACTCATCTGGCAGCAGCTGAGCGAGTATCGCTTCGCGGCCATGGGCGAGCCGGCATCTTGCGGTGCCGGCGAGAGTGGGTTGTTGGGCCTCGACTGCATGTGTCTTGGCTGAACAGCAGCTAGAATCGGAACCCGCCCCCGGGAGTCCCGAAGCCGGCCACCAGGGCCCACACTGCCCGCATGAACAGGTCCCCGCAGATCATGCCGAGAAAGAAGGGACGCAGACGTCGATAGGTCCCGGCCCCGCCGTAGCGCACCGCCAGAACCTTCACCCCCCAGCCCGCCAGAGCTGACCCCCAGATCAGTCGGCCGAATCCGGTGCCGTAGACGAATCCGAGCGGATGAAGGGGTACCCACCCGAAAAACGTGCGCGACGCGGCCACCGCTGCTGTAACCAAGGCGCCGAATCCCATTGCCCCGAGGCGATCCAGGTCTGCCGCCCCCTCCCTGAGCCCGGCATCGGAGTACAGATACTGGACGTAGCGCCCCACTCTGGCGACCCCGCGGGCGCCCCCGTGTTGATCGAGTGCGAACATGCCGTGGTCGTAGACCAGGTTCAACATCGACCAGTACCCCGCCAGCAGCCCGAGAGCGAGACCGGCGGCCACGGCGAGACCGAGGCGGCCACCCCCGCTCACGCCCAGAGCACGCGCCATCTTCTGGCCCTCGAAATGAATCAGGGCGGCGCCAGCCAGGCCGCTGTAGCTGAGGACACTCATGAAGGCGAAAGCCACGTAGGTCGACGGCGGAAAGGCATCCGGACCGGTGCCGCCGGCGAAGTAGAACAGGTTGCCCACGAGGAAGTAGATCCCCACGACGGGAAATCCGCCGTCGAGTCGCAGCCTCGCCATGCCCACAAAGGTCAGCAGCAGCAGCAGGACGAAACCCGTGCTCTGTGCCGCCGACAGCCCCGCCGCCCAGGCCCAGAGCGCGATGACCGCGGTACCCGCGGCCAGTGCGCCCAGTGAGGCCGCATCTTCTCCCCCTCGCTGCTGCACGGCTCGGCGGCAGGCGGCCGCGAGGGATCCCCTCGCTGCCCACAGGGTGAGGAAGCCGATGCACAGCAGACCGCCCCGCGCCTGGGCCTGCAGGTGGGGGAAGAAATTCGGCCACTCCCGCCACTGGCCGCCGAGACCGATGAAGGTCCCCTGATCGGCGCTGCGTCCCAGCGTCTCCGCCGCCAGCAGCTGTAGACGCGAACCCAGGAAGAAGAACCAGGTGCTGAAGGCCACCTCCACGGACATGAAGTAGACGATCCCCACCAGCAGGGGAGAGAGTTCGAACACGAACGGCGCGGTGTAGGGCGCCATGGCGCGCCAGGGCTCCACTACCAGCACCTCCCCCAGGTCGAAGGCCAGCGGGATCTCTCCCGGCACCAGGAAGTAGTGGGTAATACCGTTGACGACGTAGATGATTGCGGGAACCGCCACCCCGGCCCACATCAGCGGGTCTCGCACCAGCCCGGCCCCGCGCTCGAGCATGGCGAGGGGCAGTTCGGCGAGCGGAAACCCAAGCCGCTCCTCCTCCATCCAGCGTCTCTGCAGCAGCCCGAAGAGACCCCACAGAGCGGCGAGGAAGCCGCCGGCCAGGACCGACCACGCCGCCAGAGGTGCCACCCAGGCAGTCCACGGCACCGCGACGCCACCCTCGAAAAAGCCGGTCACTGCCGGGCTCTCCGCTCCCCCCGGGACCATCCACTCGGGAATGTGCTGAAAGAATCGGTAGAAGCGCCCGCCCGGGTCGGCGAACGAGTAGAACCCGGTCACCAGACCCGGCAGCAGGAAGTGGACGAAACCGGTGGAGGCGAGGGGAAGCCCAACCGCCGCCATGATGTACACAGCCAGCACTTCCCCCTGCTCAAGATGAATCCAGCGACGACCCAGATGGCCCACCGCTACCAGCGACACCAGCAGCAGGATGGGCAGACTGGCCAGGGGACCGACGGCCAGCAGTGGTCCTCCCGACACCAGCTCCACTCGCTGCAGCAGCCAGGCGCCTCCGAAGACGGCGACTGCCGCCATGATGAAGGACCTGAGAGAGAGCGCTTGTTTCACGGATTCGTCGGAGCCGATATCAGTAGGGAAGTTGAGACACGGAGCGGGTGATGAGGACCACGGCCACGGCCCCCATTCCGATCAGTCCCTGACCGCAGGCGAAGCCGGCGAACAGCACCGGGGCCCAGCGCCGCCACGTGTCCGCACCGAAGCGCCGTTGGAAATAGTACCGGCCCAGGAGCGCCCCGAACATTTCGGGAATCAGCAGGTGCGGCATGGCCTGCAGCCCGCGGATAAAGCCGTACACGAGAGAGAGCGGCAGTCCCCACAAGGTGGCCGCCAGCAGGCCTGCCGCGGCCACTCCGAAGCCGCTGGCCATCCAGAGGGGGTTGGCGATCTCGGTAAAGCTCATTCCCCCCTCCACGGTAAAGGAGATCCACATGAACTGCCGCAGGGCCAGGAGATGCCAGTACTTCTGGGCATAGGGGAAGACCACCGAGGGGATCGGACCCATTTTCCATATGAGCGACCAGAAGACGAAACCGCACCCCAGGGAAATGGGAAGAATGAGGAGCTCGGCCTTGAGAATGCTGGTGAACCGCGTCCCCGTGAGCTCGACCTCGCGGAACAGCTGGGCGCGGCGGCCGTGGTCGCTGTAGGGGATGGGGGCGAACCAGATGTCGACACCGCGATAGCCGCTCAACAGGAACGCCCCCTCCCTGACCAGTGGGATCCCCACCGTCTGGCCCGTGAGACCCACCATGCGGGCGTTGACGTAGGAGACCAGCGGCGTCAGCACGAAGGCGAAGATCAACAGGAAGAGGAGGGGAAAGCGGTCGTCGTCCAGCACGTAATCACAAAGGGCGATGTAGCCGGCGGCCCCCGCGACGTAGAGGAGGATGCCGGCCCACACCGGAAAATCCCCCCGGCCGTCGGGAGGACGGGGGTGGCTGCGCTCCCCGCGGGTGCTCCTCCCGCGCAGCGCCCGCACCGCCTGCCCCACGCCCACTGCCGCCACCGCCGCCCCTGTGCCCACGTACACACTCAGCCACACGTCGAGATCGTTGGCGAAGTGGGTGGTGATGGCATTCATTCCCGGCTGCCACCGGGTTAGCGCCCCGTAGTGGTGGAGCACGGGATTGACCGCCACCTGCAGGAGGACCGCCGCAAAGGCGCCCACCACGACCCAGAACGGCAGCACGAAGCCCACCAGAACCAGCCCCAGATCGGTACCCAGCCCCAACGTTGCGGCCGGCAGCAGGTGCTCCAGATCGGCTGTGAAGTCGATCCAGGGAATAGGCAACAGCTGCAGCGGATGGCTGGCTATGAGGCTCGAAAGAGCCGGGAGCCCCACGAAGACGCTGCCGAAGACGAGGCCGATGCCCATCCCCACGGCAAAGACGCGCCAGCGCCACGTCTCCTGACCCCTGCCGCTCTCGGCCAGGGCCGTCGCCCCCTGAGCGGCCACCGGCGCCATGGGAAAGGGGAGGCGTTCCACGTCCGAGGTCAGCCGGAACAGCACGTACCCCAGGCCGAACCACTCCGCCCTCGCCAGCACCTGGCCGGCGATCAACAGGGCGACAGGGCCCAGCCAGTCCCGGTGCAGGAAGGTGCGCTCCGACAGCGCTTCCGAACCGGCTGGTGGTGCGACCCAACTGGGAATCTGGGTGGCGATTCCCACGGCCTGCGCCACTTGCGACTGAGCCAGATACTGGTGCCAGATCAGGACCCCGAAGGGGCCGCCGGCCAGCATGGCGCCGGCGATGACGTGGGTGAGGCCACCGGCGATGTAGTAGAGTACGTAAATCTCCTGGCGGCCCAACGGCGCGAAAGAGCGCCGCGCCACCTCGGCGAATAGAATGATCGTCACCCACTCCGCCGCCGGCCCCAGACTGGAGCCGGCCATGAGGCCCATGTAGATGGCGCCCGGCATCATCAGAAAACCGATGAAGAACCCCCCGAGCACGGTGCGCGCCGTCATACCGTCCTCAAAGTGCGCCGGCGCCTCCATGAGGGCCCGGTACCCCTCGAGGTCGGCCTGAATGGATGCTCTTGTGGATGCTGCTCTTCCCAATGGCATAGGTCCTCAGCTGTAGACCCGCCGCTCAGCGTCGCTCAGAGCCCGCCACACCAGGAACTGCTTTCGCAGGCGGTCGACGAACAGGCGGTTGGCGCGCAGCCACGCGGAGTGCTCTCCACTCTTGCGCTCTAAAAGTAAGCTAATGGAGAAGAAGCGGTCGTCGCTATCGGGCGCCAGATGGAGGTGAAGCCTCTGTGACACCCCCTGGTCGAACGGCGCCAGCCAGACCGTCGCTTCAGCGTAGCCCGAGGACAGGAGGATGCCTTCGGCGTAGAACCCGGCGCCGATCGAGTGCTCGTCGTACGCCTCCAGGTACTCGGTCATAAAGGAAACCAGCTGGCGAGCCTCCGCCTCGCGCAGCGAGAACGGCATGGGCAGGAACAGACGATCTCCCTGCGGCTCCGGCAGTTGCCAGGCGCGATCGATGCCCGGTAGACAGATGCGACCGGCCAGGTGCGCCGGGTACAGAGCCGACAGCAATACCACCGCCATGACCACGCCGATCGTCACCACCGCCGAGTAGGAGGAGAAATTCACCGTAAGTCCTGGAAAGAGTCCGTGCACCCACCCCACGCGGGCGATCACCTGAGCCGCCAGGTAACCGAGGACAGCGCTGAGGACGGCGTAGGTGCCGGCCTCGGCCATGAACAGGCCGGTAACGTGAGCCGGCGCCAGTCCCACGGCATTGAGGATGCCGATCTCACCGATGCGCTCGTGCACCGTGCCCAGCATGGTGTTGAAGACGATAAGCGCCGCGATGACCAGGGGGACGAGGACCCCGGTGCGGCCGCTGAAGGTGCGCACGCCCACGGTGTTGATCAGGTAGCGCCTGCCGCCGATGAGAACCGCCAGGTTGATGTCCAGCGCCGAGGCGAACTCGTGGATGGCGGCCTCCGCCACGTCGGCGGACCCCTTGAAGACGACGGCCACCGAGGCCAGCCGGGAGTGCTCCCCCCAGCGCGACACCACGCGGCTGGGCAGCAGGATGATCTGTCCCGCACCCAGATGCGTGAAGATGGGATCGACGCCGTGTCGGTCCAGTCCGACGTGTCTCTCCCTAGGCTGGTCAATCTGTACATCGAGGGGGGTGAGGGGGCCGCCGTGTACGTCTTTAATCGCCTCGAACCGAGTGGCGTCGACGACACCGACGACGCGGTATTTCCCTCCCAGAAAATCGATGCTCGCCTTTCCTTCACCCACGGCGGACAGGCTGATTTCCAGCGCCCGGGCCAGCCCGTCGGGGAGGATACAGACATCGCTCTCGCCGTCGCCGAACCAGCGCCCCGCCAGGAGGGTTTCCTCCACCGGGGTGAGCTCCGGCTCCGCCGCGGACAGACCCAGGGCCCCCTCCACGCGCTGGCTGCTCCCTCCCCCCTTTCCCGACAGCAGCCCTGGTCGCATATACCAGATCCTCTCCAGCACCAGCTCCCGGGAAAATCGGGTGCGCAGGAAATCGGCCGCCTTCGCTTCGAGCCCCACCCACTCCGGGCGGCGGATGAGGAGAGCGTGAACGGTTTTGGAAGTGGAGGTCTTCTTCGACGAAAGGGTAGGCGCCGCTTCGGCAGCAGGGCCCAGAGGCATGCGGTTGTAGCGCACGGCGGAACGCACCGAGGTGAAGGAAACCAGCGAGAACATCAGCACGGCCAGCGTCGTGACCGTCAGGCCCGTGCGCCAGGGCCGACGCCGCATCTGTGCCACCCCCAGCAGCAGCGAACGGGTGAATATGGCGCTCCGGCGGGCGTCGGCGCGGTGGACGGCCACGTGGGGAGAGACGGATTCGTGGAGCTGGGTGTTGAGGCGGCTGAGGCCCAGCCAGATGACCGCCAGGCTCAAGGCCAGACTGAGGAAGCCCACCAGAACGACGGTCGGATAGATGGTGAGCCCAAAGGCCGGGTGGGAAAACCGCAGCACCAGGAACGCCATCATGAAAATGGCCAGGGCACCCGAAACCTGAAGCCGCACCGTGGCTCCGGCCAAGATCAGGCGTTCGCCCAGAACGCTGAAGGGCAGGACCAGAAAAAGGAAGAACAGCACGCCGCGCACCGAGTCCGTGCCCACCGCTTCCACCGCACCGTAGGCCTCGGCGGCCAGAGCCCAGGCTCGGCGACTGCGATCGAGGAAGCCTGTGTGCTCGCCGGCGCGGCCATGGGCTTCACTCCGCTGGATCTCCGCCTCGGCTCGGTTGTGCAGGCGGCGGAGAACGGCGCTCTCGATGCCGTGTTGCTCCATGCCAGCAAGACGGAACTCGTCCAACCGCCACATGTCGCCTGCCACCCGCAGGGCGGTGCCGGCGAGGCGGGTCGTGGTCGAAGGCCGATACCCCACTCCCGCCGGGTCTCCGGCGCCACTGTTGAGGAGGACGAGCCGCCTACCCAGACCAAAGCGGTCCGCCGCCATGGTCAGCTTCAGAGCCGTCCCTTTCGCGGCGAAGGCGACGGCCACCTGCTCGGTTGCCGACCCGGCGCTGCCGTAATAGCCGTGGGCATCGATTTCCTCCGCGGTTACGGGTATGCAGTAGCCGTAGCGCACCGGATCCGCCTCCGACTCCGCATCCAGCAGCCTCAGGTGGGTGAGGGTGGCCAGGCTTCGGGGATCGAACAGGTCGAAGAGAGTCAGGCTGTGACAGGGAAAGACCACGAGGGTGCGCTCCTCCTGCAGCTGGTCCATGAGGATCACGTTCGGGCGCTGCTGGCTCCCGTAGGGTCCCCTGTCCAACGCCTCGGTCACCCTGCCGCTGCCGGCATCCAGGCTGTACGCCTCCAGCTGGATCGGCCGCAGGTACATGGTCCTGGCTTCGATCCCCGTCAGCTCGAACGCTCCGGAGCTGTCGGTGAAGGCCATGGGATCGGCTCGGACACCCATCAGGCTCTTGTTTAGGCTCCGCACCCTCACCAGCGCGCCGGCTACGGGCTGATCGGGCTCGTAGCTGCGCTCACCCCACGACAGAACTCTTCCCCGCAGTCGCCCAAAGGAGTCTTTGGCTGGCTCCTCCTGGCCGGCGGTCGGAGTCTGCGTCAGATGCGCCACCAGGGCGCCGATGAAATGGGCCTGCTCGGCCAGGCTGCGCACATCCACGGCATCCGGCCTGTCGAGGGGAGAGTCGAAGGCGCGCCTCTCGTCGCCCGCCGTCACCAGCGTGAGACCCCACATCCCGGCAAGGCTCACGACGGCCCCCTGGGTGGGGATTCTCTCGGGAAGCCGACCCAGCAGGCGGCGTTGCCGGAGAGGCCGGAGGGCCCCGCCCAGGATCATGCGCCCGCCCAGCTTGTCCGCTTCGTAGCTTGCGGTAAAGGCCTCGACCACATCGAAAAGAGCAAGCCGAATCTTGCGCACCCGGTACGGAGTCCCGGCGTGAACGAGGGCGAGCCGGCGACTGTGCGAGCTCAGATCCAGGCCCACAAACAAATCGATCGTGAGCTCGGCGAGGCGATTGACCAGAGCCGACCGCGGCTGCTCTCCTGCCTCTGCGCTCTCCGGACCGACAGGCTCCGGCGGCCGCATCACCCGCCCCACCAGCTCCCGCATCCCCGCCAGGGCCTGGAAGTGCCCGGGCGTGGCCGCCAGCACCACGGTCCGCCGAGGAGGGTGGGTGGCCAGCATCCGGGCCAGCTCCAGCCAGGTCGCCACTCCCGAGGCCTGATCGGCTCCCGGTGCCACCGCCGGCACCGGGGAAATGGCGTCGTAGTAGGCCCCGATCATCATCGCCCTGCCAGCCATCTCGGGATCTGTGCCCGGAAACACCGCGACCACCGTCTCCGCCGGCGCCAGGCGCCAGGTCATGCGGCCCCACAGCCGCGCCGTCGCGGGCACCCCCTCAGCAAGTCGCCGACGAAGGAGATCGCTGGCCGCCCGGGGAGCGTAGAACCGCGGGAGGTCGGCCGGAGTGGCGAGGAATTTCTGCGCGCCTTCCTGTCGGTGAGCCCTCGTCAGATGCTCCTCGGCGGCGGACGGGGAACTCCATGCTTCCTCCGGCGACAGGAAGATGACGGCTGCCGCACCCAGATCGAAGGCGTTGACCCAATTCATCCCGCAGTCGTATTCGAGTACGCTGATGGCGTTGTGCAGGCTCTGCCCGTCCAGCTCGAAGCGCTCGGCGCGGCCACCGTATACCAGCCGCCCGACGATGCCCCCTTCGGGAAGGGTCGGGGTGCGAACCAGATTGGGCCAGACACAGTGCAGGAGAAGGCGGCGACCATCCAGCTCCATGCCGGCGCCCTCGTCGATCGGCACCGGAACCTGAAAGAGGTGCCGATACACCTGGCCCCCCCCTCCGTTGGACTCGAGCTCGCGGACGAGGTATTGGGCTGCCGCCGTCGCCCCCGGGTACCCCGTGACCCGCGAACCCCTGGAGGCGAAACACGGCGGCGAACTCGACGATCTCCGGGGGGCTGAAACCGTGAATATGAATCGAAGGGAACGCCGCCTTGATGTTGCGCAGCATGTCCTCGTAGAACTCGATGGGCAGTTCAGGATGCATCCCGCCCTGAAGCAGGATCTGCGTGCCTCCGATGGCCGCGAGCTGCCGGATCTTTTCGTGTAACTCGCTGGTGCTGAGCACGTACGCATCGGCGTCGCCCAGGTCCCTCTTGAACGCGCAGAAGGTGCAATTCGCGGAGCAGACGTTCGTGTAGTTGATGTTTCG
>PBRM01000157.1 GCA_002725915.1 Gemmatimonadota bacterium
CGATGACCGCTTCCCCCTCCTCGAGGGATCCTCCAATACAGCCCAGATAGATGAGCGCCGGCTTGCCGGCGGGCTGTAGCCACGGGCCGGGCTTGCGGACCTCGAGGACCAGCTTCGGGCCGGTGCGCAGAAAGCAGCTGACGCCGATGACCAAGGGATCACCTGGCAGGGAATCCGGTTTGAGGGCAGAGGAGCGCAAATCCTTACCGCTCGGCCGTTATCGGAATGACCGGCAGGACAATGTGAGATGCGTACTTCGCTCCGCAGTGGACGGTGTTGTCCGCGCCCTGTCGGCGACGCTCGGTGCCTATGGGGTCGCCGGTATTCGGGTTGACGTCGAAGCGCGGGAAGTTGGAGCTGGAAATATCCAGCCGGAGGCGATGGCCGGCGGAGAACAGGTTACTGGTGGGGTACAGGATGATGACGATCTGGGCGATTTCACCTGGAGGAAGGGATTCGGCCCTGTCGGGCCCATTGCGGTAGCGCAGACGGAGGATGCTGTCGGTCAGATTGAGGGCGTAGCCGTGCGGATACCACGGGCTTGGCGGGTAGACGTCGATGAGCTTGGCGGTGAAGTCGGTGTCGGGCGCCGAGGAAGAGACCCAGAGCACGACCTCGATGGGTCCGGTGATTTCCATGTCCGCTGCCAGCACGGGGGTCTCGTAGACGAGGATGTCCCGCCGGCTTCCCAAAGGCAGGTATGGGGGCTGGCAGCCGTAGAAGTCCGGGTGTTCGACCTGATCGAATCCCCCTGGCGACATGACGCTGTGGATGCGGGACGCACGCGGGGCATAGGCGGGATCGGCGATTCCCGCAGGCAACGAGTCGAGAGCGCTGAGGGAGGAGACGTTGCCGCCGATGGAGGGCACGGGGTCTGCCGGGTCGAAGCGGTAGGTGGTGCTGGTCTCCTCTGTCGGCGGCTCGGTGGAGAGGTGCCCTTCGCCGTGCAGGTAGTAGGGCGTGAACGCTGTTCGAGCGAGGGGCCATTCCCATTCCTCCCTCCAGCGCCCACCGTGGAAGAGCCGGCCCGACACCGTGCGATGCCCGTCGCCGCCACCCATCACGAAGATGCGCACGGGCGCGTCGTCTGCCAGACTCGACTCCGCGCCCTTCAGCGTCCAGTCGAACCACTTCAGATGAAGGTCGCGGAAGCTCTTCAGGGCGGCCTCTTCCCCGAAGTCGACATCCCCCGCGTGCGAGTCCTCGACGGTGGCCGAGCCGTGGGTCCAGGGTCCCACGAGGACCCGAACCGGCCCCCTTTTCCGGCTGGATAGCCCTTCGTAGTTCTGCAGCGTGGCGCGGGTGTAGGAATCGTACCAGCCGCCGACGATCCAAATGGGGATGTCGGGGAAGTCGTCCCAGAAGAGGGCGGGAGCAAAGCTGGGATGCTTCCAGTAATCGGTGAAATCGGCTTCGGTGAAGATGCGGAAGGCCCAGTCTTCGTACGCGGGCACGAGCTTGAGCTGCGTCTGCCCCTTGCGGAGGGGCATGCGGGTGATCCAGTCGGCGAAGGATGTGGCACCGAGGTTGAGCGCCGCGTCAATGGCGGGGTCGGCCTTGAGCGCCGCCTGCGTATTGGTGGCCGAGTGCCAGAAGGCCCAGGCGAGGAAGCGCAGCTCGAGCGCCCCGCCGTGCCGGACCGAGCTCTCGTGGGCGCTGGCGCCACTCATGTTCGGCACCATGGAGGCCAGATTCGCTGGACCGAGGGCAGCCATCGCCGTCTGCGTCCAGCTCGACCACGATGTGCCCCAGGAGCCTACCTTGCCGTTCGACCACGGCTGCTGGTCGATCCAGGCGAGGGTGTCGAATCCGTCTTCGGCTTCCGGAATCAGGAAGTTGACGTCCCCCTCGGAACTGAAGGTGCCGCGGCAGTCCTGGATAACGGCGATGTAGCCCCGCTGGGCGAAAAATCGGCAGAAGCCGAGGGACTCTTCCGTATCTTCCTTGCGGTAGGGGGTGCGGTGGAAGACCGCCGCATGGGCGCCCGGAATCCGCTCCTGGCCTGTGGCGGGAAAGAAAACGTCCGTGGCCAAGCGCACGCCATCGCGCATGGTCACCATGACATCGCGCTCGACGATCACATCGTGCAGCGCCTCGGGGGACCTGGCTGTCGTCATTGAAAGGCTCCTTTGTCTAACTCTTCAGCCCCGCCTATCAGGGAGAGAGGCAGCTGGTACTGAGCGCTGGTGCAGCGCGGCAATCAACGCCGCCAAGCTGCAATTCGCCTTGGTAGCTCCAGGCCGCCCCGAAAGACGACGATCAGACAACCGCTGGCCTGGCGGTCACCCGACAGCTGCATGTGATTGTCCTCGGATCATGCAGCTCGCACTAGATCCCCGTCGAAACGCTCCAGTCCGCGCTCGTAAACCGTGTAGTGCTCGCCCTCGGTCTCCTCCGGGTCCACGTATTTGAGCCACATGGCCTGCTCGGGATTGGCCCCGGACAGCTTGCGACGGCTCTGGCCCAGGTCGCTGACCTGATCGTGCCAGCGCACCTGTCCCTGCTGCAACAGGATGTACTGTCCGGCGTAGCGCTCGAGGAAGTCGTCGCGATGGTCGCGGTAGAACAGCCCCTGCTCGCAAGTCGAGCGCTGCCAGCTGTGCACGACCTCCATGGCGTCGGTGAGGTTGGCGTAAAACTCGCCCACCGGGGGCTCCACCTCCGACTCGAAGTCGATCCGTTTCAGGTCCACCGTGCCAAACCCGGCCTCGGCCGCCACCCGCAAGGCGTTGCGGTCGCGGTGGAACGGTGGCGTCAGCCAGTCGCTGCTGGGGTCGTGCCCCATCAGGTGCGCTCCGCAGGCGTCGGTGGCGATGGTGTGGTCGCCGGCGATCAGGGTGTTTGCCTCCACCGCCGGGCCCTCGCCGCCGCCGCTGCCCCACTCCTGACCCGCCTGACCCACGAGCCCGTCGATGACGTTCAGCGCCGGGTGGAACAGGCGGCCCAGGTCGGCCAGCATATAGGGCATGCGCACCAAGTGGTGGAAGTAGGTCCGCGTGTGGCCGCGCGGCTCCCCCGGCATCAGGCCGAAGAGGTTCTTCAGCGACAGTGTAATGCCCATGAAACCGTGATTCTTCATTTTTGCCACCGATACGAACTCGTCGGTCTCGACCGCCGCTTCGGGCAGCAGGTACTGCTGGAACATCTGCCCACCCCCGGGAACCGGGTAGCGCTTGCACGGCGCCTGGGTGCCGTCGACGTAGTCGACGCCGAAGTCGCGTAGCGCCGGCAGGGCGGTGCCCGTGACCTGGGGGTCGGTGCCCTCGTACATGGCGTAGTAGCTGACATCGGAGCACACCAGCTCCGCCGTGGTGCGCTCTCGCAGCAGGCGGAGCACGGCGCGCACCACCTTGTCGCACACCAGTTGCTGCAGCTGGCCCTGGTGGAACACCCAGCGATCGGTCGGCTTGTCCTGGTTGATCTTGATGCCGATGCGACGGGCACGCCCCAATCGCTCCCAGGTGCGCTCCAGCGGCGCCGTGGCCCGCGCCAGGGCCCGGTAGACCTCTTCTTCACTCGCCTCGCGGTCGCAATGTACGGCGCGAACCGCAAACTCTCGTGTGGCTGTGGGCATTCTCTCTCTCCACTCCTCTTCTACGGGGGTCACTTCAGGGTGAGCCGGCGAGCCTCCTGGAAGGCCGGGGTCTCGAGCCGGTACAGGTACACCCCACTGGCCACTATCGACCCGCTCTGGTTTCGTCCATCCCAGCGCGCCGTGTAGGCACCGGCCGCCTGCTGTCCGGATAACAGGGTGCGGATCTTCTGGCCCGCAGGGTCATAGACGGTCAGCTCGACGAATCCATTTGCGCTCACCCGGTACGGGAACGCAGTCTCGGGATTGAAGGGGTAGGGGCCATTGGGAGTCGACATATTAAAGAACGCCTTTCCGTGCGCCGGTTCCAAGCGAACCGGTGGTGGTGCGGAAAGTTCCACTCGATGCCGCCGCAGATCTACACGCCCAGCGGCCCGATCAGCCCCGGCTTGATCACCGCCTGGCGGTAGAAGTAATCGTAGCCGTTGGCCTTGCCCCGGGCGCTGAACAGCTTGCCGCCCCACCGTGGCAGGAAGGAGATCTCGACGTAGTCGTTTTCCATGTAGACCAGGGTGTGCTCCTGGTCGTCCTTCTCGGTGTACCCAGGCCCTGCCTAGGATCAGGGCTCCATCCGTATCAGGGCCTGGTAGGCGGCCATGAAGAATACAACCACATACAGGGCCAGCACCCAGGCGTAGACGGGTACGCGGCTTCCCCATACTGCAGCACCGCCATAGCGGAAGTATGGAAAGCCCTCCGGATCCACCGGTTGCCACATACGTCTCTGTGCCAGTTGCGCGTCGAGGTAGTCAACCAGATCTCGTTTGAAGCGGCGAACCTCGCCGCGAAAGTGCAGTTCTCCTTCTACACCGGTGCGGGCTATTCCCGTCAGCATGTAGGTGAAGGGGGCAAGAGGCGAAATACAGGAGAGCAAGATTCCGAGTTCAACGGCGTTGCGTCGCTGCTGCACGTGGTTCGCCATGATCTGATACGCCCCGCGCTCCATCGGGGCAAACTGGCGGTGCATCACTCGGCCGGCGAAACTGAACAATTCCTCGCGGTCCTCAAGACTCTCGAGTTCCTCGGCGAGACGGGGCACGGCATCAGACCACGTTCCCCACTCCAAGTTCCAATTCGCCCACTGGCGATCTCCCCACCCCTTTTCCCCGATGAATCGGGACATCTCTTCCCAGCCCCTCTCTTCGGCCGCCACGCGCAGGCGATTGACATTGGCCTCGACCAGTCGACCATCGTCACCATGCACTGCAAACGCGGCCAGGTGAACACACAGGTTCGGCACCAGCCACACCATGGTGGCCCAGGCACACAGACTGGAAATCAGGGCTCCCTTCGCTGTTTGGCTACAACTCGAGATCAACAGCCCGAGCGAAGCGAAAACCCCCGTATAGAGCAGCACGCCGGCGGCGATCCCGGCCACCTTCAGCCAGTCCCCGACCTGGAAGTTACCGACCTCGTGAGTCCCCACCACCAGCGCCGCGGCGGCCAAGGCCGGGCATGGTGATGGCAGCGAGGACTGCCTGGTTTCCCAGCCATTTGCCGAGAAGGAGATCTCCACCAGAAACCGAGTGGCTCAGTACCAGCCGCAGCAATCCACTGTCGCGCTCCCCTGCGATAGCGTCGTGGGTCAGGACCATCGCCACAAGGCTCAAGAGCGTGCCGGCGATGAACAGCAGATCAAAGGACGAGAACAGCTCGAGGACGCGGTTGTATACAAGAGGACGCCTCACGAAGAGCACGTGATTGCCGCCCTTGATCTGGGCGATGAGGGACAGGTCGGAAAGGCCGTAAATGAGACTGCGCAAGGACGGCGGTTGACGGGTCAGCCTGAGTCCGCCGTTGATCAGCCTATTGGCGTCGGCCCATTCGGTAACCTGTCGGTATTGACCCGGGTCCACATAGGCCGCCAGCTGCTCTTTTTCGATCGCCGTCTCTTCCGCGAGGATAAATGCACTGAGTACCATGAGTGTGAAACAGAGGATGGCCGAGAAATAGAAGCGCAAACTCAGGATGTGCTCCTGCATCTCGCGCACGGCGATGTGGAGCACTTTCACTGCTTCTCCGCGAAAAGGAGCTTGAGCGTACCGCGCTGTCGCTCACCGCAAATTGCGTCGTAGGCCAGGAACAGCGAGAGCAGGCTCATGGCGAACTTGACCAGGTGCGTGGGATCTGGTGCCGGAAAGAGACTCAGAAGGGGGTTTTCGATCTCCCTGATAGAGGATGGGCGCACCCGGCTGTCTTCTGGGCTGCGACCAGGTGATGATCAACATGCGCTCAGACTCGGCTTCGAGCCCGCGCGCGACAACACTCAAGGGGGTGGGTGACGGCGTCAACTTGGGGCGTTTCCCCGCCCCTCGTCTGACCGTGCATATCGCGGAGATCGTAGCCGGCTTTCCGGGTATGGTAGTCGTCGACCGAAAAGTTCCATGCTCGCGGCCATGGCTACGAGCAAGCCCAGAGAAGCCAGGCGATAGGCACTGGTCTGCCAGTTGGTCCGTAACTCCCGAAGGGCGATAGTCCAGAACAAGCCCGTGCCCCTCTAGTCGCCGCGCATCCGCTCGTAGCGCTCCAAAGCTTGGCGCTCCTTGGCGCGATCGCCGCGCTGCCCGTAGACGAGTGCCAGGCCATGCTGCGCTTCGGCGTAGTTTGGCTGCAGCTGCAGGGCCCGTTCAAAGGCGTTTTGGGCGGCGTCCAACCTCTGTTTGAGGAGCCAGACGCTGCCGAGATTATTGTGCGCAATGGCATAGGAAGAGTCGTAATGGATCGCCGCCTCGTACATGGCGAGAGCTTCCTCGATTCGCCCATGACGAAAGTAGACGTTGCCGAGATTGTTGTAGCCCGGCGCGAAGTCGGAGTGAAGGTCCAGGCCTTTTTGGAGGGACCGGATGGCGTGCAGGGGCAAATCGAACTTGGAGTAAAGCGTTCCCAACTGGTGATGGAGCCAGGCGTTGTCCGGCTCGCTCAGCAGCTGGCTTTTGAGCCGCGAGATTCGGGCGGCGCGCGGCCTCATGCGCTCGAACAGCTTCAGGAACCGCTTGGCTCCGGCTACATCGCCGCGTTGTCGGCGCAATCCGCCGAGCCGGAAGTACGCTTTTGCGTGAACCGGGTCGAGCTGGACGGCCTGCAGATAGAGATCCTCCGCAACCTCGGCTTCGCCCTGGGTCTCGCGTGTGACGCCGAGTCCGAAGTAGGCCTCCGCGTCGAGGGAATCGAGAGCGATCGCTCGGCGATAGGCGCTGGCGGCGGCGGCGAAGTCGCGGGCCGCGACATAGGCCTGGCCGAGTCCGATATGACCCAGAGCCTCTCCGGGCCGCAGATCGACGACTCGCCGCATGGACATGACAGCCAGGTCGTACTTCCCCAAGCGGTCGGTGTACACCTGTCCTAGCGTGTACCATGCCAGGGCGTAGTTCGAATCAACCTGCACGGCGCTGCGCAGGGCGTCAACCGCCTCCGCGTATGCGGTGAGCTTGATCAGGCTCAGCCCAAGGTTGTAGTACGCCCCCCGATTGCCCTCGTCGATCTCGAGTGCGCTGCGATAAAGGTCGCGGGCCCGTGCGTAGTCTCCCTGCAACAGAGCCTGACTGGCCTGAGCGCACAAAGCCCTCACCTGTCGTGGCTCGATGGGACCGTCGGTGTCCTCAGGTGAAAGCCTTGGGCGCTCAGGCTCTTCGCGGCGGCCAGGTTGGCTTTGGGCCCCGGGATCGCCTGCAGCCAGACCCGTCAGAATCAGCGGATGCAGTACCGAATTCGGCACGCGCACCGGAACGTCTCACTTCCTCTCGGGTTCAATAACGGTGAGTCTCTGATTGGCCGGTATGTTCTCCAGTACCTGTCGCTTTCCGCTCGGCCAGTAGATGGTCAGACGATCCACCTGGGTTGTGGCTCCCAGACCAAAGTGCACGGGCAGCTCGCTCTGCGACAGGTAACCCGATCCACTGCGCACCTCTGCGCTCTGTATCCCGGTGCCGGCGCGCAACACCAGACGCGCACCGATCGCACTGCGGTTGCTCTGCGTGCCCACCGCCTTGACCTGCAGCCAGTTGCTCGCATTGCGGCTGTCGTTGCGCAGCAGGACGGCGGGACCACCGTTGCTGACGGCACAGAGATCCACGTCGCCATCCAGATCGTAGTCTGCGGTGGCACTGCCGCGACCCACCATCGCCAGCGTCATTCCCGGCCCGGCATGCAACCCGACCTCTGTGAATCGGCCTTCCCCCTCGTTGTGAAAGAGCAGCGAGCGCTGCGCATAGGAAGCACCGTGGTCGTAGTCACGGACATTGCTGTCCACGTGGCCATTGACTATGTACAGGTCTCTGAGACCATCGTTGTCGACGTCGAGGAAGTTCACGCCGAAACCCAGAAATGGCAAGGTGGCTGCCGTCATGCCCGCGGGCGTGGTCGCATCGGAGAAGAAGTCGCCTTCGTTGCGGTAGAGCCGGTTGGATTCCCACTGGTAGTTGGTGACGATGAGATCCGGATCGCCGTCGTTGTCGTAATCGCCAAAGTCGGTCCCCATTCCGGCTTCGGGCTCTCCATTGTCGCTGTAGGCGACGCCGGCAAGCAACGCGGTCTCGACGAACGCCGCGCCATCGTTGCGGAACAGGAAGTTAGCCACCGCGTCATTGGCGATGTACAGGTCCGGATCGCCGTCCTGGTCGTAGTCGGCGAAGAGCACGCCCAGCTGGCGCCCCTTTTCGGTGAAGACGCCCATCGCGCGGGTCCGATCCTCGAAGGTGCCGTCGCCACGGTTGCGGTAAAGCACACCGGAGACTCCCTCATGGTCCAGAGGGCCGCAGTACACTCGAACACCTCCCTGAAAGCATTCCTTTGCGGCAGACGGGTCAATGTGGGCGTAGTTGGCAACATAGAGGTCCAACTGGCCATCCATATCGTAATCGGCGAAAGCGGCACTCGTGCCCATGTGGGGATCGCCAACGCCGGCGCCGGCAGTGACATTGAGGAACTTGACGCCGGTGTTGCGGTAAAGGGAGTTGGCACCCCAATTGGTGACGTAGAAGTCGCACAGGCCGTCGTTGTCGACATCCGCCACTGCTACGCCCATGCCGTAGCCGCCGTCGCCAGCGCCAGCGCCTGCCGTGGCATCTAAAAAAACGCCCCCGCCCTCATTCCGGAAGAGCCGGTTGAGAGGGGGGGGACGGGTAGGGGAGGCAGACGGCAGGTCCGCGCCATTTACCAGATAGAGGTCAGCGTCGCCGTCGCCGTCGTAATCGAAGAAAGCGACCCCCGAGCCGTAGGTCTCCACGGTGAAAAAGCGCCCGGAAGAGCCGTTGACGTGCTGGAAAACCAGTCCTGAGCTGGCGGCTACACTCTCCCAGTGGAGAGCTTCCCCTCCCGGGCTCGCCAGGGTCCGGACTCCGAATAAGAGACACCCGGCTAGCGCAGCCCATCGCGTCCGACATGCCACAGCCTAGTTGAGGCCGGCAAACACCGTTACGAAGCTGAGAAAGTTGGTTTCCGAACCCTCTCTGAAGTTCTGCCGCTGCACACGCACGCCGACATTGGCGGTCAGAATATAGCCTAGATAGGCGGACTTGTTCGTCAGCTGCGTTGCCACCGTCAGGGTGTTGAAGTCTTCGACGAAATTAGGCGGCGCCGGATCCGGTTTCTTGCGCAGGTTGTTGATGACCTCCCATTCGACACCGGACTCGACGTAGAATGAACCTGGGATGATTTCGTAGACGCTCATCAGGGAGAAGATCTCCGACAGCTCCGCGCGCCTCAGTTCCAACCGGTCCGTCGGCACCCGACGGGTGAGGGTCTGCTTCCACTTGGGGATGAGAGTCAGCGTCTGCAATGGCTGCCAGGGATAGTCGGCGCGCAGAATGAATCCCGTAAAGCTCTCGTTACGCGTGTCCGCCGCCTGCTCGTCGTGCTGGAAGTAGTGATCCCATTTCAACTTCCCCGAGATGTGCAGCGGCTGTAGCCGGTTGAAGCTGAATTTGAGGTAGGTACTGTTGACCGTCGTGTTCTGAGCGATCAGGCGGTCCGGGACATCCTGCAGACCGCCGCCGGAAAAAGGCTGCTGCACCCACTGGATCAGGTCGTTGGGGATGTCGTCCTTCACAAAGCGCAGGAATTCCATGAAGCGAATGTCTATGTCGTAGCGCGGGAACTCGTCCTCGTAGGTGAACAGACCGTACGTCGACTTGCTCCGGTTTCCTCGGCTGATCAGTGTCTCGTCCAGGCGCCCCACCGTGATCTTGGTGCCCGGTGTTACCTCCGCCCCCACGTACACGTTGTAGCCGCGGTGGTCCCGTCGGTAGGGAAAATCCGGCTCCGTGTCATTTTCGAAACGGTCGACGACACCGTTGTTGTTCATGTCGGTGCCGAAGAGGAACTCCGGTGCATCGACCGCGTAGCGAAGGAAGGCCTCGTCGTAGTCGGGCTGCTCGTTGTCGTTTTGGTTGAAGTCATTGACCAGGTCGTTGTTTTCGTCCAGGCCGGGAAAAACCTCGCGGTCGGCCTCTCGGATCGTCTGCCGTCCCTGCGTGGTATTGGAGCCTCCGGTCGTGCGCCGACGCCAGTCGGGGAAACGATCCTGGTCGTCGTTGTCGTCGACGAACTCATAGAGAAAGGTGAAGTCGTTCTCGTAGTCGATAAAACCGCGCTGGTCTGGAATGGGCATGGAGGTGCTGTACTCCGCGTCCATCGAGTAGCGCTCGGCGAAGAAGAACCAGGGATACATGAGGCGGGAGGCGGTGACGTACCACGCCGTGGAACGATCTGTATCCAGGGACTGATTGGACAGAATATTCTGGTTCGGGAACTTCCGATGCCGGCGGTTGACATCGAACTCGGAGCGCAGATTGAAACCGGCCAGCTCCGATACCTCCAGAGTGAATCCGTAGATCTCATTGGCCGTGGGCAGGCCGTACTGGAAGCGGACGACACGCTGGTTGGAGCCGTCCTTGATATTACCCTGGCTGCGCTCCACGGGAAGGAAGACAGTCTCTCCCGAGGAGTTGGTCTGCATGTTGGACGTGGCGTCGATGCGGTAGTCGTTGCCGACTACCAGCTCGATCTCGATTTTCTTCGCCTCCTTGAAGTCGCTGATCTCATCGCGAACACCGGCCACGAAGTCGCGCTCGATGTCGTAGCTGAGCGTCACGATGTCGGCACCGTTGGCCTCGAGCAGGCCCCGACGGCGAATGCCGCCGTCTATAGAAGGCTCGATTTCCGGGTGCTCGACTCCGTCCACGAAGAGACGATCCCGAAACAGCAGGGCTCCCCCCTCGCCGTCTTCCGGCGAATCGTCTCCCAGGCGAACGACGATGCGTCGCACATTATCGGCATTGAGACGGCCTCCCAGAGAACCCTTGAGGGAGGCGTCCTGAATACTCAAGCGACTGTTGCCGTGGGCGGCGTTTACATAGGTCACGCCTAGCTTGGTGAAGTCGCCCAGCTGTACCGTGCCTCTGCCTCCCATCAGGTTCGTGAATATCGTCTCGCTGGAGGCAAAGGTCTCGTTGGATCCGAAAACATTAGCCGGGTTGTCGATGCGCGAGGTGATGAAGGTAAGCGCATACTTGTCACTCGACACATCGAACTGGATGCCGTTGAAGGCAGGCTTGGAGAAGGTCATCGGCGTGAGTGTGGTGCGGATCAGGTCGCCGATAGTGAGCGAGTAGTGCAGCTGGCCCTTGGAAGCCGAAGAGATCAGAACGCTGGAAAACCAGCTCGAGAACCTGGGGTTCTTCAAAATGCTGTTGCCGAAGTCCGCGGGTTGCCGCTGCCGCCAGTCGTAGATCTGCCAGCCCCGGGTGATGAAGTTCCCGTAGACATCGTAGTACCGGTCACCTTCCAGGAAGATGTCCACGTAGCGTGAGTAGTTCTCCCGAGAGTAATTCGTGTACTCGTGGTTCTTCCATCCGTAGAGATAGTACAGGGTTTGCGGTAGGTACCACTTTCGAACCGTAGGACTCAACGTTTGGAAAGTCTCCGGAGTACCTGTCGTCCTGAATGCGTCGAAAAAGCCGGTCTGCAGATCGGCGCCGGCCTCCCAGGGCAAAAGCGCTGCAGCGACAAGTACCCCTAGTGACTTTCTCATACAGCTTGTCATATACCCTCACCTTTCCCAAACCCGGGGACGCGGAAGCCGCGGGCCCCGGGTTGACGTTCGATCGAACTCAATAAACCACGTGGACCAGACGGTGCTCTCGATCAGTGCGCAGATCTGTATTCAGTTCCACGGTTATCAGGTACAGGCCAGGTGGCACGAGCGCGCCTCCCAGGTCAAGGCCTGCCCAGTCGAAGCGACCCGAGCCCGATGAAGGTAGCTCTGACATCAGTCGCCCGGCCAGGTCATACACCCGTACATCGGGTGCCACCGACACTCTCACCGTCAGCACCTCCACCTGCACCATGTCGTTGACCCCATCGTCGTTCGGCGTCAGTACCGGCGCACTCAGTGACACTTCCCGCAGCAGCGAGCCGCTCATCAAGACCTCCGGCACGTACACGATGAGCGCGTTTCGCTTCACGGGACGCAGCCCCTGCAGCACGTCGGGAGCTCTTCGCGCACTGATCCAACCCTCGAAGAGCACGGCATTTTTCACCAGGCGCAGAGGCAACAGCACCTCTACACTGTCGGTGCGTACGGTAGAGGGTAAATCCAACACCAGCAGCGAATCCGTCAATACCACTTCGGGCACGACTTCCTCTGAGCCCACCGTCACCTTAACCGGACCGTGCAGAAAGCCGGGAAGCACCAGGCCGAGACGATCGAAGCCGCGATCGCGAAAGTTGGGGCGACCCGCCACTCGCAAGCGAAACGAGGTCAGCAAATCCAGCTCCGCTTCGCGCGGGAACACGTCGGCGAAAACGCCTCCGGAGATCAGCGGCTCGTTGAACTCCAGCGCGATGGAACGCAGTACCGGCGTCATCTGGGGGTTGTCGCTCTTCAGCCGCACCTCGAGCTGGACGAAGTTGCGAGGCGAGGGTGACAGAAAACTCTCGCCTGGCACTTTGTAGGATGTGCTCCAGGAGCTCCAGTCGGACCCAGGTTTGGCGACGATCACAAGCTCCTTCTTCTGGCTGATGGGCAGTTTTTCCCACAGCCTCTTCGGGATTTCCTCACCATTCTTGTTGAAGTAGAACATCTGGTCGTTGAAGGTGTCTCCCGTTCGCGAACGAATCTCGATCGAAGTGCTTTCGGGGGTATCGGTATTCCAGCTGATGGAGCGCAGACTCTTGGTGCCTTCTAGATCGATGAAGGGGGAGGTCAGCACCACCTCAGCCGGATGGCCCCCGCCGTACAGGAAGATCTCGAACAGGCGGAAGACGAAGCCGCGATTGGGGGCCTCGTGGTGGTAGAACAGGTAGCGCACTTTGCGGGCGTCGAAGCGGAAATCGAATTTGAACGTTCGCTCGGACTGCGGCACCTGGGTGGCATTTCCGCCCGTCGTGGCGGATCGCTGGATTGCTCCCCCGGCGACGTTGTCGACGAAGGAGAGCAGTTGGTAGTCGAAGGGACTCTGGATCGTGTCGTCTCCCTCCGTGGGGATGGGGGAACCATCCGACGTGAGCCATTCGAAAACCAGCTGATGCGAGTTGTTGTGCCCCGTGGTGGCGTACCCGCGCGGGTACTCCAGCATAGTCAGCTGGTTGAGCCAGAATGTGGCCCCGAGGTCCCACTCGAACCACATGCCACTCTCCCGCCAGTCCACATCGGCGCGGCCGTCCGGCGTCCACCACTTGGCGGCTGTGCCGTCGAGGAGTCCGGTGATGTTCTGCCTGTCGAAAGCCGTTCGAATGCTGCCACCTCGATCGACGGTGCCCAGGGCGATGTTCTCGCCTAGCGCGTCAACCTCGACCTCGGCCAGTGCCGCTCCTTCGCTCTTGGAGTTCACGATGATGCGGATGTACTGAATCGCCAGGTAGTCGAGGGTGTCGTTGAGGGCGGTGTAGAGGTTGTCGCCAACGCCCTTGCCATCTTCGATCGTCTGCAGCTCAAATTCCAGCAAGGTGCTGCGGTTGGGTTGAGTAGTACCCCCGACCCGAGTGAACAGGAAGACATCCTTGCCGATGGCCTGACGCGCGCCTTCGCTGGCGAAGACGGTGAATTCGCGCAGCGGCTGGACCTCTTCCGTGTGGGGAAACTTCACTCGGATGGCGCGTGCCTGAACCAATCTGCCCAGGTCGATCTCCACCCACCACGTTCCCAGATCGTCGTCCGGATCGGGTTGCCACCAGGTGTTCGGATCGCCATCGATGATGTTGTCTGCGTCGCGCCGATTGCTTCCCGCATTGCGGATTCCGCCGGCGGCCTCGCCGCCGACGATGGGGTGGGAGAACTCCGATGCGTTTTTCACGGCGTTGATATTGCGGCGAAACTCCCGCATTTGAACGCTGCCGTCCAAGCCCAGGTCGAGCACCCCGCCGGGGAAGCTCCATTCCCGCCACTGCGCTGGATCGTCGATGACGATTTCTCCGGCGCGGCAAGGAACGGCGATCAGCAGGGCAAGTCCGGCTACCAGACTCCAGGTCTGTTTTCTGAAAAGAGATCTAATGTCAAGCAAGTTGGTCACGATCATCTTTAGTAAACCACCGGCATCACGCGCAACTCCTCTGCCGTGCTGTTGTCTGTCTCCACCAACACGCGCAACAGGTAGGTGCCGGGAGGCACCAGATTGCCGCTGTCATCGCGCCCGTCCCAGACTTCCCGGGACGCACCCCGGCCCCTGTCGTCGTCAGCCAACTGTCGGAGTCGCCGGCCCGACATGTCGTATACACCGATTTTGGTCTTGCTGGTCGCGATTCCCAGGAGAGTGAGATCTACCTGCAGAACATCGTTGGCCCCGTCGCCGTTGGGTGTGAGGACCGACGTCGAAAGGTCGAGAGATGAGATCACGTCCAGTGACGGAGTATCGACGAAGACGCGAATATCGTCACTGTCGAGCTCTTCGCTGGCGTTTCCGGGATCGACGGACTGGGGCAGATTCTCCCCGTCCAACTCGGCCACTTCAGCGAGAAAGTGGGTGCTGAAATCCAACAGCTTGGTGCGGAATTGAACACGCACACGCTCGCTGCCGCTGGTTCGGGACACTTTGTTGGACGGGAAATACACGACCAACTCACCGGCCTCCGACCGCACGCTGTCGGGAACCACCTCGACCAGAGGGTCACCGATCTCCAACTTGGTGAACTGAGCGTCGGCGTGAGTGCTGATTCGCACCACGTTAAATCCCAGGCGACCCCTGGGGCCAAATCCGGCCAGGAAATCGTACACGAAGGTCGTATCCACACCGGCGGGTGCGGCGGGTGTCGCCCCCGGCTCCAAGGGGCCCGCTCCAACCAATCCCACTTCGCCGACGAGACTCTCGACGAGCAGGGGGGAGTACTCGATCGAAATCGAGTCCAGGCGGCCGTAGGAGAGGTGATCTTCCGATTCGATGCGAAACTGCAGCTGAAGGAACTCTCGCCCGTCCGGTGAACGCAGGAGCTCTCCGGGCGAACGGTAGGGTGTCGACCACGGGCTCCAGTTGTCGAGATCGTCCTGAATCGACTCTTTGTCTCCGGGCCTCGCTCCCAGCCGAATCGAAGGTTCCGGGGCGCGCTGGAAGGTAGTCATGTCGACGATCTCTTCGGCGCCGATCTCATTGAGGAGGGTGTAGACCCTGGGGGAATCGTCCCTGCCGGTGCGGGTCTCGAGGATCAGATTCACCGGGGCATCGGGATCCGATAATGCCTCGGATTCCGAGTCGACCGCGCTGAACTTCTCGAAGTTCCAGTGAATACGCCCGAAGTTGACCGGCTCATCCAGCGACAGGATTACCGAGCGGTAGCTGGTGACTGGGACGAACCCTTCGCCGAAGATCTGGATCTCACCCAGCAGGTATTCCTGAGCTACGAGGTTGAAGGAGATGCGCAGGAAGCGGAAGATCTGGGTCGGGAATTCCACCTCGACGACTCGGTTGGCATTGAAGAAGGTGCGCGACAGCAGCCGATCCAGGGTGTGGAAACCAGATTCTTCCGTCAACAACAGGAAGTTTGTGGGCTCCAGGGCCGCGGAGATCTCGTAGGCTCGTGGAAAACGCTGCTTGCGCAGACCACCCAGCTCGTCGATGCCGTTGTCGGGGGGAAAGAACACGACCCGATTGATGGGAACGGGGAAACCGAAATCGAAGGTGTAGAGCTGGTCTCGGCCGATCCCTCCCACCGGCACGTTGATCACCTTGATGACCGAGTTCGGGTCGCCGTCGATCAGGTTTCTGGGGCCGCCGTGGTAGATGGAGGAATACGTCGCCGTCCAGAAACGCGGGTTGACCCCAAGCTCGAAATCGGCTCCTCGGCCGACCTTTTCCAGTGCCCACTTGTAACCGAAGAAGCTAGTGAGCTCCTGCCGTTCGGTAGGGGGTCCGAGCAGGATGTTCTGATTCGCGAACAGCTCCTGAGGTTGTATGGACCCAAACGCTGTTGTGTCTTCCAGACCGATGATTCGCTCCGCCACATCTGTCCAGGGCGTGCCATTCTTGCCCAGGTGCAGGATCCGGACATCGGCCCGCAACGGCTGAGAAACGGAGCTCAGTACGAGCCCTACAGCCACGACAAGAGACAGATGTTGGATCAAAGTTTTCATGGTATCCCTCGATCTTGACCTTACATGGCGCACCGGGTGAGGACGGTGAATCCGCCTTTAACCCACCCCTGCCGGACGGCGACATCGGCGGGCGTTGCGCCATCGATGCCGACCTGGTGAACACCGCTGTACAGACCGACTCCTGGGGGCATATCAAGAAGCACGGGCGGACCGACAGACCCGGCAGTGGTCGGTAGCTAGGCCGGCACAATGACGCCTGGCGCCGCTGGCGACTTACTTCAGAGCCAGCGCTTAGGGAACCCCGATGTGGATGTAGTTTCCCACCATGCCGGTGAAGACGTCGACGAGCATCCAGAATCCGGCGCAGCTGATCTGACCGAGAATGAGGCCCAGAAAGAACGGCCGCAGGGCGCGGTAGAGGACGACACCGCCGTACCTCATGACGACGAGCTTCAACAGCCATCCGAGGGCGATGCTGAACCAGACCCAGTTCATCACCCAGGTGTCGCCGATCGGCATGCCGATGTAGTGCAGGGGCCACGTCACCACGCGATGTCTGACATACATGAGGCCCGCCATGAGGGTGGCGCCGACACCGGTGAAGAGCCAGCGCGGACCCATGACCTGGGCATCGAGCGGGTTGTTGATCTTGTCGGCGACGAAGCCGAATACCGTCCGCGGCATGCCGTTGAAGAACCAGCCCTGGAGGTTGATGCCGCCGTGCGTGTAGGCCAGCCACAGGGTGATCCAGGCCGATCCAGCCAACGCCAGGACAATGGCCAGCGCGATGGCCAGCAGCAGCGGCCGGGGCCGGGCGATCCCGGCTGAGTCGGCGAGTTTGAGGCTGTTTATGGTCGCGGCCATGACGCTGGTGCGGATGTCCACCGCCCAGGTGTAGGCCAGCCCCATGCTGACCAGGCCGGCAGGTCCCAGGGGCTGGCTGCCGACGCCGTACACACAGAAGATGGGCGCCATCATTTGAGGGCGGCAGAAACCGACGCCGGCCTCGGCGATGATCCGGGCGAGGCCGAAGAAAGTGACGAAGACGATGAGCATGAAGAAGGGGAGCACCCACAGAGGCATGCCGCTGGCGTGGAGCCAGCCCATGATGACGACCAGGCTGATCAGAAAGATGGCGACTGAGGATCGGTAGGAGATCGGCTCGCCGCTGTCGTCCACGGCCGACGAGCGGGAGAACGCCTTGCCGAAGACGTCGCGGAGGTGGCGTCGGGCGTGCCAAAGACCGAAGACCACGAGGACGGTCATGGCGCCCATCGACTGGTGGCTGACCGCGGCGGAGGAGCCTGTATAGGCGCCGGTGAAGGTCTCGGCGTGACCCGGCACCTGGTAGCCGATGACGCTGAACAGAGCCGACTGGAGTCGGAACAGGAGGTGGAAGAGCCAGAGACTGAAGGAGATGTCGAGATTGATGAAGTAGGTAAAGCCGATGACGGGGAAACTGAGGAAGATCTTCAGTATGGTTGTATTGCGGAAAAGGGAGAACTGGTCGTAGACCGCAATGGGGGAGACGAAGTTGAAGTAGCGGCTGAGACCGTGGGTGCTGAAGATGACGAATGGAATGGCGAAGGCGACCCACATGATCGGGTTCTTGAAGAAGGGGCGCACGATCTCTGATCCCTTCCCTTCCCGGATCATCTCCAGCGGCAGCTGGGTGAGGGGGAAGACGAGGCGTTCGTACTCCACCCACTGACGTCGGATGATGAGCATGCTGCTGACCATGAAGGCGTACACGGCGAGGATCAGAACGCACCACATGAGCAGCGGCCCCACCCACGCGTCCCAGGGGATGGACGAACCGGCCGGCAGCCCCTCGTAGAAGTGCTTGATCGCCGACGGATCCTGGGG
This sequence comes from Gemmatimonadota bacterium, assembly GCA_002725915.1. Lineage (GTDB taxonomy): Bacteria > Latescibacterota > UBA2968 > UBA8231 > UBA8231. The sequence goes on from PBRM01000157.1 coordinate 17,979, forward strand.
GGTGAGCCAGGTGGGGATGAAGGGCTGGATCAGTTGGTCCCAGCCGTTCTCCGGGGTGGCGTAGTAGAAGGCACCCGGCAGCACGGGGAGGAGATTGGCCATCAATCCCCACGTCGGTATGGCGGAGGCGACGATCATCATGGCGTAGACGATGATGAGCTCGCCCCTGTGCAGACCGAAGGGGCGGTGAATCCAGCGCAGAACGCTGTTGACCAGTCCGGTGAGGATGAAGAACAGGAAGACCGCGCCCGCGGTGATGAAGTCGGCCGCCATCCCGGCCGTGTGGTGGAGGAAGACGGTGTAGGGGCAGGCGACGGCCAAGAAGAAGGCCAGAGCGCTGCCGACCGCGAAGGCCCGCAGCGTGAACGGTCCGGGGGACTGGGGGGAGTGGAGAGTCATAGATGCCCGCCTCGTTTCCCGTCCCTACTTCGGTCTTTTCGAGAGGAGGACATCCCCCCAATCGGATTCGTTCTGCCAGCAGCTGGGCGAAGGGCCCTTCCAGTGCAGAGCGGCATCTCGCCCCCCGCCGCCGTCGTGCGCACCGACCGTGAAGCCGACGCGGCTTCCGGGGCCGACACCGGCTCCCATGACCGCGAAGTTGATGCGTACCTCGATGGCAAACTCTCCGCCAGTCGTATCCCATGACGCCTGGCAGGCGGCTGCGGGAGGAGGCTGGTAGCTGCCCGCCGACGGGTCGCGATGGTCGTCCACGACGAGAATGTCGTCGGTAGTGCGGATGGCGAAATACATGAAGCGATCGTCGTTGCTCACGCTGGAAGTGAAACTGAGGTCCGTTGGATCGTCGGTCGAGTCCGATTCGGCGTCGAAGAGGTCACGGTGATGAAGTCAAATGCCACTCGGACAGCAACGTCGATGACCGGCGGCCGGCACGTAGGGAGCGATCACGGGATCCGGCTGGAGGGCACGGCCGTGGGATGCGGACACCAGCAGCGAGCGGGACATCCACAGGAGGCGTGCCGTTCCCGGGAGACGCCATAGCGAGGTTGAGTGTCTGGGTTGCGGTACTCATTGCAGCTCCATCCTTCGGTACGCCAGCACAGACCGAGAACAGCGGACACTGGCAGGTAGACCGGCGGCTGAGGAACACTAAAGTCGAGCAGCAGCCGCTGGGGAGAGATGCGCGGATGTGAGGTCAGGGGGGCCTAAGTCACATAGTACCGCATAGGGAGAAAGCCGGCAAGACGAGATCGCGGCTGGACGCTGAATTGACAGATGTGACGCTCCGAGGGTTTGCCGCAGGGCCCCGGGTCTGATATCCTCGACCGCGCCAGCTATCCAGTTGGGCGTATCGACTAAATCGCCGACGGCCTGGGGTGAGGCAGCACCTGCCGATCGAGGATCTTGCCGACCACGTCCAGCACTTGCGACCAGTGGCCCGAGCGGTGAAACGACTCAGCTTGTAGACTTCGCAGTAGACGTCGGTGTATTCCGGGCATCAGCCAGCCGCCCCGCTCAATCACCTCGAGCCTGTCGCGCCGCAGAGCCATCAGTCGACCGGCTCTGCAGCCGCGGAAAACAGGCAGCCCTCATCGGCGATGCGGCGGCGCAGCTCTTCAGCCTCGTCGAGGGCGTCGTTGGAAACCCGGAATTTCCTCAAGGATTCACCCACCTCTTCTCTCCATACTGGGATTAGAACACATTGGAACAAGAGGGTATATTCCCTTGCGCCACCTGCCACAACTCTATGATATACAGTGGCGTACTGGGGGCCACCAGTTTCGCTCGAGGCGTCCGAACCCTTCAACGGGCGCGTGGATTCGAATTCTCATGTTCGATGACGAGCACATTATTACGGGGAGAAACGATTGCTCAAGGAGCCTGTAATAACTGAATTTGGGGCAAATTGGCATGAATTCATGTGTGTCCAAGAGTTGATCGATGGAGGATAAGAATGGTTACTGAAAAGCAGATTCGATTTTTCGATGAGAACGGTTATCTCAAGTATGGCAAGGTCTTGGAGCACGGGGAAGTCGGAGCGCTTATCGAGGGGTTGGATCGGGTGGTCGGTGTCGAATTAGAAGGGGGTGATGAGTCTTCCGTTGAGTTTGGCCTAGGACACCGCCACGACGTCAAAAAAGCCGGAGATGGACCAAGGATCCTTACTCAGTATGTCAACATGTGGAAGCGAGATAAGGCTTACGAAAAAACGGTGCGTCACCCGCTGATTACTGGAATCGCCAAGACGCTTTTGAAGACCCCGGAAGTTCGTCTGTGGCACGACCATATCATTTCCAAACCGCCAGAGGATAACGGCCATTTCAGGTTTCACCAGGATTTCTACGGCTGGCCCCTGGCTGAACCGCGCATCCTCAGTTGCTGGATCGCTCTGGATGACGCCACTGTGGAGAACGGCTGCATGCACGTGATTCCAGGCAGCCACCGAGACCCTCGCTTTTCTCTCGAGGCGAAAAGGAAAGAGATAGAAGCATTAGAGGAAGATCCGACCGTCAAGACGGAGCGGGCTAGAATGGAGGGGCGCCACGCCAGCTTCGGAGCACCTGTGGAGCTCAAGACGGGTGAATGCATGTTTCACCATTGTCTGAACTTCCATGCAACCCCACAGAACACAACGAATCGACAACGTCGAGCCTTTGTGATAATCTACCTAGCCCAGGGAGTTCGTTTCTATAAAGCGCAGGCGCCAAACCATGTCCTTGTCCCGATCGTTGAAGTCAATGATGGTAGACCCCTTGCCGGCAGTGGATTTCCGGTCGTCACCTAACCATGACGCCTACCATCAAGGAGATTATCTGGCGCACAAAACGGCGACCGAGGGCAATTTGCGGAAAATGAGTTGAGGCGTTTCACCGGGAGCCGGCAGCGTAGTTTTGTTCAACGATCGTGGCATCGCGGCGGACCTTCAGCGCCAACTCAGCCATCACTTGGCGACGAACCCCCCGTCTACGGGAAAGGCGTGTCCCGTCACGAACGACGCCGCGTCC
>PBRM01000158.1 GCA_002725915.1 Gemmatimonadota bacterium
CCGCGGGCGCGGGCGACTGACGCCGGTTAAGGACGTAGAAGTCCACGTCGGCGGCGATGAAGTCGCGGTTCTCCAGGCACCGAACATTCTGATAGCAACGGGCGCCAGCCCCCAGTCCCTGCCAGGTGCACAGATCGATGGTGAGAGCATCCTGTCGAGCCGCCACGCCCTGGCTCTATCCAAGCGCCCCGGCTCGATGGTCGTGGTCGGCGCCGGTGCTATCGGCGTCGAACTCGCCTACTTCTTCAACGTCTTCGGCTCCGAGGTGACGGTCCTTGAGGCGGAGGAGCAGGTGCTGCCCCGAGAGGACGGGGAGATCGCCCATCTGCTGGCCGAAAATCTGGAGAGGCAGGGCGTGCGCGTGCGCACCGGCGTCGAGGTAGTGAAGGTGCGCGTGCGAAAGAGCGGCGCTGTCTCGATCGCCGTCGCGGCGAGGGCGTCTGAGAAGGCGGAGGAGATATCGGCGGACAAACTGCTGATGGCGGTTGGGGTGAAGGGCAATACCGCCGGCCTCGGTCTGGAGGCGGTTGGCGTCCGCCTGGGCAAGGGGGGGATCGCCGTCGACAGTCGGATGCAGACCACGGCGAGAGGGATCTACGCCGCTGGAGACGTCATCGGGGCTCCGCAGCTCGCTCACGCGGCAACGGCGGAAGCCATACTGGCGGTGGAGTCCATGGCCGGTCGCGAACCCGAGCAGCTCGACCGCGACGGCATTCCCTCCTGCATATACTGCCAGCCCCAAGTGGCCAGCGTGGGATTGACCGAGATGCGGGCACGGGAGGCCGGCCACGACGTGAGCGTGGGCAGGTTTCCCTTCACAGCCAGCGGCAAGGCCGTGGCCGCGGGAGAGACGGAAGGCTTGGTGAAGCTGGTATTCGACCGCGCTTACGGCGACCTGCTGGGCGGCGCGGTCATTGGTTCCGAGGCGACGGAGCTGATCGCCGAGATAGCTCTGGCGCGCAGGCTGGAAGCCACTTACGAGGATCTGGCGCATACTGTACACGCCCACCCGACGCTGTCGGAGGCCGTCAAGGAGGCCGCCGCTGATGCTTTCGGGGAGGCGGTGAACGCGTGAGTGGTGAGGGGGGAGAGGGGGAGGGCATGGGAAAGAGTCGACGAATGAACGAGGTAACAGCGTGAGTCCAGTAGATTCCAGCATTGCCAGACCGCAGCTCCCGGCGCTCAGCGCGGTCCTGCCGGCCGAGCCGTTGCTGTTGATGACGGCGGGACCGGTACCGGTCCCGGCCGAGGTCGCTCGCGCCGGCGGCATGGTGATCGACCACCTGGGTGACACCATGAATATGGTGATCCGCCATATCAAGGAGCTCTCGCGCTACACCTTTCAGACCAGAGATGAGAAAATCTTCGGGGTCTCCGGACCCGCCTCCGCCGCCATGGAGATGGCGGTGACCAATCTCCTGTGGCCGGGGCGCAGGGTGCTGGTGCTGAAGAACGGCCTCTTCAGCGGCCGTTTTGCCGAGATGGCCGCCGGAGTTGGCGCTGAAGTCGAGATCCTCGAGGTCGCCGAGGGGGAGCCGATCAGGGCTGAGGAGGTGGCGGAGAGGTTGAAGGCCGGCCGCTTCGACGCGGTGACTATGGCTCAGGGAGAGACATCGTGCGGGGTGCTGACGGCGAACCTCGAAGAGATCGTGCAACTGGCCAGGGATCACGGTGCCCTCACCATGGTGGACGCGGTGTGTACGCTCAGCACCATGCCGCTCAAGAAAGACGAGTGGGGGATCGACGTGGTTTTCACCGGCAGCCAGAAGGGTCTCTCCTCTCTACCCGGTGTGTCCCTGATCAGCTTCTCGGACGAGGCCTGGCGAATGGCGGAAACACGCCAGTCCCCTCACCCCCACTGGTGTCTGGACATCAGACGAGCGCAGGAGTTCTGGGGAGGGCAGAACTATCACTACACCGCGCCGGTGCCGGGATTGCTCGCTCTCCACGAAGCGCTGCGGTTGATACTGGAGGAAACTCTGGAGCGCCGCTTCGATCGGCACCTGCACAGCTCTCTGGCGCTGCAGGCCGGTGTCGAAGCGATGGGTCTGCAGCTGGCCATGCCCCCCCAGCACAGGCTCAACTCAGTCCTCGCCATCGACATACCCGGCTCAGCGAATGGCGACGAGATACGGAAGTACATGTCGATGATGTTCAAGGTGCAAATCTCCGGCTCCTTCGGACTGTCCATCTTCCGCATCGGTCAGATGGGAGAGCAGTGCCGGGCGCCCAATCTCTTTCGCGTTCTTCACGCCCTGGGCGTGGCGCTGGCAGGGCAGGGAATAGAGATCGACCAGAGCGCCGGGATGGCGGCTCTGGAGAGTCATCTGGCAGAGCACGCGGAGGACATCCTGTGAGCGAGAGAGAGCGCGAGAGAGCGCGAGAGCGAGGGGGACAGGTTCCGATTAACCGTCAGACCCAAGGAGAATCAATGAGTCAGGAAGTGGGATTTCCCACCTACGAGTCGATCGACATGCGTCCATTGATTAACTGCAGAGGGACGTTTACCATCATCAGCGGCTCGGTGATATTGCCCGAAGTGCGCCAGGCCATGGCTGCTGCTTCCAGGAGGTACGTCCATCTCGACGAGCTGGCGGAGGCGGTGGGCAAGCGCATTGCCGAGGTCATGCAGTGCGAGTGGGGGCTGGTCGTCAATGGCTGTGCGGCCGCTCTCTGTCAACTGACGGCGGCTTGTGTGGCCGGATCCGATCCAGAGAGGATGGCGCGACTCCCCGACGCCGCGGGGATGAAGAACGAGGTGCTGGTGCAGGCAAGTCATCGCCACGTCTACGACCACGCCGTGCGCATGGTGGGGGTTAACATCATCGATGTGGGGACTGCGGCTGAACTCGAATCGGCGATTAGCGAGCGCACGGCGATGTTCCTCTTTTTTGGCGACGCCGGGGACCGGGGGGAGATCCCGGCGGCGGAAATGGTCCGCATAGGTCGCGACCACGCCATTCCCACCATCGTCGACGCCGCCGCGGAGCGGCCCGATGTACCCAATCGCTACCTGGCCGACGGTGTCGATGCCGTCTGCTACAGTGGCGGCAAATGCCTGAGGGGTCCACAGGCCTCCGGGTTGATACTGGGGAAGAAGAGCCTTCTGAAAGCCGCTTTCCTCAACGGTGCCCCCCACCACGCCCTGGCTCGACCCATGAAGGCGGGCAAGGAGGAGGTGATGGGCCTGCTGGCAGCGGTGGAGCAGTGGGTGAAGCGCGACCACGAGGCCGAGTGGAAGGAGTGGGAGCGGCGTCTGACCGTCATCGAGCAGGCTGTATTCGACCTCGCGACCGTGACCACAGCCGTCGGTCAGCCGGGGCGTTCCAACGTTGCGCCCAACCTCTCGATCAGCTGGGAGGGCGAAGCCCTGGGCATCACCCCGGCCGAGGTGCAGCAGGCGCTGTCGTCGGGAGAACCGCGTATCGAGGTGCCGGCTCACGGCGGGGGCTTCTCCGTCAATCCCTACATGATGGAGGATGGCGAGGCGGAAATCGTCGCCTCACGCCTGCGCCAGGTCATGGGGGAGGAGGGGGTTCGGTGATGACCAAACACATCGGGAACACCCATCGGCGACCTCAGATCAACTCCTGGACCGGCTGACGTAAGGAGAAGGGCAAGTAGCTACGCTCCGAACGGCCCGGGCGCGGAGGTACCGATTTCAATGGGCTTTCGCCAACACATCGCGACGTCGTTGCAGATCGGAGTAGAGCCAGTTCAGCAGATCAGCGGTCAGCTCTGCCCGCACTTCGCGGCGCGCCGAATCGCCCCACAGGTTTCGAGTCTCGCCAGGATCGGCGACCAGATCCAGCCGCCAGACGAGACCGGGACGCTCATCTTCACAGCGGCCGGCGTTCGCAAACCTGTGATCGCCGGCGTCGGGGAAGACTACCCCGGGGAGGCGTTAGCGCTGGCAACCGGAGAAAGGCCCACCCAGGTCGGCGACTCGCGGGTTGGCGACGACTCGCAGGAGGGGGTAGGCGCGCCCGCCGCCGCCAGCCATCCCAATCCCTTCAACGCCAGCACTCTCATCCGCTTATCGGTCGATGCCCAAAGCGCGCGGGTCGGCGAACAGCGGGCCAGCGGCAAGATGTCGCTTGTCAGATGAGCCCCATGGTCGACGCCCCCATAAGAGAGGGCGCCCTCCGCATCATCCGAGCGCTGACCGAGAGGGGCCACCGCGCCCTGCTGGCGGGGGGGTGCGTGCGGGACATGCGGCTGGGCCGCGCGCCCAAGGACTGGGACGTGGCCACCGACGCCGGACCGGAGGATGTCGTCCGCCTGTTCGACCGCGTCCTGCCGATCGGAGTGGAATTCGGTATCGTCACCGTGGTGCTGGAGGACGGCCACTACGAAGTGGCGCGGTTTCGGCGGGACGGGCCCTATCAGGACGGGCGTCACCCGGATCACACCGAGATCGCGGCGCCCGAAGAGGACGCCAGGAGGCGGGACTTCACCATCAACGGAATGTTCTACGATCCCCTCGAAGAGCGGCTGATCGACTACGTGGGGGGTGAGGGAGATCTGCAGCGGCAGCTCGTGCGCGCCATAGGGAATCCAAGGCAGCGGTTCGAGGAGGATTTTCTGCGCATGCTGCGGGCTGTGCGTTTTGCGGCCCGACTGGGATTCGCGCTTGAGCCGGCGACGGCGGCGGCGATCGCTGAAAGCTCAGGCAAGATCTCCAGTGTCAGCGCCGAGCGCATCCGCGACGAGCTGACCCTCATCTTGACCGAAGGGGCGCCCGCATTCGGCATGGGACTGCTGATGCAGTTGGGATTGATGCAGGCGGTGCTCCCCGAGGTGGCGGCCACCCAGGGCGTGCCTCAGCCGCCGGAATACCACCCGGAGGGGGACGTGTGGAGCCATGTGCAGCTCATGCTCGACAAGCTGGATGCACCCAGTGCGACACTGGCGTGGGGCGTTCTCCTCCACGACATCGGCAAGCCCCCGACTTTCGCCCGGGCCGATCGCATCCGCTTCAACGGCCACGACGCCCGCGGCGCAGAGATGGCAGCCGCCATCGGACACCGTCTGCGCTTGCCTAAGGTGGAGGGGGAGAAGATCCGAGAGCTGACTGCTCAGCATATGCGCTTCGGCAACGTCAAGGAGATGCGGGCGAGTAAACTGAAGCGCTTCCTGAGGCAGCCCATATTCCCGGAGCTTCTGGAGCTGCACCGCGTCGACTGCCTGGCCAGTCACGGCAAGCTTGACCTGTACGAGTTCTGTCGGGAGAAGTCGGCGGAGGCCGGTGAGGAGGGACTGAGGCCGCTCAGGCTTGTGACCGGGCACGATCTCATCGGCATGGGGCTCGAGCCGGGACCCCGCCTCGGGGAAATCCTGCAATGGGTGGAGGATGAGCAGCTGGAGGGCAGGCTGGCGGACAGGAAGACCGCCCTGGCCGCGGTGGAGCTGAAATACCTCGCTTCCAAACAGGAATAGTCAGAGACGGAGGCGGGCCCGCACCATAGAATAGTCAGAGGGCGGCTCGCGCACCGTCAGCTCAGACCTGAGTCGAGCACTTCCAGGACTGGATGGTGGCTGGCCGGCGACATGAGGTAGAGGCCCGACCAGCCGTTGCCCACCACCCAGCGCACCTGCTCGGCGGTGATTTCCACTCCCACCTCGCCCTGGGCGGCGGCGCTGCCGGCGCGCGCCAGGCGGTCGAAGATTTCATCCGGAATCAGAACTCCCGGTATCCGGTAAGCACGGCGACACCCACCAGAAGCAGCAGTTGACGCCGACAACGCTCGCGCCCAGTCCGACCACCGCTTCGACGAAACTTGACGGATCCAGATTCCAGCTGCCTTCGGCGTCGTGCTGCTCGAGCGCCATGGGACGATGAGGTTGGACAATTCTCCCACTCCGCGGCCACTTTCAGGATCGAGGCCACGTGATCGAGAGATCTGAAAGTCTATAGCTTCAGGGCATCGGCGCCTTCGTCTATAACGGACCTGCCTTCAGGGCTGCCAGAATTGCGCTCATCGCGATCTCGGTAGGAAGACGGTTGAAAAAAGGGAGGGTGGGGAGGGATGGGTGACGAAATCTAGATAACGCGCCGATCCCGAAGGCGCGCCAGCTTTGACCTAATTGACCGGCCGGCAGATGGACGCTTTCTTCAGGTGCCCGCTCCATGGAGAAAGAAGGTGGCTTTGGACCGACCGCCGAACATTCTTTGGATTTGCACTGACCAACAACGCTACGACACTATCGGAGCGCTGGGCAACGATTGCGCATCCACGCCTAACATCGACCGCCTGGTCGGGGAAGGCGTGGCTTGCACTCGCGCCTACTGCCAGAGCCCGATCTGCACCCCCAGTCGCGCCAGCTTCCTCTCCGGCATGTACGCCAGCGCCGTTCACGTCAATGGAAACGGCAACGAGTGCTTTCCCTCGCGGCATCCGCCTCTGGTGACACAGCTGCTGGCCGACTCAGGGTACGACTGCGGGCTCATTGGCAAGCTGCATCTCGCCAGTGCCTTCGGGAGAACTGAGCCCCGCACGGACGACGGCTACCGCTACTGGCAATACAGCCACGCCCCACGCGACGACTGGGAGAGCGGCCACGACTACGCCGACTGGGTGCGCGCCAGGGGAGCCGATTTGGGAGAAGTGACGCGCGACCCACGGGGTGTGCCGGCCCAGCTCCACCAGACTACCTGGTGTGCGGAGAAGGCGATGGAATTCATTCGCCAGGAGAGAGCGGGGAGACCCTGGCTGGCGAGCGTCAACATCTACGATCCGCATCCGCCCTTCAATCCACCACAGAGCTACAGGGAGATGTTCGACCCGGCCCGCATGCCTGGCCCGCTGTTCAGAGAGAGCGATCTGGAACAGCAGCGACAGCTGCAGGCGGTGGACTTCCAGTCAGAAGCTCGCCGACCGCAGGCGCTGGATATCGAGAGCCCGATCATCCCCCACAGTCCGGAAAAGGGGGGTGAGCGGTTGAGTCCCGATTCGACTGGTGGTCGAGACGCCAAGTCATTGCAGGCGGCGTATTACGCCATGATCAAGCTCATCGACGATCGCGTCGGCGACATGTTGGAGTGTCTCGAGGAGAGCGGTCAGCGGGATGACACGCTGGTCGTCTTCACCAGCGACCATGGAGAGACGCTTGGGGATCACGGGCTCATACAGAAGGGGTGTCGCTTCTACGAGGGCCTGGTGCGTGTACCGCTGATATTCTCGCTGCCGGGCCGCGTCCTGTCCAAGCTGAGATGCGATGCCCTGGTCGAGCTTCTGGACCTGGCCCCTACCTTCCTCGAACTCGCCGGTGTCGATGTTCCGGAGCGCATGCAAGGGAAGTCGCTGCTGCCCATTCTGCAGGGCGAGGCCCCGCCCCAATACCACAAGGACTTCGTGCGCTGCGAGTATTACGACGCTCTGGATGCGCCGGACGGCACCCTCGCCAGCATGTACCGGGACCAGCGCTACAAGCTCGTAGTCTACCACGGACACGAATGCGGAGAGCTCTACGACTTGACCGAGGACCCGGAAGAGTTCGACAACCTGTGGAATGAGCCCGAGACCCAACCCTTGAAACTCAAGCTTGTGAAGCGCAGCTTCGATGCCACCGTGCAGGCGATGGACCGCGGGCCTCGCCGGATTGGCCCCATGTGATCCGCATGCCGTCGAAGACTGGCCGCAGCAGCGCGGCTGGAGTCGTCCAACGCGAGATGCTGCGCTGCCGGGAGGGAGCGGCGGAGAGCGCGGCGGAGGACGACCTGAGCGTAGAGGAGCCACTGGAGATCCGCCTCAACGGCGAGCCTATCGCCGTGCTCATGCGAACCCCCGGTGACGATTTTGACCTGGTGGCGGGATTCCTGCTCACCGAGAAGATAATCGAGAAGCCCCGGGATCTGGGTGCGCTCTCGTTCTGTGCAACGGGAGATCCCCCCAATGCCGAAAACGTGGTGGAAGTGCGGCTGGCGGATGGCGTCGAGTTCGACTCGGAGCGACTCAGGCGGAATTTCTACGCCTCGTCGAGCTGCGGTGTCTGCGGCAAGGCGAGTATCGACCAGCTCCGGCTCGAAACGCCGCCGATCGACGGGAATTTCATCATTGGTCTTGAAGCCCTCTACACGCTTGACGACGGGCTCCGGCGCTCACAGGCCGTCTTTGACAGGACGGGCTCTCTGCATGCGGCGGCGCTGTTCGACGCCGCGGGCGATATTCTCGTGGCCCGAGAGGACATAGGGCGCCACAACGCCATCGACAAGGTGGTGGGGAGCTACGTGCTTGCCGCTCAGCTGCCGCCGGCCACGTCCATACTCATGGTCAGCGGCAGATCGAGCTTCGAGATCGTCCAGAAGGCGGCGATGGCGGCCATTCCCATGGTGGTGGCCGTGTCCGCTCCTTCCAGCCTGGCGGTGGATCTGGCGCGGCAGGCGGGGATCACGCTGGTGGGATTTCTGCGCGGGAGGGGATGCAATGTCTACACCGGTGCCCATCGCATAGCTCAGGGCTAGGAAACTAATCGGCGGCGGCCGCCTCGACGCGAACGGGGCAGACCTTGAGCTCCGCTGTTTGGGTCACCGGATCGTACCCCGATCCGGTGAGGATGTTGACCGGGACTTCGGCGAAGCTGAAGCTGGCAAACACCGTACCCCGCGGCGAGCGCCCGGTAGCCTGCACCTTGATGCGGATCGAGCCGCGGGCGCTGGACAGCCTGCACCAACCGCCGTCTTTCAGTCCCCAGAATTCGACATCATCGGGGTGCATCTCCAGGGTCTCCCCAGAGAGCAGGTAGTCGATGCCCTGAGAACGACCCGTCTGCGTGCGGGTGTGGTAGGACTGGAGCCGCCGACCGGTGGTCAGCCACACGGGGAAGTCGTCGCTCACGCTCTCGGCCGGGTCGCGGTATTCGATCAGCTTGAAGAGACCTCGTCCTCGGGGAAACTCTCCCTGGTGCAGGATGGGGGTGCCGGGATGGCCCTTTTCAGGTACCGGCCACTGGTACTCACCCGCGTCGATCCGATCCCAGTCCAGTCCCGCGTAGATGGGTGACAGACTGCAGAGCTCATCGAAGACCTCCTGAGCGGACTCGAAGTCGAAGCCCTCGAAACCGAGTCGCCGGGCGAGCTGGCAGATGATCCACCAGTCGGGTCGGGCCTGGCCGGGAGGGGGTACGGCGGCCCGGAGCCGCTGCACCCGTCGCTCGGTGTTGGCGCAGGTGCCATCCGTCTCCGCAAAAGCTGTAGCCGGCAGCACCACATCGGCGAGCGCGGCCGTGTCGGTGAGGAAGATGTCGATGACGACGAGGTGGTCGAGGCTCTTGAGAGCGTGCTCGCAGTGAGTGCGGTCCGGGTCCGACAGGAGGGTGTTCTCGCCATCGATGAGCATGGCCCGAATGCCGTCGCCGCACATTTCCAGAGCTGTCACCTTGGTGATGCCGCGCTCGGGGTCGATCTTGCGGCCGTAGAGCTCCTCGAACTTGCGCTGATTGGCCTCGTCGTCGACCGGCTGAAACCCAGGATAGTTGTTGGGCAGGGCGCCGCTGTCGCCGGCGCCCTGGATGTTGTTCTGGCCGCGCATGGGGTTGATTCCCGTCCCCTCGCGGCCAATGTGGCCGCTCATGAGGGCGAGATTGCACAGAGACTGGACATTGTCGACGCCGCAGATGTGCTCGGTAATGCCGAGGGTGTAGTAGATCGCTCCCCGGTCGGCCTCCGCGTACCAGATGGCGGCGGTCTCGATGTCGGCCGCGGGTACACCGGTGATGCCCTCCGCCCACTGCGGAGAGAAGCTCTTGACGTGCTCGAGGAACGCCTCCGCGCCCTCGGTGCGGCGCTGGACAAAATCGACGTCCACCAGCCCCTCCCGCTCGATGA
>PBRM01000159.1 GCA_002725915.1 Gemmatimonadota bacterium
CCACCGAATACATCGGCAGCTACTGCACCTGTCAGTTGGCGATCACCAAGGAACTGAGACGCACGGGTACCCCGTATCAGCCGAGGGGATAGCAGGTGACCGGCGCGCCGAGCCGCGATCAGAGACTGACGGGCTTGCTCCTGGTAGACGAGGATTCTGCTCGTCGTTTTCGAGCACACCCTTCACCGACAGGGTTGGCTGCGTAACCCGGCGGCAGCACGGGGAGGCGTGAGAGAGAAGCGCCGCAATGCGAGTCCGAAAGCGCATTCCAGCTGAAGCGGCGGCCCGTGGCCGTCAGAGGGAGAGTGAGAGGTGAAACGACTGACCAAGCCGGCAGGCAGATATAACCTTGTTATCGAAGAAGCGCCCGTACCAGAGCCGGCGCGCGATGAGGTGCGCATCAAGGCGGTGCGCTCGCTGATCAGCCGCGGCTCCGAAATGGGGGCGCGCTACACGCGCGAACACGCCGTCAGTCCCGACATAATGGGCTACTCGATGGCGGGCACTATCGACGCCGTCGGCGACGGTGTGGCGCACTTTGCGCGGGGAGACCGCGTCGTCGCCCTGGCGCCACACGCCGAGTACACCGTGCGTCCCGCCACGGTGGCGGGGCCGGACGGGCAATCCAGCGTTGTCGCCCTTCCCGACGACGTCAGCTGGGACTGTGCTCCCTACTACCCGCTGGCTGCCGGGTCGGTATCCTGGGTCGGCGCTGAGGAGATCGGACCCTCCGACACGGTCGTCATCCTTGGGCAGGGGCTGGTGGGCAGCCTGATGCTGCAGGTGATGAAGGCCAACGGCCGCGGTTACGCGATCGCCGTCGACGCCCTCGACAACCGCTGTGCCCTGGCCGCGGAGCTGGGTGCGGACCGAGTGATCGACGCCAGCCAGGAGGACCCGGTGGCGGCGGTCCGGCGATTGACCAACGGCGCGGGGGCCCACCTGGTGGTCTACGCCGTGGGCGGTCCAGCGGGTCCGAAGGCCTTCGACCAGGGGCTCGACATGCTGGGCACGGACGGCACCCTGCACCTAATCGGGCTGTACGAGGACCAGGCCCTGCCGTTGCCATCGGGCAAGATCCAACGGCGGCGCATCCTCGGCGGCTACTACGGATGCACCATCGGTCTGGCGTCGTACCGGCGCGCCATGTCGCTGCTGGCGTCGGGCGCCGTGCAGGCAGAGCGCATGACGACGCATCGTTTCCCCTTCACCGATGCCGGCGAGGCCTTCGACCTGCTGTGGAACCGGCCCGGCGAGGCGCTGGGCGTGCTGCTGGAATGGGACGCCTAGCTTGCTGGGATCACTCTTCCGGGGAGCAGGGGGTGATCATCTACTTCGCATGCTGTCCAGGTCGCATCAGATCGACGGCGAGCACCCACTCGCGACCCCACCGGATGATTGACCAAGGGAGATAGCTTGGCAGAAGCCGCAGTGACGACGCGATCGGCGCCCCCACCCTACGGGATCATCTACAACTGGGACGGCGCTCCCCACGGCTACAGTGAGTACCCGCAGTCGGTGGAGCAGTTCCTGGACAAGACCTACGCCCCCATTGAGGACACGCAGGTGGGAGCCCTGTGCTGGTGCATGGGTATCCACGAGGCCACCTGGCCTTCGGAAAAACTGGACATGGTGGGAGCTTCTGTGGGCAGGCGCTACGACTCGGTCAGGAGCATGCGCCACGCCGAGAGTATCCGCGCCTTCTTCGAAAGAGGAGACGATCTCTACGGCGCGCTGGTGGCGCGGGGCCGCGAGCTGGGAGTCCAGGTGCTGGCTTCGGTACGCATGAACGACAACCACTTCTGGGACTTGCGACCCACCGATCTGCCGACGGCGACACGGCTCGATCTCACCGCTTTGCGCAAGGAGCACCCCGAGTGGCTGCTGGGGCTCGAGCAGGCCCCCGAGTGGTGCTCCACTTCCTGGAACGTTGCCGTGCCGGAGGTGAGAGAGCACATCCTGCAACTGGTAACGGAGGCCTGCCATCAGGCGGAATGGGACGGCGTCGAACTGGACTGGCAGCGGCACGCCTTCCACCTGCCCGACGACGACGCCTATAGACTGCGCTACACCCTCACCGATCTGATGCGTGCGATACGCGACGCCACCGATCGGATCGCCGCCGAGAGAGGGCGCCCCTTCCACCTGGCTGTACGGGTGGCGGCCACCTTCGAATCCTGCCGCCGCATCGGCTACGACGTGGAAGCCTGGGTGCGGGAGCGGCTTTGTGATATCGTCGTCACCGGCGGCAACTCGGGCACGGATCCGGGTGCCGAGGTAGAGCGTTTCGTCGAGCTCTGCAAACCCAACGGCGTCTCCTTCTACAGTGGCTTTGACACCGACGGCCGGCAGCAGGCGCGACGACTGCGCCCGCATCGGGAATGGCGGGTGGACTGGTTTCGGGGTCTCGCCCACGACTGCCTGGACCGCGGAGCCGACGGCATCTACGTCTTCAACTGGCACGGCCACCGCGATACCCAACGCCCCCTGCTGACCACCATGGGCTCCAGGCAGACCCTGCGCGGACAGGACAAGGTCTACACCTCCCTGCACCGCAGCGTCTCCAGGACCGGCACGAGAGTGGACGCAGAGCGGGACGACCGCATCTGCGGCGAGATTCCCGTCGACCTGCACCGCACGCTGACCGACGCCGGCCCCACCTTCCACGTCACCGTCAGCGACGACGTGACCGCAGGGGGCGTCGACCTGAAGGGCGCAGAACTGCAGATCGAGATCGCGCATCTGTCGACTCGCCACGAGGTGAAGGTGGCGCTGGACGGAATACCCCTGGGACCGGCGCACCGGCGCGATGCTGCCGCCGAAGACCCGGAAGATCCAGCGGACGTATCGGAAAACATCTGGCTAACCTGGCCTCTGGAGAAGTCACGGGTGAAACGCGGCGTACACGAAGTCAGCGTCCAGTTGGTCGAGCGGGATCCCCGCCTTGCGGTAGCCCTGCGCATCGAGCAGGTTGAGATCTGCTTGAAGTATCACCGCTAACAGACAACGCCCCTGCAACCATCAACTCACAGGAGCAGCATCCTTCGGCAGGTAGGACTCGACGTTCTTACGCTTGTGGTACTGGCAGCGCTGCACACAGGCATAGCTTGCAACGCCGACATCACCGCGTTGTAGACTTGGCGAGTCCAATACTACCAGCAGCCCGGATTCGTCTTGAGGGCCCGCTCGACGAGGCCTGCCAGGAAGCTGCGGAGGAAGCTGCGGCAGACGCGTAGCTGGTGAGCATGGTCCAAGAAGGGGGAGGTGACTGAAGGGCTCACTCGAACAGCGGGTTGCGCGGCTGGGACAGGGGCAGGTCGACGATGCGATTCTCCTGGGCGGAGAGGTAGGCGCCGCACAGTACCTCGACCCCGTCGGCGGCCGTGGCCAGGTCGCTGGATGGCGCTGCGCCGCCATCCATGGCCGCCAGCAGCTGATCGATAGAGGAGATGGCGGTGTGCTCGCCGACGAAGGCGGTCAGCGAATCGGCGCGGCCGTTGTGCACGAAGATCTCGGCGCCGGGGTCGATAAACAGATTGGCGGTCTCGAACTCGACTGCCAGGGCGTTGCGCGGCCCTCGCTCCCCGGCCAGGGCCTGCTTGCCCACCGCCAGTAGGGCCCAGAAACGGCCGTAGTCCAGGGCGATCTGGCCGAAGTTCTCCACCTCTCTCTCCACGTAAGGTTGCCAGAACCTCTGCCACTTGGCCTCGACGCGCCGTGGCATGCCCAGCATGTGGAGGGCAAAGTCAATGGCGTAGCAACCCATATTGGTCATCTCGCCGCCGCCGGACTTGGCCGCTGGGTCGAAGCGCTCGGGCCACGCCGAGGTGATGTCGAAGTCGGGTGCGAAAGTCATGCCGAAAGTGTGGTAGTAGCTGACCACCTGGCCCCACTCGCCGGCCTTCACCTGGCGTTGCAGCTTGTCGAAGACGGCCAGGCCCTTGACCATGGGGGCATCGAAAACGGCGTCAACGCCCGCGGTCGCCACGGTCGCCACGATCTGTCGCGCCGCTGCCGGTGTGTGGCTGAGGGGCTTGTTGATGTAGAGAGCCTTGCCGGCCGCGGCGGGCAGCTCCACCATGGCGGCCTTGTCGCAAGGGTCAGTGGTGACAGCGACGACATCGACTTCCGGATGCCCGGCCACCTCCCGATAGCTGCTGGCCAACCTCATCTCCATGGCCTCGCCCAACTCGGCGGCCCGTCGTGGCCCGGGCTCGTACCCCGCGACCAGGTGCAGACGCGGGTGTGCGGCCAGACTGCGAGCCACACCGGCGCCGTGGGTGCAGCAATTGCCGAGGATGCCGACGCCGTATGTGGGTACCTCTGCTTTTGACTTCATGGGTTCAATCCTCAGGAGCGGGCGGGTTTGCGGGTAGGCCGAAATAAGCGGTGTTGTCGATGACAAGGTCAATGAGGAGGCCGGGCTTCAGTTCCATCGTCAAGAATCGGAAGCTCCCTCAAGAGCAGCTCAAGACGTATCTCATACCTTGACCATATTCGCCGCAGCGCCCTTCTTACGCACTGTACGAGCCAACAGGAAGGCCTTTTTTCGGCCTATTCGTAGACTCCGCGCGAGGTTTGGCAGCCCGTTGATAAAGTCGCTTTGCTCATCGCAGCGCGAATGGGCTTTTAGGGCTGTTAGGGGCCTTTGCTGCTGTTTGGCGGTAGCCGGAATCGGGCGCCACAGTGCGGCTCTGTATGGGCCGCGCCGCAGGGGGAGAGAGAGGGAGAACGATGGCGGAGTACAAAGCGGGTATTATCGGATTGGGCTTTATCGGTGCCGCCGACCAGGTGTCGGGGGACGCGCTGGGTCAGCAGGTGGCAGACCTGGACGGGACGCATTTGATGGCCCTGGACAACCATCCTCAGGTCGAGGTCGTGGCCGGCTCGAGTCGCGACGAGGGGCGGCGGCAGCGCTTTGCGGCGCGCACCGGGGCCAGGACCTACGCCGATTGGCGCGAGTTTCTTGCCGATGAAGAATTGGATATCGTCAGCGTGGCGACCTATACCCCGGCGCACGAGGAAATGACCGTTGCCTGTGCCGAGCGCGGCGTCCGGGCCATTCTCTGCGAGAAGCCGGTAGCGCCAAGGGTGTCGGACGGGCAGCGGATGGTCGCGGCGTGCGCTGAGGCCGGAACGCTCCTGGTCTTCAATCACCAGCGGCGCTTCGCCTCCAGTCATCGCCGTTTGCAGGATCATATCCGAGCCGGGGGCTTGGGCGATCTGACCTCGGCCAACGCTCAGTGGGCCAGTGGCCGGCTGGGCAATGTCGGAACCCATGTCTTCGACGCCATTTGCATGCTGACCGGGCGCCGCATCGAGGCGGTGTCGGCGACCCTCGACCTGGCCGGAAAACCCGATTGCCGCGGCAGCGACTTCGTCGATCCGGGCGGCTGGGGGACTATGCGGCTGGAGGGCGGGGTGATGGTGACGGTTGACGCGGCCGACCATGGCCGGACCCCCTGGGATATTCGCATCAACGGCAGTAAGGGACGGGCGTCTGCGAAGGGGCTCGATTTTGTCGTCGAATACTGGGATGGTGCGACCGAGCAGTGGACCAACGAGCAGCAGCAGGGCTCGGGGATGGATGTGGCGGTGCGCGAGATGGTCGCCTGGCTCGATGGGGGAGCTCCCTTGGAATACGCCCCCGAAGAGGCGGTGCACGTGCTCGAGGCAATCGTCGCTTTCCACGCTTCTCACGCCAAGAATTCTGCCTGGGTGGAGCTCCCGCTCGAGGGGGATGATCGCGAGATCGAGGTGCGTAGCGGTTGACGGTTTACCACGGACCGGGGCGGGCGTCCGACATCGTGTGCCCGTTCAGTATGGTTGCCGCGAGTGCGCTACCAGCCCTTTTGCTTTGATATTGGGGAGACGGACGGATGGATCCCAAGTGCTTCGAACACGTGCTGACCGAGAACGAGCGAGAGAAGTTTCAGCGCGATGGATTCTTGATGGTTGAGAATGCGATCCCCCAGGAGTTCGTCGACAACCTGATTCCTATCGTCGACCGCATCGATCGCGCAGAGCGATTGCGGTTGGGGCACGCGCCCGGGGCGAGGGTCAATCACTACGACTTCATCGGCAAGGACGATCTCTTTCTGGAGCTCATGGACTGGCACACGACTCTTCCCAAGGTCTGGGGAATTATGGGCTGGCACATCCAGCTGTATCACACCCACATGACGCATACCCCTCCCGAAGGATCGGGCAAGT
Source organism: Gemmatimonadota bacterium (assembly GCA_002725915.1). Classification (GTDB taxonomy): domain Bacteria; phylum Latescibacterota; class UBA2968; order UBA8231; family UBA8231. The sequence goes on from PBRM01000159.1 coordinate 6,214, forward strand.
CGCTGGAGAAGGACGGCCTGGATCTGGGTTGGCACCAGGACAGCGGGCAGCTTAACCCGGACCTCGAGACCACGCCGCGGCCGATGGTGTCGCTCAAGGTGGCGTATTTTCTGACCGACACGACCGTTCTGGGGCGGGGTAACTTCTACGTCGTCCCGGGCAGCCAGTTGCGCAATGACTTTCCGGGAGAGGATCGAAAAGAGGAAATGGCGGGAGGAGTACCCATACTCGCGCCGCCGGGCGCGGCTGTGTTCTTCGATCGGCGCCTCTGGCACTCGGGCAGCGCCAATTACTGGGACACACCCAGACGCGTGCTGTTCTACGGCTATTCGTATCGATGGCTGCGACCGCGCGACGACATGACGGTGGCGCATTATCTGGAGCGCTGCGATCCGATTCGACAGCAGCTGCTCGGCGTCACGCATTCGGGAGGGCGCGGTTACACGTCGCCGACGCCGGAAGACGTGCCGTTGAGAGATTTTCTGAGTCAGCGGACCAGCGCCTCCTCAGGGGAGCAAGTGGTCACGGATGGGACGGTACCCAGTCGATGAAGATCGGCGACCTCCTTGAAAAACCGGAAAGTCTCGGAGGGCGCTCTGCATGAAGTACTGGAGGATTCCACCGTCGCCGCGCGTCGTCTCACCGGGTTTGCTGCACCCTCAGCACGATCAGTCTCGCGCCGGAGCGGCCCATGTAGTTCGGCTTGGTGACAGATACCGTATGGCATACTGGGGAAGTGACTCTGACGGTCTGAACTACATCCTGCAGGCCGAGTCGTCGGTTGTAGAGCCCAACTCCTGGCAGCCTGTCGGTTCTTTCATGATCGGCCCACAGACGGACACGGGTCATAACTGCAGGGGCCCGAGTTTCCCCTTCCTGCTTCCCGTGACCGCTGACAGGTGGCTCCTCTACTTCACCGCGTGGGGGCGCAGAGCTGATGGGAAACTACCGAACACGACGGGGGTTGCCACCTCGGACGATGGCGGAGAAAGTTGGCGCTACCACTCGGAGCACCCCGTGCTGCCTTTGGATCGACCGTATGATGCGGAGGGGACCGGCAGTGTTTGGATCTTGCACGAGAACGGACACTTTCGCATGTACTACACCGCAATCGGGAGATACTTCCCCAGGCCCGCAGGCGTAGACACCGGGCACGGCGATACCATTCCTGAAATCGGCATCGCGTATGCTGAATCGAAGGACGGCATCCATTGGGAAAAACCTCTCGCTCACCTGGTTGTCTCCCCGAGGGGTTCTGGCGTTACCCCCTACGAGTATATCTGTTCCAAGCCCTGCATAATCAAGCAGAGCGACGGCTACATCATGTGGCTCAATACATTCGGCACCGCCTATCGTGTTCATCGCCTCACCAGCCAGGACGGAATCACTTGGCAGTGGGCGGAACGATGCGGGCCTGATGGTGAACTCGGCGTTGGAGAGCACGGCGATTTCGACGACCATCAGAGATCTTATCCAACCGTCGTCTGCGCCGAGGGCGAGCTCCGTTGCTGGTTCACCGGCAATCAATTTGGCGCAACCGGAATGGGCTACGCAGTGACTCCCGCATGGCCACCTGACGAAGAAAATGCAGCCAGATGAAAGCGGGCCTACTCACTCACTCACACGGCACACACACTCACTCACGCCAACCAGAAAGAGTACAGACTGGCGTCGCGCAGGAAAAATCGAAGCCGGATAGGCGTGTCACCGATTGAGGGATGGCCGCCGTCATTCCACTTGATCTCGCCTGCTAGCTGATCGCCGCGCATCGCCTGACATTCGCCCCTCGACCGGCCTGGAAGCGGGCACAGGCTGTCGGCGTCCACCACCTCGACGAGGATTTCGCCCCGGGCTTCCACGTCCGCGTTCACGCGGAGACCCCCTTGCTCCCAATTGAAAGATCTGGTGAGTAATTCGCCTCCAGCCGTCTCCGGGTTGAGGGAGACGAAACCGTCCCGGCGCAGCGTGGCCAGGCAGATGACCGTGGACGGATCGAAAAAATCGTCGTTGTAGATCGAGGGATCGAGATCCGCGAACAGGTCCCGGTGTCCGCGATAGCGGCAGGCGATGTGATAAATCCAGATCTCCTCGTCGCGGGCCAGGGGGGCTCCGCACAGAGCGACCTGTGCATTGCCGAAGTTGGCGCCACCTTCCCACGGTTCGACACCCACGAAGACGGCTCGGTCGGCGACCCGCTCCCATTCTCGTGCGTCGCGAGAGACGGCGAGCTCCACCTGGTTCAGGCCGGTGTGATTGCTCTGCTGCCCATCGGCGCCGGAGGGATTGAAAAGCAGGGGGAAGCCGACGTAGAGACCTTCGTAGGGCATGACAGGCATCATGTAAAGCTGGGCGAGGTAATCCCGATCATCGACCACGGGCGGCGAAAGATATGCCGGGTCGTCGACGACGGCCTGAATGCGTCGCTTGCGGTTTCTCTGGTCGATTTCGTCGGTGTGGAGGACGAGCTCGGGGTCCGTCCAGTAGACAAAGTCGGGACTGGTTGTCAGAAAGGCAGATCTGCCCCACTCGGTGCGGTGCTTCACTATGGCGAGATAGCGGTTGTCGATGTCGTCGCGGACGAGGGTGGAGGTGTCGTGACTGGGGATGGGCGGTCCTCCCGAGATCTCCCACCGGAAGCCGTCCGCCGACACGCCCGGATAGCGGTCCATGTGGTCACCATCGCTGAACAGCCCTTTGTACCGACGCTGAGGATCTCCGTCCACCGCGTCGCGGATGACGTGACAGAGGTTGGCCTTGTCCGAGGCGAAGGCGACGTTGTTGGAACTTGAGCCATTCCATTCGTACAGACCGAGATCCGGCATGTCCCAGTGCTCGCCATCAGCAGACGTTGCGTAGAGAGTCAGATACTCATCGGTGTAGGTGGTGAATCCCTTGTACCACCACTCCCAGACGCCTTTCTCCGGGTTCCACTGAGGCACGCTGCTGCTCTGGACGGCAACCTGTCCCCTCGAGCGGTCGGGCTGGATAACTGGACCGGTGTTCACCGGTTGGTGCAGAACGCGCTGCAGCCCGGACATGGACTCGATGGCGCCGTCGTCGAGGAACAGCTGTCGGTGGTGCTGTGGATAGATATCGGCGCACATGACTCCCGCCTCCTGGTCCGGGCCTGTTGGGTAGTGCTCGACCAACGCGTGCCAGCAAGTTACGCCGGCGCCTGCGTACAGTAAAGCGTCGGCGCCAGTGACTCGCCATCCGGTTCCAAAAGGGGGGTGCTGCATGGCATTGGGACTACGACCGCTGTTGTGTTACCTTCATTCATCATTCCTTTCCCCGAGAAATTCGAGGTATCAAATGGAAAAACTCACCAGACTCGGCGCCACCGACCTCCAGGTCAGCCGCCACGGATTTGGCGCCGCGCGCATTGGCGACGGTGCGCCCCTCGATCAGCTAGAGGGCCTGCTCAATAGCCTCCTCGATCTAGGCATCACCTTTATCGACACCGCCGACTGCTACGCCGAGAGCGAGGAGCTCATCGGTCGCTTCCTCGGAGATCGGCTGGGCGGGTTCAGCGTCGCCACCAAATGCGGCTGCATCACGGGCGGCGCCCAGGGAGAGCCGTATTCCCGCGCCATCATCGAGGAGAGCATCGAGCGCTCTCTCAAACGGATGGGTCTCGAATGTCTCGATCTCGTTTTCCTGCACACCTGCTCGGCGGAGGTGCTGCGCGCCGGTGAAGCGACCGATGCCCTGCTGCGGGCTCGCGACGCGGGCAAGGTGCGCTACGTGGGCTACAGCGGCGACGACGAAGATGCGCTGCAGGCGATCTCAATGGGTGTCTTCGACGCGCTTCAGGTGACCTTCAACATCGTCAACCAGGGCGCCCTCGACCAGGTGCTGCCCGCGGCGGAACGCGCTGGCATGGGCGTGGTAGCCAAGCGCCCCATCGCCAACGCCAGGTTGCTGCCGCCGGACTCTCCACAGTACCACGACGGCCCCCACTGGGACTCCGTGAGAGAATTGCTGATCGACGAGGGGGCGTGGGACGATCCGCTGGAATGCGCCCTCCGCTTCACGCTGTCGCACCCCGTAATCAACTCGGCCATCATCGGCACCACCGATCCCCGCCATGCGCGTGAGAACGCCAGAAGGGCTGGGGCGGGCGCCTTGTCGCCGCAGCTGTTGGACGCGCTCCACAGCCTGCGATCGACAGAGTGAGAGAGGCGACCCATGCCCGTTCCCCCCGACTACCGGATCATCTACAACTGGGATGGCGCGCCTCACGGCTATTCGCCGACGCCCCAGGCCCTGACCTCCTTTCTCGATAAAGCCTACGCCCCCCTCGAAGACACCCAGGTCGACGCCCTGTTCTGGAGTACGGGAGGGCAGGGGTCGCGCTGGCCCAGCGAGATTCTCGAGTTCATCGGTGAGGCAAAGGGACGCCGATACGACAGCGCCGGCGCCTACACCGGTACTGAAAACATCCGCCAGATGTACGACCGCGGCGAAGATCCCCAGGAGGCCCTGATCGCCCGTGGACACGAGCTCGGCCTCGATGTCTACGCCTCCGTGCGCATGAACGACAACCACTTTGCTGGTGCCCAGGTCGCTGACCTGGAGGCGCTACACAACTCCGGTCGCGTCGAGACCCTGCGCTATGAGCACCCTGAATGGGTACTCGGCGACCGCACCTCGGAGTGGTTTGCCCTGTCATGGAACATGGCCATTCCCGAAATCAGAGAGCGTCGCTTCAATCACGTCGAGGAGATCTGCCGGCGCTACGACTGGGACGGAGTGGAGCTCGACTGGCAGCGCCACGGCTTCCACTTCCCCGATCACGAGGGCTACCGGCTGCGCTACCTGCTTACCGACCTGCAGCGGGCCATCCGCCGCATGACCGAGAAGCTCGGCGAAGAGCGCGGAAAACCGGTGTACGTGGCAGCACGGGTCACGGGTTCACTGGAGAATTGCCG
>PBRM01000160.1 GCA_002725915.1 Gemmatimonadota bacterium
GCAGCTGGCCACCACAAGCTGTTAGGCTCAGTGGTCGGCCAGGGCGCTCTCCCCCGTGAAAGGTGTCGCCGCCTCCGGAGCCCCCGGAGGATCGGGAATGACCGGTACTTCAGCCTGGGGTGACTCCGCCAGCTGCTGCAGACGCTGCCGCACGGACTCCGCTTCAGCTAGCCGGGTCAGCTCTCCTCTCAGCTGGGCGGCTCCCCTCATACCCCTGAAGTAGCCGGCGAAGTGTCTGCGCATACCGATCACACCGCCGCGATCTCCCCGGAGCTCGACCGACAGCCGCAGATGTTTCAGACACAGATTCGCCCGCTCCGCCAGAGTCGGCGGCGGGGCCAGCCGGCCCGTCTGCAGATAGGAGCGGGCGTCGCGGAAGATCCACGGGTGACGGACGGCCGCCCTGCCGATCATGACGCCGTCACAACCCGTGGCGGCGAAGACTCTGGCTACATCCTGGGCAGTGGTGATGTCGCCGTTGGCGATGACGGGGATGGAAACGACCTCCTTGATGCGGGGAATCCACGAGTAGTCGACCACCCCCTTGTGGCCCTGGGACCGCGTGCGGCAGTGGAGAGCCAGGGCCCGCACCCCCGCCTCCTCCAGCATGCGCGCCACTTCCACAATGTGGATCGACGCGGGGTCCCAGCCGAGTCGAGTCTTCACCGTCACCGGCAGGTCTCCCACGGCGCCGATGACGCGCTCGACCACCTTCCGCATCTGATCCGGGTCCCTCAGCAGGCCGGCCCCGGCCCCGCGCAGGGCGACATTGCTGACCCAGCAGCCGCAGTTTATATCTATGAGGTCGGGCCGTCGCTGAGCCGCCGTGTGGGCGGCCGTCTCCATGGAAAACTCGGAGGCGCCGTACAGCTGAATGCCGAGTGGGCGCTCCGCATCTCGGAAGAGGAGCTTGTCCGACCCGCGTCTCCTGTGTTCGACAGGCGGCTGGCGCACCAGCCCCTCGGCGTTGACGAATTCGGTGTAGACGATGTCGGCGCCCAGCTCTTTGCAGATCGTTCGGAACGGCAGGTCGGACACGTCCTCCATAGGTGCAAGTAGCAGTCCGGGATCCGCAGAGATGGATCCGATTCTCATCGGCTCATCGAGGGACAAGGCGCATCAGCCTCGGGCGGGAACCTTCAGTTCCTTCATGACCCGCACCTCGCGCCGGCGGATGGTGGGGCGGATACGGCCGACGATTTTCAGCCACTCCGGACTGCCGTAGTAAGCCTCGATCGCCTTCTCCCGGGCCTTGGCATCGGCGAACGATCGCATCCAGATGAACTCGTCGTCGCGGTCCGGATTCTCCCAGGCGGCCACGAAAGTGACGCCGTATTTCTTCATGAAGAGTCTCGCCTTGCGGAACTCCTTCATGAAGGTCTTCTTCTGCCCCGGATGAAATCGATAGATCCTCAGCTCCTGAATCACGCTTGCCTCCTCTGACAGATGTGGGTCGCGGACTCTGTCACCACAGCGTCCACGGGGATGTCATGGGGCTCGTTCGGGATTTCCTCCAACAGGAGCTCTCCGTAGACGAGCCCTACCTTGTAGGCCTGTGTGCAATATAGAACGCGGTCGTAGAACCCGCCGCCGTGGCCGATCCGATGACCGCGCAGATCGAATGCCACACCCGGCACGACGACGAGGTCGAAGCCGTCGGCGAGGTCATCAACCCAGACCGCCTCCTTCTCCGGCGGTTGCAGCAGTCCCCACGGTCCGGGTGCCAGCTCGGCGAGAGCTCCGATCTCCGCCGACCGGAATGGGCCCCCGGCGCTGGCGGGCACCCAGGGTACGGCAATGCGCTTGCCCTGAGCCAGGCTCAGGCGAACGAAGTCCCGCGTCTTCACCTCGCCGGGCACGGCGTCCACGTAGGTGTGTATGGCGTGCGCGGCCTCGTACTCCGACAGGGCCATCAGCCGCTGCTGAATGCGGCTGCTGTGCGCCTTCACCTCGGCGTCGGTCAACTCTCCGCGTCGTCGCAGACAGACGGCTCTGAGCTCGGCCTTCGCCGACTTCTTTCCCGCGCCCATGGGCGCAATATATCCGGGCCCAATGAGCTTGTCAAGCCGGCTACCGATCTAGCGGCCACCGGATCGCTAGGCATCGATGTTCTATGTTCTTGACTGGACGGCCGTTTGCAGATAAATTCGTACTTTCCGTCAAGATTCGTGGTTCAGGGCCATCCTCTTCCTGGCCGCCCCGTCGAGGTGCTTCGAGGGGTCCTCCAGCGCCGATTCCCGTACACCAAATGAGCGACAGTATCTCGTCAGATCCCCAACACGACGCGGAAGATGTCCGTGTCCAGCAACGGCTCAAAGAGCACGGCAACATGCCGGATCACATCGCCATCATCATGGATGGGGACCGCCGCTGGGCGAAGGAACGCAAACTCCCCGTCGCCGAGGGCCACCGGCACGGGCGGGAGACGGCGCGGGAGATAGTCCGTGCCAGCAGCCAGCTGGGTGTCGATGTGCTCACGCTCTACACTTTTTCCACCGAGAACTGGCGGCGCTCCAGGTTCGAGGTCAGCATTCTCATGCGCTGGCTGCGGGAGTCCCTCATCGGCGAGACCCCGGAACTGAACGACAACAATGTTCGTCTCAACGCCATCGGGCGCATCGACGGGTTGCCCAAGTCGGTGCAGCGGGCACTGGAGAAAGCGCTGGCGGATACGGCCTCGAACACCGGCCTGCTGTTGAACATAGCCGTCAACTACGGCGGGCGCAGCGAGATCGTCGATGCCTGCCGAATCCTGGCGGAACGAGTGCGGTCCGGCGAACTGTCGGCCGATGAAATCGACGAGGAATCGATTGGCGCTACGCTCTACACCGGTGGAATTCCGGATCCGGATCTGCTCATTCGTTGCAGTGGTGAGATGCGGATGAGCAATTTTCTACCATGGCAGACGGTGTACACCGAGATCTGGTTCACTCCCGTATTCTGGCCCGAGTTCCGCCGCCATCACCTGTACGAGGCTATCGAGGCTTATCAACAGCGACAGCGGCGCTTCGGCGGAGCCTGATTCGCCGAGGATGCCAGGGCGTTCCGGAGCCGACTTGCCCCGCCGCGCGGCCTCGGCCTCCGTCTTCGTGCCCGCTGTGGGCGCACTGCTGTGGCTGGGCGGGTGGTATCTCTTTGCCCTGGTCGTCCTGGTTGTTGCGCGGGGCAGCTGGGAATGGTTTCGCCTGGCGGCAAATGCCGGCTATCGAGCTGCCGCCGGCGTCGGCTCGGCGCTCGCGGTCGGCTGGTGTGTGTGGCTGCAGCTGTTCGGCCTGACGCATGTCGCTCTCTTCGTCACGGGAGCGGTTATGGCGGCTTTTGCGGTGGCCCTGGCCCGTGCCCTGACCCGTGGGGTCGAGAGTTTCACCGCTAACGCCCTCGTCAGCCTCGGGGCCCTTTTCTACCTGGGTTTGCTGGGTAGCGGCCCGCTGCTGATAAGCGCCGATGACGGGCTTCTGGGTGGCTCGGTGGGCGACTCGGATCTGGCGCGACTGCTGCTCGTCGTGCTGCTCTCGGTCTGGCTCGCGGATACGGCCGCTTACGGCTGCGGCTCTCTGTGGGGCAAGGCCCGACTGGTGCCGACCATCAGTCCGGGCAAGACCAGGGTCGGCTTCGCGGGAGGACTCGTGGGAGGTCTCCTTCCACTTGTGTTCTGCCACTGGATTTCCGTCCTCTCTTTCGGGGAATTACTGGGTATGCTCGTCATTGTCAGTCTGGCGGGCCAACTGGGAGACATGGTGGAATCGGCTATCAAGCGAGACTTCGGCGTCAAGGACGCCCCGCTGCTCATTCCCGGTCACGGCGGTGTCCTCGACCGCTTCGATTCCCTTCTCTTCGCCTTCCCCGCAGCCTACCTGTACCTGAGCGCACTGGGCTTGCTGCGAGATCTCGCCTGGGTGTTCTGACATGATAACGGATATCCTCTCCTTCGTCGTCGCTTTGAGCATTCTCGTCTTCGTCCACGAGTTGGGCCATTTCCTCGTCGCCAAGCGAGCCGGCATCAGAGTCGAGCGCTTCTCGGTGGGCTACCCACCCAAGCTCATCAGCGTCCAGTGGGGGGAGACGGAGTACTGCATTTCGGCCATTCCCTTTGGCGGCTATGTCAAAGTCGCGGGCATGGCCGATGTCGGCACGGATGAGGTTACCGGCGAGCCCTGGGAATTCCCCTCCAAGTCGATCTGGGTCCGCATGGCCGTTATCGCCGCCGGTCCAGCGATGAACTTCCTCTTCGCCTTTGCCGTTTTTGTCCTGATGTTCTACGCCTGGGGGATGGAAACCGTTGTGTCCACCTCGGTAGACCCGGGGGAGGATTCGGTTGCCGCTGGCGCCGGGCTGCGGAAGTGGGATCGCGTCGTGGGAGTGGACGACAGCCCCGTGGCCAATGTCCACGAGTTCGAAGCAGCTCTGACGCTCACCGCGGGCCAGGGGATGTGGGTGGATGTAGTTCGGGATGGCCAGATCATCACCTTCCTGCTGCCGCCGTCCTCCGAGGAGCGCTACGGCCTGGAGTATCTCCTCTCGAGCACGGTGGGAGCCGTGATCGAGGGCACGCCCGCCGAGGAGGTCGGCCTGCAGGAGGGCGATCGCATCACCTCGGTGGCCGGCGTCCCCGTGCGCAGCTGGGATGACATGAGGATAGAGATCAGCAGCCATCCGGACGAGACCGTGCTCCTCACCTGGATCCGGGACAGCCGTCCGATGGAGACGCCGATCACACCCGTGGCCCACAGCATCGGCGACAGCACGCGGGGGCATATAGGCATCAGTCCCTACACGACCGTGCAGGTGGGATTGGGAGAAGCTATCCGGATGAGCGCCGGCAGCGTCTACTCTTCCTCGCTGCTGATCCTCGATTTCATACGCGAGATTTTCCAGAAAGACCGCTACAAAGAGCTGGGCGGGCCCATCCGCATCGCCATGTTGGCGGGAGAAACAGCCCAGTTGGGGCTCAGGACCTTCCTCAGTTTCCTCGCCCTCCTCAGCGTTAACCTCGCCATCCTCAACCTCCTGCCCATCCCCGTCCTGGACGGAGGCCACCTGACCTTTCTCACCCTCGAGGCGGTCATGCGCCGTCCCCTGTCGGTCAGGCAGCGGGAGGTCTTCCAGCAGATAGGCCTGGTCATCATCCTCGGCATCATGGTCCTGGTCACCTTCAACGACCTCCAGCAGATCGTCTACCACCGCGTCCTCGAGTTTTTTCAGTAAGCCCCCTTTGCCTGCATCCGAAGGAACGAGCGCCCCCCGGAGCAGGAGTCGCCGTTCCGAGCTGGTGAGGACCCGGGCCCGCGAGCTGGGGTTCGATCTGGTCGGCATCGCCCCCGCCGATCCGCTCGAGGGGGCCGAGTTCTACGCCCGCTGGGTCGCTCTGGGGTTCGCCGGCGAGATGACCTATCTCCAGCGCAACCAGGACAAGCGGGCCGACCCGGCGCGCCTTGTTCCCGGCGCTCGGAGCGTCATCTGTGTGGGGATGCACTACCATCAGGAGGCCCTCGGCGACCCTTCGCCGCTCGCCGGGAGGATGGCGCAATACGCCCTCGGCGACGACTACCACGACCTCCTCAAGGATAGGCTACGGCAATTGTGGGCCTCCGTCCGGGAGGAAGCCGGGGAAGACCCGGCGGGGCGCTACTTCGTCGACACCGCGCCTGTCCTCGAGCGCGAGCTGGCCAACCGCGCCGGCCTCGGCTGGTGGGGGAAGAACACGTGCCTCATCAACCAGTGGCAGGGGTCCTACTTTCTCCTGGGGGAGATCGTCACCGAGGTGGATCTCGAATGGGACCACCCCGCCGTCGACCACTGCGGTACCTGCACCCGGTGTCTGGACGCCTGTCCCACCGACGCCTTTCCCGAGCCCTACGTCCTCGATGCCCGCCGCTGTATCTCTTACCTCACCATCGAGTTGAAGGGCTCTATCCCCGAGCCTTTGCGCCCCCTCATGGGAAACTGGATCTTCGGGTGTGACATCTGCCAGGAGGTCTGTCCGTGGAACAAGAAGGCTCCGCCGGTTCGCGAGCCAGCGCTGGAGACGCGGTCGGGGCTGCAGCACCCGCCTCTCACCGAGTTGCTCGCCATGGATCGAGATGCCTTCAACGAGCTCTTTCGCCGCAACCCGGCCAAGAGGCCGAAACGCCGCGGACTGCAACGCAACGTCGCCGTGGCTCTGGGAAATTCGGGCAGTGAGGCGGCGGTACCGGCTCTGACAGATGCCCTCCGCCACCACGACGAGCCCCTCGTGCGCGCTCATGCCGCATGGGCGTTGGGCAGGCTGGGGGGCGAGGCGGCGGCCACCGCGCTGGAAGAGGCCCGCCGAGTTGAGCGCGACGAGCAGGTTGTCGGCGAAATCGCAGCGGCCGTGGAGGCGCTAGACCATTCAGATCGAGAGGCGGCGGGGGGCCGATGAAATCGGCGGAGCACAGGTGGGACCAGCTGATAGAAGAGGGGTACTGCCTCTTCGAGGGTGTGCTGGACGGGATAATGCTCGAACGCCTGCGGCAGGTGACCGACTGGCTTCTGGATGCGCAGACGGCTGAGGATAGCGCCGCCCAGCGCTCGACTGGAAGCATGATAAGCGTGTGGGAGGATCCCCTGTTCGCCGAGTTGGTCAGTTATCCGCGCTCCCTGGAAGCGCTGCGCTCGCTCGGGTTTCTGCGTCCGAAGTTCTCCTCCGGGTTTGTCATCGGCAAACCGCCTCACAGCCCGGCGCTGTTCTGGCACCAGGACTGGTGGGGGTGGGATGACCAGGGAAGCTACACGCCGCTGCCTCAGCAGCTGTTCCTGATGTATTACCTGGTCGACACGACGCCGGAGAATGGATGCCTGCGGGTTCTGGCAGGTTCGCACCTGAAGCGCCACCCCGTACACGACGTCACGCCCGATGCTCATACCGACGAACTGCGGCGCGTGGAAGATCCCGCTCACCCGGCCTACCGGCCGGCGCCGGGCGAGTTGTCCGTGCCGGTTCGCGCCGGAGATCTGGTGGTCGGGGACTCGCGCCTGCTGCATTCCTCCCACAGCAACAGCTCGGAGGGCAGACGCACCGTCATCACCCTGTGGTACCACCCCCTCTTCCAGCTGCTGTCGGATGGCCTGCGCGCCCACATCGGGCGCCCGCGCCCCCAACCGGAGAGCTGGTCGAGCCAGGCGTGGGACCGGGTGACCCCGCTGCTGCCGGTGTACGAAGGGGACGTCGAGCCGGTGGCCTGGAACCGGGTGCCCGGGCCAGAGCTCAGATGATTGACGATCTCGAAGAGGGTGCTGGCGGATCCTGCAGGATGTACCCAGGCAGTGTCATCTCACGGCAACGAGATCGTTAGTGTCAAGAAGACTCTTGGCGACCGAATGACCAGACCCAATATCATCTTCATTCTGCTGGACGACTTCGGCTGGCGCGACCTGGGGTGCTACGGCAGCGGCTTCTACGAGACGCCCAATATGGACGCACTGTGCGCGCAGAGCATGCGGTTCACCGATGCCTATGCGTCGTGTCCGGTGTGTTCGCCGACGCGGGCGAGCGTGTTAACCGGTAGGTACCCCGCCCGCGTCGGCATCACCAATTTTGTCGACTGGGTGGGGCGCAGTCACCCCGCCAGAGGACGTCTGATCGACGTGCCCTATCTGAAGGAGCTGCCGCAGACAGAGACCAGCATAGCCCAGGCGCTGCGGGACGGGGGCTACGCCACCTGGCACGTGGGGAAGTGGCACCTCGGGGGACCCGGCTTCTACCCGCAAGAGCACGGCTTCGAGGAGAATGTGGGTGGCTGCGAAGTGGGCTCGCCCGGGTCGTCGGGTTATTTCAGCCCGTGGTCCTCGATTCCAGTGCTGGCCGACACCGATGTCCCCGAGGGTACCTACCTGACGGACTACCTGACGGACCGTGTCCTGGGACTGATCGCGAGCCGAGATCCGGGGCGCCCCTTCTTCCTGAACCTGTGCTACTACACCGTGCACACGCCCATCCAGGGCAAGGCGGAGAAGATCGCTAAGTACGAGGCGCGGATAAGAGAGCTCGGCCTGGATCGAGTAGACACCTTCGAGGAGGGGGACTTCTTTCCGTGCGCGCACCGGAAGGAGAGGCGCATCCGGCGTCGGCTGGTGCAGTCAGATCCCGTCTATGCGGCCATGGTCGAGAGCATGGACGAGAATGTCGGTCGCATCCTGCAAACCCTGAAAGCGGAGGGGATCGCCGACGAAACCGTCGTCGTGTTTACCTCCGACAACGGCGGACTGGCCACATCGGAGGGTTCGCCCACGTGCAATGCCCCGCTGGCCGAGGGTAAGGGCTGGATGTACGAAGGGGGTACGCGGGAACCCCTTCTGGTGAATTGGCCCGGGGCCACGGCTCCAGGCAGCGTGTGCGGGGTCCCGGTAACGAGTACGGACTTCTACCCGACTTTCCTGGAGATGGCGGGCCTGGATCCGATGCCCGAACAGCATTGCGACGGCGTCAGCCTGGCGCCGCTGCTGAAGGGCGCGGGTGGCCTGGACCGAGAGGCCATCTTCTGGCATTACCCGCATTACGGCAATCAGGGCGGCACTCCCGGCTCCTCGGTTCGCGCCGGCAATTACAAACTCATCGAATTCTTCGAGGACAGCCACGTTGAACTCTACCACTTGCGCGACGATATCGGCGAGGATCGCGACCTGGCCGATGAGCTGCCCGCGGTGACGGCGAGGTTGAGCCGGCTGCTGGCGGACTGGCGCGAGTCGATCGAGGCCAGGATTCCTCAACCCAATCCGGATTTTACCCCGTGGCGAGAACGGGAAATCTCGGGGCGCCGCAGGTAGTGGACGCTGCGCCCCGCGGCATGGCGTGGGGCGCCGAGAGAGAGAGAGTGAGTGTGAGGGTTAGCGCTCCAGCAGCGCCTCTACGAAGGTCTCCCCGTCAAAGGGCTGCAAGTCGTCTTCACCCTCCCCGACACCGATGAGTTTTATGGGAATGCCCAGCTCGCGCCGCAGAGCGAAGGCGATACCGCCTTTGGCGGTGCCGTCCAGCTTGGTGAGGACCAGCCCGGTTACTTCGGTAGCAAGGTGGAACTGTCGGGCTTGTGAGAGGGCGTTCTGCCCGGTAGTGGCATCGAGCACGAGGAGGGTTTCGTGGGGTGCGCCCTGGCACTGTTTGCCCAGGGAACGCCGGACTTTCTTGAGCTCCTCCATCAGGTTGACCTTGGTGTGCAGCCGTCCGGCTGTGTCCACCAGCACCACGTCGGTGTCGCGTGACAGCGCCGCCGAGACCGCGTCGAAGGCCACCGCCGCCGGATCCGCTCCCTGCTGGGCGCGGACGATATTCGCTCCCGCCCGCTCGGCCCAGATCTCCAGCTGCGGCACGGCAGCGGCGCGGAAGGTGTCACACGCCGCAAGCAGTACGCTTCGCCCCGAATCTCGGTACAGCCGCGCTAGCTTGCCGATCGTCGTCGTTTTGCCGACGCCATTGACACCCACCACCAGCACGACATGCGGTTTGCCCGTAAGCTCGGCACCCGGGTCAAAGGGCACCCCGCCGCCGGCGATCTGACAGAGTTCCTTCCGCAGCGAGACAAAGATCTGCTCCGCCCCACTCTCCGCTCGACGCAGCCGCTCTCGCAGCCGGTCTACGATCTCCACGGCTGCGTCCACGCCGACGTCCGCCTGAATCAGGATCTCCTCGATCTCGTCCGCCGCTTCCTCGTCGAGTGCGTCGCCAGAGATCGCAGTGGTGATCCGCGCCACCATGGCGGAACGCGTCTTCGCCAGACCGTTGCGGACTTTCTCCAGGAGCCCGGCCACCGCCATCGCTCAATCCGTCTTGTCCGGTATTGCCGCTTCGCCGATGGCCGGATCGACGATGTAGAGCATGGGCTCGTCTACCAGCTTGAGTGTGCGGGCCTCGTCCAGCCGGCGTCCGTGGGAATCGACCAGGATGTCCACAGCGGGTCTGGTCGGGTGTCGTCTGTGGGCTCCCACGACTCGCCCGATCTCGCCATTGTTGACCTTCACCAGGCTTCCCACAGGGAAAATCGAGACGATACTGATGAGCGCTTTGATGAGCCTGGGCTCGAACTGGGTATTGCGCTGGTCGATGATCGCCTGGAGGGCGTTGTATACCACCCGCGCCTCCCGATCGGCCCGCGGCTGCACCATGGCTTCGTAGGTGTCGACGAGGCCGATGATGCGGGCGAACTCGTGGATTTCCTCCTTCTTGAGGCCCTGCGGGTAGCCGCCTCCGTCCCAGCGCTCGTGGGCCTGCACGACGATCTCGCCGACCCAGTTAAAGGCCTTGCCGAACGACTCCACCATCCGTTTCGATTCGATGGGGTGGCGGCGCAGCATTTCTTTCACCTTATCGCTGAACTTCCGGGCGTTCATGGCTTCCGCGGGAATGGTCAGCATGCCGATGTCGTGCATGATACAGCACAACCCGAGCGCCACACACTGACGTTCGTCGTACTTCATCTCCAGGCCCAATAGAATGGCGAGGACAGCAACGTTGGCGCTGCGCTTCGCCAATGAGTCCGCCCGTCCCCGCTGCCTGACGGTGACCGCGAGGAGTCCGTCGCCCTGTTCGAGCTGCTCCAGTACCGCGCGCATGGGGGCAACGGTGGCCGGGCCATCGGGAGCACTCCCGGTGGCCGCCGCGTCAAAAACCAGCTGAACCACCGAAAGCAGCTGTTCGTACACGCCAACGGCGGGATCGGACGGATCGGAGACGTGTTCGACGGTGGCGCCAGGGGATGGCATCCCCGCAGCCTCAAGGGTTTCGAAGTTAGCCGGAGGGCGAGGGGGGCTGTCGCTTCCGGGCCTGGTCCGGCTATGACGTCGGGACTGCCCTTCGACAGAATCCTGGCGCCGGCGGTTGCCGAGACCGCCTGATGCGTCTCCCGGGAGAAGCGCAGCATCTGGCTCATTCTCAGTGCCATGTCCGCCCTTACACCCTCGACCCTTCTGCCGCCTGAATCAGGCGGCGCATCCAGCCTGCATCCACGCTGTCCAACTTTCGGCCGTAGCCGATGACCAGAGAGATGTCGCAGATATTGTTGACCATTCGAGGTACGCCGTCGGAAAAATCGTGAACCAGATCGAGCGCGGCGGAAGAAAAAACCGGCTCTTTCCTTCCAGCCACGTCGAGGCGATGCGCTACGTACTCGTGGACGTCCTCTCGGCCCATCGGTTTCAGAATCCCCCGGGCGGCGATGCGCTGATCCAGCGGAGAATTCCGGATCTTATCGGCCAGCGCCTCCGTGCCCACCATGAGCAGGGTGATGAGGAAGGCGTCATTCAACTGGAAGTTCAACAACAGGCGAATTTCTTCCAATACCTCCGGGTCCTCCATAAGCTGTCCCTCGTCGATTACGACAATGGTTTCCTTCCCCTGGGTGTGGAGAGCGTTCAGGAGCTCGTGGATGCGGTGAACGATCTCGGGCCGACTCTCTGCATCGGTCTCCTCCCCTAGCTGGTAGAGCACCTCCCGCAAGAATTCCACCGCCGTGCGACCGGGATCGTTGACGAGGGCGATCTCCGTCCTCTCCGGATCCAGCTGTTGGA
>PBRM01000161.1 GCA_002725915.1 Gemmatimonadota bacterium
CGGTAAATATTGGATGGAATAACGCTTTGGCCTCATAGCCACCTTCGGACGAGTTGTCTACGATGAAGATGATTCGTCGGACATGCCTGGACTCCGGACGGTGGATACTCTTTTACCGATTGCACATGTTTGTTGGAATTCCTCCGAATATCTTCTTCGCGCAGAAGTCAATTCGCCGTTGCTGTCCTATGGGACCTGACTGCTCGACCCAGCGTTGCCAACCGCCGATCCCAGGGGGAGAAGCACCGGCTGAGGGTTTCCACGCACTTCTACAGCGATCACCGACGTTTTACTATGGTCCCTGGGCACTGACGGTAGACCGATCATTGCGGCAGCTTACCTTACAGAAACCAGCTCGATATGTACGAACGAATCGTCTGCCTGACTGAAGAGACGACTGAGGCCCTCTACCTGATGGAGGAGGACTGGCGGATTGTCGGCATCTCCGGCTACACCGTGCGTCCACCTCGAGCGCGACGGGAGAAGCCCAAAGTCTCAGCCTTCACCAGCGCCAAGCTCGACCAGATCAGGGACCTACAGCCGGATCTTGTACTCGGGTTCTCCGACCTCCAGGCAGATATCGCGGCGAGTCTCATCAGAGATGGGGTTGAGGTGCATGTCTTCAACCATCGCAGCATCGAGGAAATCCTCCGGACCATCAGGGTCCTGGCCGGCATGATAGGAGAGCCTCGGAAAGGACAGCGTCTCGCTTCCGAACTCGAGCACAACCTATCGAGGATCCGTCAGCGCGCGTCGCTGTTCATGGTGCGGCCTCGAGTTTATTTTGAGGAGTGGAACGACCCGATGATATCCGGAATCCGCTGGGTTTCTGAACTGATCGAGTGCGCTGGTGGAGAAGACTGCTTCCCCGAGTACTCGCGGGAGCCGCTGGCGAAAGACCGGATCATCGCAGATGCCGCGGAGGTGGTTCGGCGATCTCCGGACATTATCATCGGCTCCTGGTGCGGAAGGAAATTCAGACCTGACCAGGTACTCGCTCGAGAGGGGTGGGACAAAATCCCCGCCGCTCGCGACAATAACATCCACGAGATCAAGTCCCCGCTTATCTTGCAGCCCGGACCGGCCGCTTTGACCGACGGAGTGGGTGCTATCCATCAGTATATTCAGAACTGGGTGACCGCTCAGTGATCTTATCCTCTTCCATAGGCAAGAAACTGGGCATGGCCCTTACCGGCTTGCTGCTGTTTGGATTTCTGCTGGCCCACTTGAGCGGCAACTTCCTGCTGCTGAAGGGAGACGGCGGAGCGACCTTCAACGCCTATTCGGAATTCCTGGTGGGTCACCCGCTGTTGATCCCCGTCGAATTCATTCTGTTGGGCATTTTTCTCCTGCACATAGTCCTGGCCATCAGCGTGGCCCGCGACAATCGACGCGCTAGACCGGTCGGCTACCGGGTGTCGGCGTCGGTGGGCGGCCGCTCGGTGTCGTCGCGCACCATGATCTACTCAGGCCTGACCACCCTGATCTTTGTGGCCGTCCACCTGAAGACCTTCAAGTACGCCGATCACGCTGGCGATTCGCTGTACGGCCTGGTGGTGACCACTTTTACCAGCGAGCTTTACGTAGGCGGCTACGCTGTGGCCATGGTGCTGCTGGGGTTTCATCTATGGCACGCCTTTCAGAGCGCCTTCCAGACCCTGGGTCTGCACGCGCGACCCAGACTGCGGGGGCTGAGCATCGGTCTGTGCATTCTCATTGCAGGCGGCTTCGCGATGATTCCGCTCGCCATCTACCTCGGGAAGTGAGGAGGCGACTCGATCCATGGCAACCCTCAACAGTCGCGTTCCAGGTGGCCCGTTGGCTCAGAAGTGGGAACGGCACCAGTTCGAGCTCAAGCTCGTCAACCCGGCCAACAAGCGACATCACAGCGTCATCGTCGTGGGCACCGGGCTGGCCGGCGCTTCCGCCGCTGCCACCCTGGCCGAGTTGGGCTACAACGTGCTCTCCTTCTGCCTGCAGGACTCGCCGCGCCGCGCTCACAGCATCGCCGCCCAGGGCGGCATCAATGCGGCCAAGAACTACCAGAACGACGGCGACAGTGTCTTCCGCTTGTTCTACGACACCATCAAGGGGGGCGACTACCGCTCCCGCGAGGCCAACGTCCACCGCCTGGCTGAGATCAGCTCCAACATCATCGACCAGTGCGTGGCACAGGGCGTGCCCTTCGCCCGCGAATACGGCGGCACCCTGACCAACCGCTCGTTTGGCGGCGCCCAGGTTTCGCGCACCTTCTACGCCAGGGGTCAAACCGGCCAGCAGTTGCTGCTGGGAGCGTACAGCGCCCTGATGCGTCAGGTGGCAGCCGGCCGGGTACAGCTGTTTCCGCGATCCGAGATGCTGGAACCGGTCATCGTCGACGGACACATGCGCGGCATCGTCACGCGCAACCTGTGCAGCGGCGAGATGCAGTCCTGGGCGGCCGACGCCGTCGTGCTGGCCACCGGCGGCTACGGCAACGTCTTCTTCCTTTCGACCAACGCCAAAGCCAGCAATGTCACCGCGACGTGGCGCGCCCATCGCCGCGGGGCCTTTTTCGCCAATCCGTGTTTCACCCAGATCCACCCGACCTGTATCCCCGTCTCGGGCGACTTCCAGTCCAAACTCACCCTGATGAGCGAGAGTCTGCGCAACGACGGTCGCGTCTGGGTACCCACCACTGCCGGCGACGGGCGCACCCCGGACCAGATACCGGAAGCCGAGCGCGATTACTACTTGGAACGGCGCTACCCTGGATTCGGCAATCTGGTGCCGCGCGACGTCGCCTCGCGCGCCGCCAAAGCGGTGTGCGACGACGGTCTGGGCGTAGGCTCAGCGGGACGTTCCGTCTACCTGGATTTCGTCGAGGCCATCAAACGCGATGGCCTCGACGTCATCCGGCAGAAGTACGGCAACCTGTTCCAGATGTACGAGGAGATCACCAACGAGGATCCGTACAAGACTCCCATGCGTATCTACCCCGCCGTGCACTACACCATGGGCGGACTGTGGGTGGATTACGACCTCATGAGCAACCTGCCCGGCCTGTTCGTGCTGGGCGAGGCCAACTTCTCCGACCACGGCGCCAACCGGCTGGGCGCCTCGGCGCTGATGCAGGGACTGGCCGACGGTTACTTCGTCATCCCCTACACGCTGGGCGGCTATCTGGCCGGAACCCGCCTAGGAGAGGTGACCACCGAGCACCCGGCCTTTGCCGAGGCTGAGGCAGCGGCCAGCGAGCGCATTGACAGCCTTCTCGCCGTGCGTGGCAAACGCACCGTCGACGACTTTCACCGGGAACTCGGGCTGCTGCTGTGGGATCACTGCGGCATGGCCCGCAACGCCTCGGGCCTGACCCAGGCCCTGGAGCGCGTGCGGCAGATCCGCGAGGAGTTCTGGCAGAACGTCACGGTCCTGGGCACGCCGGGTGAGTTCAACCAGGTGCTGGAGCGCGCCGGCCGGGTGGCCGACTTCATGGAGTTCGCCGAGACCATGACGCGCGACGCGTTGGAGCGCGACGAGTCGTGCGGCGGCCACTTCCGCGAGGAGCACCAGACCGGTGAGGGGGAGGCGCGACGCGACGACGACAACTTCGCGCACGTGGCGGCCTGGGAATTCACCGGAGTCGGCCAGGACCCGGTCCTCCACAAAGAACCCCTCGTCTTCGAGAACGTATCCCTCAGCCAGAGGAGCTACAAGTGAGTGCTGGGAGCCAGGCGGAAGCCGCCGTGTCGACCGAACGCCGAGCCAGCGGGATGACCTTCACGCTTGAAATCTGGCGTCAGCGCAACGCGGACGACCCCGGCCGCATGGTTGCGTACGAGGCGACGCGTGTCAGCCCGGACATGTCGTTTCTGGAGATGCTGGACCTCCTCAACGAGGAATTGATGCGCAAGGGCGAGGAGCCCTTCGCCTTTGACAGCGACTGTCGCGAGGGCATTTGCGGCATGTGTGGACTGGTCATCAACGGCGTAGCCCACGGACCGGGGACGGGCACCACCACCTGCCAGCTCTACATGCGACTCTTCAAGAACGGCTCGCGCATCCGCGTCGAGCCCTGGCGCGCCAGGGCCTTTCCCGTGGTGCGCGATCTGGTCGTCGATCGCTCCGCTTTCGATCGTATCATCCAGGCCGGAGGCTACACCTCGGTCAACACGGGCTCGGCGCCCGACGCCAACGCCACCCTGATCTCGCAGGCCAGGGCGGAAGAGGCCATGGATTCGGCCGCCTGCATTGGCTGCGGCGCCTGCGTGGCTTCCTGCAAGAACGCATCGGCCATGCTGTTCGTAGCCGCCAAGGTCAAACACCTCGGCGTCCTCCCCCAGGGCCAGCCCGAGCGACGCCAGCGCGGCGTCACTATGCTGGAGACCATGCAGGAAGAGGGCTTCGGCAACTGCACCAACGAATACGAGTGCGAAGCCGTGTGCCCAAAGGAAATCTCGACCAGCAACATCGCCTTCCTAAACCGCGAGTACATCCGCAACCTGGTCAGCCTCAGCAGCCTCAGACCCCTGGTGACCAGCGAGTAACGCGCCCCTCAGCGTTGAAGAATCACGAAGTGATTCTGTACTCAGGCGCAGGAACCAACCTGGTCAGCCATCCACAAGTGCGCCCGTCAGTCAAAAGCTGGCTCCACATCGTCGTCGGGGCGGGGTTTCAGCTGGTTGCTTTCGATGATGCGCACACAGCTGTTCCAGTGCAGGCGGGCGTCCTCGTTGCCGGCTTCGTGCAGGAGGTCGGCTTTCTCGTACCACTCCAGGGCCTCGTAGAGCAGGTCGTAGGCGTCGAAGTGGCCCCCCGGATATTCGCGCAGCAGCCGCGCCTTGGCTTGACGTTCGTAAACTAGGCCCGTGTAGTAATCGCGGTCGTAAGCCTCAGTCAGCCGCGGCAAGAGCTCGAGGACCCGGCTGATGCCAGGGCCGGAGTGCCGGTCGAACTGGTCGGTGAGCGCCAGGATGAGGCCCGTCAGCGCCTGCTGATTGTCCGATTCGACTTCGAGTATGTCGAAGCAGATGCTCTCGGCCAAGGCGGGCTGGTTGAGAAGCCGATAGCGCTCGACCCGTTCCAGCGAGCGGGGAATGGCTTCTTTCGACAGGACCTTCAGTTCCAGTTCACTCACCACTCTGTCCTCTCTGTTTCTCCGGCTGCGGTTGGGGCTCGCCGGTCATGAATCCGCTATCCCGGCGACGCATAGGAGAAAATAAAATCTATTATCGGTAGTGTGGAAAGTAGCACTGGTCCAGCTATCTCAGGCAGTGACAGGTTCACGGTCGGACGTTTGGAACTCCTGACGCCGTCGCAATGAGTTCTTCTAAACGATTTCGTGCACTCCGTCTTGTATGTAGATCATTGATCCTGTCGCGATATCTACGGAGGCGGTGCGCCCCCTTTCTTGCGGGATCGTCAGTGAGCGCAAATGAGTAGATCCACCACCGCCGTCGCGCGCAATCGCCAGTTCGGTGCGGCCGCAGGTCTGCGCAGCATTTGCTCACTCGAGACTTCAGCCATACGCAAAGGACGTACAAGGGCCTTTCCAGCTGCGCTTTGGCTATAAAGAGGGCGTTCTAGCAGAGAGTCAACCGTGTTGCGTGCGCTCGAGTTTCTTGAACAGATCGCGGAAAATTGGATCGCGATCCACCTTGGTGGCTATCCGTATCAGGTGGCGTGACTGGTCTACGCTCCAGGTGAACTGGTCGGTGAGAATCGGGCTCGGTACCAGATTCGTGGGAACCCAGCGCGGCTCGAGTAGATAGCCGATGACTGAAATGTCCCAGATGACCTTGGACCAGGCGCAGTAATCGGCGCTGTATCCCTTCACTCTCTCCACCAGGAAGTCACCGATCGCTCCCCGTCCCGCCACGTAGTGCTCCAGCTCCGCCACCGTTGTCTGCAGGTGTGAGGCTACCCCCTGGCAGGGAATGAGCACGAGAGGCACACCGCAGTCGAAAACCAGGCGCGAAGCATGGAGATCCTGCTTCAGGTTGAACTCCCTCGCTGACGGCCAGTGCAACGGCTGGCCACCCAGCCACACCAGGACAATTCTCTCGATGATGCGGGGTTCCAGGATAATCGCGGCGGCCACATTGGTGATAGCGCCTATGGCCGCCACGTACAGCAGTCCCTCGCCGTTCATGGCCCGGTCCACGAGATCCCGGGCGGCATCGCTCTCCTGTGCCTCATGCGGACCGGTCAGGTACTGCGTCGAGCCGCGAAAGACCAATCCCTCCGGAGGGATGTCCAGCCGCCGAAGCAGGCGCAGAATCTCCTCGTAGCTCTTTTCCATGCCGTCCGCCGGGCCATTGGAGCGGCTGTTGCTGAACGGTACCGCGTAGAGCGCTTCCACCGTCAGTCGGTCGAGTGATAGCAGCATCTGAGCCACGGCGAATTGATCGTCGACCTCGTTGTAGGTGTCGGTGTCCAGGACCACGCGCAGCCTGCCTGTTGGCGGCAGCAGCCGCTCCAGGCGCAAGCTGTCTGGCAAAGCGGGAAAATGCATTGGCGTTCCCTTTCAATTCAGCGTCGATCAAACCATACAGACCGCGGCCGCGGGAGGTCATACCCGCACGCCCTTGGCATCATTCGACAACCTCGCGAAAGATCTGCGCCCGCGCCACGCCGATGCGGATGTTGACCACGCTCACCTCGGCTCCTTCGCCAGGAGCCGCAGGTTTGGCTATCACAATCAAGCGGTGTACATTACGCCGCGCTTTGGAGTGCTATTTCCACGACCTGGGTAAGAAGCGTTTCTCGCAGGGTGAGCAGCGGGCGCTTTCGACGATGAACCGAGTGCTGCGTTGGCCCGCCGCGGGTGACGCAGCCGGACC
Source organism: Gemmatimonadota bacterium (assembly GCA_002725915.1). Taxonomy (GTDB): domain Bacteria; phylum Latescibacterota; class UBA2968; order UBA8231; family UBA8231. The sequence continues at coordinate 6,822 of PBRM01000161.1, forward strand.
CACCTTGATTGCGGGAGACAGCACGTGAGACTCACATTCCTAGGCACCTGTGCCGGCTGCGAGCCCATGCCCGACCGGCATCACACCGCCTTCGCCCTCGAGCATGACAGCGATGTCTACTTCGTCGACGCCGGCGAGACTTGCTCGTACACCGCCCACCTTGCCGGCATCGACCTGCTGGCCACCCGCGCCATCTTTATCACCCACCCGCATATCGATCACGTGGGCGGTCTGGCCAATCTCCTGTGGACCATTGGCAAACTCGGCGGCCGCGTCGATCCCTTGGCCCTCGCTCAGGCTTCGCCGCTCGTAGATGTCCTCATCAGCGACCATCAGGTCTTCGAGGGCGCCGTCGAGTTGCTGGGAGGCACCGGTTTCCACCACCCCCACTACGACCTCCAGGTGCAGCGCCCGGCCGACGGCGAGGTCTATGCCTCTGGGGAATTTCGTGTCACCGCCTTGCACAACGAGCACATGGGCACCCCCGAGCCCGGCGCCCTCTGGCAGTCCTTCTCCTACCTGGTCGAGGCCGGCGACCGCCGCGTCCTGTTCTCCGGCGACTTCCGCCACGTGTCAGAGCTCGACTCCCTCCTCGACGGTGTCGACCTGGTCCTCGTTGAGACCGGCCACCACCGCGTCGAAGACATCTGCGAGCACCTTGCCCCGCGCGACCTGCCCGGCGTGGGCTTCATCCACCACGGTCGCGCCATCCTCGCCGACGCCGATGCCGAGCTCACCAAGGCCCGCGCCATCCTGGGCAAGCGCGTCTTCTTCGCCTCGGACGGCATGCAGCTGGACCTTGCTACAGTAGTCGGTAGTGCTTGATCGCCGGTTGTGATCGAAGTAGTGTCTTCACCTCCCACTCGCTTCCCATCATACCCTATCCCTCTCGTCGATCGCCTCTTCCTGCTTCTCCCACTCCGCCATCAGCTCCTCCACCTCACGCGTCAGCTCGGCGCGCTCCACTTCGAGGGCCTTGATATCTTCAGCTGACGTGCTCTGATAGAATGAGGGCGCGCAGAAGGTTTCGTCGATCTCGCGCACACGGACCTCGGCCTGCTCCAGCCGCGCCATCAGAGCGTCCCTCCGGTCGCGCCTCTTCTTTCTCTTTCCTTTCGAGCCGTTGCGCTCCGGACGCCCCTTCGCGGGTGCCTGCTTGCGCGCCTTCTCCTGCCTTGCCTTGAGCACGACGCGATCGGCGTCGAGGTGATCGTCACCGCAGAAATGCACGTAGTCCTCGTAGGGGCCCTGGTAGTCGAGGATGTCGTCGACCTTGATCTCGACGACGCGCGTCGCCAGCTGGCTCACGAACCAGCGGTCGTGGGACACCAGGATCAGCGTGCCCGGGAACTTCCTCAGACCTTCCACCAGGGCGTCGATCGACTCCAGGTCAAGGTGGTTGGTGGGCTCGTCGAGGACCAGCACGTTGGGCTGGCCGATCGCCAGCTTGCAGAACAAGAGGCGTGCCGCCTCCCCTCCAGACAGCGAATCGAGCGGCTTCTCGGCGTCGTCCCCGGAAAACAGGGCTTTACCCATATTACTGCGCACAAAGCCGATGTTGCGGTCGGGGCAGGCGTCCCACACCCACTTCTGTGCCTGCCTATTACCAGGCCGAAAGGCTTCCCGGTGGTCCTGCGCGAAGTAACCGGGGTGCGTCTCGTAGCCCCACTCCACCGTGCCTTCGTCGGACTCGAGCTCGCCTATGACAATCTTCAGCAACGTCGACTTACCGATGCCGTTGGGCCCCATGATAGCCACGCGGTCGCCGCGCTGGACAAGCAGATCGACACCGTGCAGCACCTCGTTGTCGCCGAAGGCCTTCTTAACGCCCTCGATCTTGAGGACGTCGCGGCCACTTTCGCACACCTGATCGAAGCGGAAGGTGGGGTAGCGACGCGAAGATCGCGGCAGCTCGACGATGCTGTCCGTCATCTTGTCGATGACCCGCTGTTTACTGCCCGCCGCCCGCGCCTTGGTCGCCTTCGCCTTGAAGCGCTCGACGAACTTCTGGTGGTGGGCGATCTCGCGCTCCCGCCCGGCGATGTCCTTCTCCCGGCGCTGGCGTTCCGTTTTCTTGGCCTCCATGAAGACGGTGTAGTTGCCGCGGTACAGGGTCACGGTCTCGTAGTCGACGTCGAGGATGTGGGTACTGACGTTGTCGAGAAAACGATGGTCGTGAGAGATGACGACCGCTGGGCCGGCGAAGTCGCGCAGAAACATCTCGAGCCAGCGGATCGACAATACGTCGAGGTGGTTGGTGGGCTCGTCGAGCAACAGCGCGTCCGGCTCCGAGGCTAGCACCTGGGCCAGCAGCACGCGCAGCTTGAAGCCGCCCGACAGCGACGACAGCGGGTCGTGGTGGACCTGGGTGGGCAGCCCCAGGCCCTCGAGGATGGCCGACGCCCGCGCCTCGGCGCTGTAGCCGTCGTAGCGGTCGATCAGCTCCTCGAGCTCGGAGAAGCGTTCGGCGTCGAAGTGCTCCTCCGCCTTCGCCAGCAGCGCCTCCTTCTCGACCATCACCTCCCACAGCGCCTGATTGCCGCGCAGCGTGACGCTGATGATGCTCTGGTCGTCGTAGAGGAACTGGTCCTGCCGCAGCACGCCGAGGCGGGCGCGTCTGGGCACGGTTACCTCCCCCTCGCTGGGCTCGAGGTGATCGGTGAGGATGTCGAGCAGGGTCGTCTTGCCGGATCCGTTGGCGCCCACCAGCCCATAGCGCTTGCCCTCCGTGAGCCGCATGGACACGCCCGCGAACAGCGTCCGGTCGCCGTACATCTTGCCGAGGTTGGATATGGAAATCATGGCATAGTAATGTACGCCATGCTCCGAAAAGTGGGGTGACGTCCGTCACCTCGGCGCCCTCCGCGATTGATTGCTCTACTAAGCCCGGATTCGTGGCCCGACCAGAGAGCGGGGCATGGTAGAATAACACTCCTTTCGCAACTGCTGTAGTCCGTCCTGGGAGGGGCAATCAGCTTTGATAGGGAATCGAAGCGAAAAACCGATTCGTTTCCACGCTCCGATCCACCGACAATCGTTTCCCATGGCGTCGACGATACTCCTGATGGCCAATCCGATTGCCGATCCTCCCTCGCCCCATAAAAGATGGCGTTGTCAATCAGATATTCGAAAAGCTGGCCTGGTTGCACCGCCACCAAGGTCGGCAGCTTGAATGAATGCGATCGACGGCGTCGGTGTCGCCGTCTTTGAAGGCCCGGAGCAGGGCCTTCGCCTGCTTGCGCAGGTTCTCGAGGTTAAAGCAGAGGACGTATCAACTACCCAGTGAGCGGTCACCAGATCGGGTTTCGCGGGAGAACCTTGACAGGGATGGCGGCATCTCAGTCCTTCCTTCCCGGTGCGAGAAACGGAGGACAGCCTCCAAGGGATTCCATAATTCTTGAACTTTCACCTGACGGGAAAGAGGAGCAGCCATGTATATCGGAACACAGGGTAGCTTCCCCGAGGATGTCGATCTCGAAGTCCTCGCACAGCTGGGTGTGGCCAACATCGATACGACCCCCACACAACCTTTGAACGAATGGACGACCGACCTGTTGATCGGTATGCGCGAGCGCTGCGACCGGTTCGGCATCAATCTCGAGATGATGCACATCATTGGCTCCGGCAACGCCCTCAAGGACGCGACGACGGGGGCGATTTTTCTCAAACCGAGTGACGAACGCGAACGGCAGCTTGACCACGTGTGCGACGTTATCCGCAAGGCTTCCGCAGCCGGCCTGCGGGGTCTCAACTACAACATCACCATCCTTGGACACTTGCGGACCGAGTCTACGCTGGGGCGGGGCGGGGCAAGACTGTCGTCCTTCGATTACGCCAAACTGATGGACGAAGGTAGCCCGCGTGAACAGCAAGAAAGCCGATTCGTCGAGTTCCAGGACGGGCCGGCGGATGCCGACGAAATGTGGGAGCGCATCGATCACTGGCTCCAACGCGTGATCCCCGTCGCGGAGGAATACAAGGTCCAGATGGCCTGCCACCCGTCCGACCCGGGAATCGGCTACGGCACCACCTACCGCGGCGTCGAACGGGTGCTGGGCATGGTCGACGGGTTCAAAAAGCTCGTCGACCTCTACGACAGCCCCTATAACGGGCTGAACTTCTGTGTCGGCTGCATGTCGGAAAGCCTGGAGAACCCCGCTGAGGAAATCTTTGACGTGATCCGCTACTTCGGCGAGCGCAAGAGGATCTTCAACGTACATTTCCGCAATATCAGGGGCGGCTTGCGCAAGTTCGTCGAGGTCTTTCCCGATGAAGGCGACGTGGACATGCTCAAGGTGTTGCGCACGTTCAAGGAAGTCGATTACCCGTACATGATCATGCCGGATCACGTACCCGGAATCTCGGGACCAGAACCGGGAAAGGTGGGATTCAGCTTTACATACGGATACATCCACGCTATGCTGCAGGCGGTTGACGAAAGCTGATCTCTGCCGGCAACTGTAGCCACCGACCGTGACGCATATCGCCGCTTCCAGTCAGGTCCGCTGATTTTTCGCAGATCCTGCCGTGTTCGACTGGCAGGGCATTGGCCGTTAATCATTCTTGAGATCTGGTAGCGGCACCAGCTCGAAATCGGCTTGGATAATGCCGCTCAGATTACCGACTTTATCCCGCGAGAAGAAAATGACGGTATAAGTCCCTAGCAGTGCATTCTCAACGATCGAGAAATTGAACGCGAAGCGCCCATCCCCCTCCTTCTCATCGCCGTGATGGCGCCAGATGCCGTTGTCGACGAGGACGAAATGGAAACCGCCCTCCTTCTCGCTGGCGCCTCCGAAACTGCCGTCCGGCTTGCGGAATTTGAAGTAGACGGAATCGATATCGCCATACCCTTGCGGGTCCGAGGCTGAAATGTACAGCTGGATTCGAGCCCCGGTCAGGCGCTGCAGCGTATCGGGTGTGTCGGGCTCGAACAGGACGGGCGGCTCGTTTTTCAGGTATATCTCCTTCGTCAGTGTCTTTGACCCACTTGCTTCGGCTCCCGCGGCCTGAAATTGGAGTGTCTGAGTGCCGGAGAATCCGGCCGCCAGAGTCGAATCGAACATCGCACTGAACAGGGCGGTGTTAGAGCTGAGCGAATCGTGCAGCAATAGAGTCCTCACCTCACCACCCTGCCCCACGCGCATCGCCACCTCGATCTGCTCGGCAAACTGAGCGGAATCCTCTACGGTCGCCGCAAACAAAACCGGCTGACTTCCCGAATGGAGGGTATCGGGAGCCTCCACCGCCACTACCTCAAGAGACGTGCTGTTCTCCTCGAATATCGGACCGCTATTCCCGTTTCCCTCGTTGTCGGGTGGATTTCCATTACCATCTGGCGTACCGCCGCCAGTCGGACTGCTGTCACCGCCGCAGGCGCCCAGCAGGCACAACGCCACCAGGCCGCCAAGGCGGCGCACCATCCGATTACCTCCGGGTATCATTTTCCCCCAGAATGTCGATGCCATTCGTCGTCGCTTAGAGTAATACCGAAGTACTGCCATATTGACGGTTAGTGAGGATAAAGGGGTATGATCGATAATGCGTCAAGCACGGACCTGGGTGAACCAACGGTCGCGCAACCGCTTTTCGCGCCTTCCCAGTCCGGCACGGCGCGCGCAGATCAGAGAACATCGGGGCTGGGCGGGCCAGGGCGCGGCTTGTGCCCTGTTGACCAGTGCATAGGCTCTTCCACACTGCCGTCGTTCCGAAAGCTCTCTACGGCTAGAGACCCATCTGCCAAAGGTTTGAGCCTCTGCTCGAATCCGACGCGTGGCATTCTGGTTGTTGTTGAGGTAAGTGGCTGCAGAACAGCGGCTTTACTTCAGACGCCGCGATCATGTTCCCAGCGCCTGGCGGATGCTGGTGCCATTGATTTTTCCAGCGCCATGGGGTTTAGCACGACGGATCATGTTCCCAGCGCCTGGTGGTACGGGGCGGAATCAAACCCGGGGTAGCGCTCGGCCATCGCCTCGATAAAGGAGGTGCTCCACAGCGGATCGCCCGGCGGCGGAAAGCCCAGCAGCTCGAGCTGGCGCGGCGTGGCCTCGGCCATGAAGCGCCCCATCGCCTCGCCCCTGGCTCCGCTCTTATAGGTAAAAGTGCGCCCTCCGTCCCAGCCCCGGTCCTTGCGCGTGAAGCCCACCCACATGGCTGGACGGTGGCCCCTGTCCGCCGTAAAGGGAGAGGCTGAATGTCGTGTGAAGACGCTGTACAGACATACTGAGCCGCCCGGCACGACCATGGGGACGGCTTCCTCGTCAGGCCGTCCGTTGGGCACCATCTGGATCGGCGCCAGGCCGTCGTCCACTCGGTCGAAGCAGTAAAAGCAGACCAGGTTCATGAAGTCGTCGGGCTCTATGATCGGTCCCAAGGTGTTGTTGCCGTAGTCGATGTGGAAGCCGGCCCCGTAGTCCTCGCCGGCGTACTTCATGCCCAGATGCCCTTCGCACAGGCGTATCTCCCGCGTCCCCAAGACTCGCTCGGCCGCCCCGATCAGCTCCGGGTGAACCGTAACATGGTTCAGGCCCGAGTGGTCCCA
>PBRM01000162.1 GCA_002725915.1 Gemmatimonadota bacterium
AAACAGCCGGTTGTCCACTTTCTGTCAGAACTGATCACATTCTGGTACGAGGGTTGCTGTTGATATTCCGATCCAGGATTTGGCTGTCATTCGCATCTTGCGGTCTTTCTGGATTGGCCATGTGACGCTAACTTATAAGGTTCCGCCGGACTTCATTTTGCGCAAGCATTTCTCACACTAACTTTGGGAGGAATTTGACAGATGGCAAAGCAGCTCGCGTTCAACCATGCGGCGCGCGACGCGTTGCATCAAGGCATCAACAAGCTGGCGAACACAGTCAAGGTCACGTTGGGGCCGAAGGGTCGCAACGTGGTTCTGGACAAGAGTTACGGCTCTCCGACAATTACCAAGGACGGGGTGACGGTGGCCAAGGAGATCGAGCTGAAGGACGCCTATGAGAACATGGGAGCCCAGATGCTGCGCGAAGTGGCCTCCAAGACATCGGATGTGGCCGGCGACGGCACGACGACAGCCACGGTGCTGGCGCAGGTCATTTTCAGTGAAGGCCTCAAGAACGTGACTGCCGGCGCCAAGCCGATGGAGCTGAAGCGGGGCATTGAGAAAGCGGTCGAGGCCGTTGTCGGCGATATCCGCAAGCAGAGCGGGGCCGTAAAAAGCCGCACTGAGATCGCGCAGGTCGCTACGATTTCCGCCAACAGCGACGAGACCATCGGCGAGCTCATCGCCGACGCCATGGAGAAGGTCGGCAAGGACGGCGTGATTACGGTAGAGGAAGCCAAGAGCACGGACACCTCACTGGACGTGGTCGAGGGCATGCAGTTCGATCGCGGCTATCTCTCCCCGTATTTCGTTACCGACCAGGCCAGCATGGAGGTCGTGCTCGAGGACGCCTACATCCTGATCCACGACAAGAAGGTCTCGTCAATGCGCGACCTGGTACCGGTGTTGGAGAAGGTGGCGCAGTTGAGCAAGCCGCTGCTGATCGTAGCCGAGGATGTTGAGGGAGAGGCACTGGCCACTTTGGTGGTCAACAAGCTTCGCGGCACCCTCTCCGTGGCTGCGATCAAAGCTCCCGGATTCGGCGATCGCCGCAAAGAGATGCTGGAAGATCTGGCTATTCTGACCGGCGGGCGCGTGCTGGCCGAGGAAGCGGGCCTCAATCTTGAGGGGGCGACGCTGGACGACCTGGGCAAGGCCAAGCGCCTCGTCCTCGACAAGGACAACACCACCATTATCGAGGGCGCTGGCAAGCCGTCAGACATCCAGGGCCGCGTCGGTCAGATCCGCCGTCAGATCGACGAGACCACATCGGACTACGATGGGGAGAAGCTGCAGGAGCGGCTGGCGAAGCTGGCTGGCGGCGTAGCGGTCATCAACGTTGGCGCGGCTACCGAGACGGAGATGAAGGAGAAGAAGGCGCGGGTCGAGGATGCCCTGCATTCCACCCGGGCGGCCGTCGAGGAAGGCATCGTGGCTGGCGGCGGCGTGGTCTTCCTGAGGGCGCGCACGGTGATCCAGAGCCTAGGCTTGGAGGGCGATCAGGCGGTGGGCGCCGAGATCGTCTACCGCGCCCTGGAGGAGCCGCTGCGCATGATTGCGGCGAATGCTGGCGTCGAAGGCGCCATAGTGGCTCAGAAGGTGGATGGGAGGAAGGGCGCCTTCGGCTACAACGCGCGCACCGATGAATACGAAGACCTGGTCAAAGCCGGAGTCGTAGACCCCGCCAAGGTCTCGCGTTCGGCGCTGGAGAACGCCGCCAGTATCGCCGGCCTGCTGCTGACCACCGAGGCTGTTATCGCCGACGTTCCCGAGAAGGCGCCGCCCGGAGGCCCTCCGGGAGGCCCTCCGGGAGGCGACATGTACGGCGGTGGAGGCGGTGGTGGCATGGGCGGTATGGGCGGTATGGGCGGTATGGGCGGCATGATGTAACAGGCCCGCCTGACCTGAGTGGGTTGTATAGAACCCGGAGCTGCGAGGATCGCGGCTCCGGGTTTTCTGTCCCGCCAGGACCGCCAAGACTCGATCGACCACCTCCGTGTCCCGCACCTCCTGGAGCGCGATCTCGAACTTTTCCGCCCGACTTTCCTCGCCCGTTAATTAGTGTGTTTCTACACGGGATGTTCCCCTACCTCAATCTCTGCGATGTAAATATCACTTTCTGATTCTTTGTAGCGGTACTCTGGAAAGTGCATGGGGCGTACCTCTCCAGAGACATAGGCCACATCTGAATAATAGGACATGGTCAGCTTTCCAGGCTCCAGTGAGATTAAACCGGGATACGATGCATCGTATCCCGGAGGTAGGAGTACCAGCAAGTCGGCCCGGTCTCGCCGCAGCCGATATAAACCCGTTGTACCCGAGCGGATAAAAGGGCTCTCGCGGTGGCTAAAGGTATTCTGCAAGGCAAAGGGCATGGTGCCGTCCGCCCCTGGCGTTCCCGAACCAGATCCGGAACAGCGGCCGGCCAGGTAGACTTCCCCTCCGGATTCACACATTACCGGCGCGTCGCAGCCTGCAGTCAGGACCAGCGCTTTTTCCCATTCTGTGTACGGCGGCCTGGAACAGTACAATTCGGCCCTATCGGTGCGCACCACACACCACAACTCGCCGTCCGGTCGCCAGAGCAGTTCCGATTCCTCGCTGCAACCGTGCTCATTGGCCCCTGCGATCTCCGCGTACTTGTGCCAATGGATGCCGTCGTCGCTTGCGATCAGGTCGAACGGGGTGGCTTCCTCAAGGTAGTGGAGGGCGCAATAAAATCGGCCTTCGCGCCAGCGCACCCGCCAGGTGTAGGGACGGAAGCCATCCACGGTTAGCGCTTCCGGTTCCGACCATCGCACGCCGTCGGCTGTCGACGAGACGAAACTGCGGTTTTCATTGCCTCCTGTCGGCCTGGGCGTTACCACGCGGAAGAAGGCGTACAGCCGCTCCTCCGTTGCACAGAAATGAGCCGTATCGACCCCGCTGCCGTCCACGATTCCGCCCGGCGGTTCGAATACCTGGGCCTCATGCCACCGGCGCAGGTCGGCAGAGCGGAGGATGACCGAGAAGGTGTTGCCGGCGATGCGCCCGCTGGTGTTTCGCGCAAGCCCATGAGACAGGCCGCGAAAATGTGCCAGCCAGTAGTACTGCTTCCACCAGATCAGATCCGTCCACGCGTTGTACCAGCCATCGCGTACTACCGGCCGGATGGAGGTCACCTTGGCATACGGTTGTTGCCTCGTCTTGTCCGAGTTTCGATTGCTTGCCTCACCCATTAAGATCTCCTTTCAACTTCCGCAATGGCTCATAAAGAGTACCAATTCGCCCGAGCGTATCCCGCCAGGGTCGCGCCCACCGATGAGGCCACGAGGCGCGAACTGATTCATAATATCCTGTCCGATGCGCCCCGCCCCGGTCGACTCGGCACCTAATCTCGGTACGAATTATTACTGACGGTGCACTAGAGCACGGCTTGAGGTGGATAGTGCGGATACATCGGTTTAATGGTCAATCCCAAAAGGGCTCCCCCTCCGCGAGCTCGGCGAGCAATACCTCGGGGACGAGATCGATGCCGAGACCGGGTCCCTCGGGAACGGCCAGCATGCCGTCGACCAGGTCAAAGCAGTCGAGACCGCCCATCTCGGCGATGTAGGCATTTGAGTACAGCCTGCTTTCGCTCATGCTGAAGTTGCGCACCGATGCCCCGAAGTGAGCGTTTGCCATGTTATGCACCAGGCTGCCGCAGTTGTGCAGCGCCACGGGCAAGCCGTAGTGCTCCGCTAACTCGGCAATTCTGCGGCCGCCGCTGATGCCCCCACACCAGCAGAGGTCCGGGTGGAGCACGTCGATTCCACCCTCGACGATGAAAGGCAAAAAGTCGCGGAAGCCCTCGATCTTTTCGCCCGTGCAGATCGGCACGCGCGATGCGGCCCGCAGTGCCTTGTAGCCGCCGGAGAACCAGACCTGCAGCGGGTCTTCGATCCAGAGCGGCTGCGCCTCTTCCAGGGCGCGGCACAGCCCGATGGCAGAGGGCACGTCCCATTCGTTGTGGCAGTGGACGATGAAATCCAGGTCCCACCCCATGGCTTCGCGCAGCGTCTCATAGCCGGCCTGGATTATCTTCAGATCGCTGACCTTGAGCGTCTGGCTGGGGGCCGCCGGGTCAAACGGGCGCGAAAGGCGCGCACTATCGAGCCAATTGCTCCAACTCACCTTCACCGTGCGGTAGCCGTGGGGGTGTGAGCGAAACTCCCCCACCCATTCCTCGACCCCCGCGCGGTTCGTCACGTCTGAGGGACCGATGCCATAATAGATCTCAACTCGATCGCGGAAGCGTCCTGTGAGCAGGTCGCAGACGGGGCGATTCAGCACTTTGCCGGCCAGGTCCCACAAGGCGATGTCTACGCCGCTGACGGTTGGCACGTGGGCCTGGTAGGTGTGCTGCAAGCCCATCATCTGGTGATAGAGCTTGCCTATCTCAAGAGGATCGGCACCGATCAGGACGCGCTCGAGCCACCGCAGGTTGGCACGGGCTGCCGGACCGTCGGCGCCCGCCTCGCCGATGCCGACCACGCCGGCGTCGGTCTCGACCCGCACCAGGCTCTGACCGGTCCCGCTGAGCAGTTGCATGGCCTTCAGCCCGGTTATGGCAATGCGGCCTCGCTCATTCTCAACGCGATCGCTCATGACCGATTCCATTTGCATTCCCCTCGGTTTGCATCCCCGCAAAAGGTGACGACCTGCAGATCCTCAATCTCTTTTCGACGAAGACCAACGAAATGAACCGGGATAGCGAAGTCGCCTGTGATCGTACAGCGAGCTCGCCCGAGCCGGCGTTGTGTCTACCCAGCGGCTGACAGGACCCACACACCCCACAGAAGGAGCCCAACCCCGGTGAGCGACCCCAGCCAATGTCCGACGGGAATCGTCTTTTCCAGCAGAACGAACAGGGTCAGTCCGGCGATCCAGTAGAGATTCATCACCCCCCCTACGAACAGCAGACCCATGAGGAACCAGCAGCAGGCCATACAGTAGCTGCCGTGCTGCAATCCCATGCGGAGCGCGCCTCCGGAACCGGGGCGCCAGTGCCGGGAGACGAACTGCATGGGGCTGCGGCAGTGCTTGAGGCAGGCGTGCTTGAGAGGGGTGAGCTGGTAGGTTCCAGCGGCGACGAGCATGGCGCCGCCAAACAGGGCGCTGGTGCTGACCATCATCGACGACAGCACGCCGATCTGTTCGAAGCCCCACTGCAGTCCGGTGGCGACAGCGCTGAAGCCCCCCCACGCGATCAGGTAGCCGGCGGCGAACACCCCCGTGGGTACGAACGGATTCCCCTGGTCCCTCTGTTTGCGATTGACGACGGCGAAGAGCAGAACCATCGGCGAGGCGCTCGGCAGCATCATCGCCACCATCATCAGCCACCACATGAAGAACATGAGGGCGGCGTAACCGGCGTTCCAGGCGGCGGGCTGCATCACGGCCGATCTGGCCATGTCCGACATCGACATGTCCGTCATTTCGATAGCGGTCATGCCCATGCCCGCCCCGGTGAGGACGTAGATCCAGGACACCACCACAACGAGTGAGAGGCCTGAAATCGCGACCAGCCGGTCGCGCCTGAGGACCGCATCCAGCGACGGTATGTCGGCTGCGCTCATTAGATCCGGCTATACCGCGGCCAGTCCGGATCGAAAAGCGTCGATGATCCGGTCCGCCTCGGTCTCGGTGAGAATCAGTGGCGGCGACAGGATCAGTACGCTCTCGGGACCGGAGACCGCGTGGCTCATACCGCCGATGAGAACACCCTCCTCGCGGATCCGGCTCTTCACTCTTCCAGCGCGTTCGACATCGAGAAGGGCGCCCTCCTCGTCCACCAGTTCCATGCCGATCATCAGCCCCTTGCCGCGGACCTCGCCGCGGAAGGGAGAGCCCAGCGACTGCAGTCCCCGCAACAGGTAGTCGCCGACGCGCTTGGCGTTCTCCCACAGCCGTTCCCGCAGGATGATGTCGATGTTGGCCAGAGCAGCCGCACAGCAGGCGGGGTGCCCGCCGTACGTGGAAACCTGGGCGAGCTCCCTGTGCTCGTCGGGGTCTCCCAGAAAGCTCTCGAAGATTTCGGGAGTCACCACGCATGCCGCCAGCGGCAGATACCCGCTGGTGATCCCCTTGGCCAGGGTGACGATGTCGGGCACCACGTCCCAATGCTGGGAGGCGAAGAGCGTCCCCGTGCGCCCGAAGCCGGTGATGACTTCGTCGAAGATCAGCAGGACTCCGTGCTGGTCACATATCTGTCTAAGTCGCGGGAAGTACTCGTCGGGCGGGACGATGACGCCGCCGCCGCCAATGATGGGCTCGGCGATGACGGCGGCCACGGTTTCTGGCCCCTCGCGCCGGATCAGCTCCTCGATCTCCTCCACGCAGGCGATGCCGCAATCCGGATAGGAGAGCTTGAGGGGGCAGCGGTAGCAGTAGGGTGGATCGACGTGGAAGAAGCCGGGGACCAGGGGCTCAAACTTGACCCGGCGCCCTAGCTGGCCCGTGGCCGAGAGGGCGCCAAAGGTGAAGCCGTGATACCCCTGATAGCGGGCGATCACCTTGTAGCGGTTCTCCCCCGGGTGCTTCTGTCGCCCGTACTGCCGCGCGATCTTGAGCGCGGTCTCGTTGGCCTCGGAGCCGCTGTTGGAGAAGAAGGTGTGCTTCAGGTCGCCGGGCAGGATTTCGGACAGCTGTTCCGCCAGACGTGCCGCCGGCTCGTTGATCTGCGACATGGGATAGAACGGCAGGCGTTCGAGTTGTTCGTACACGGCTCGGGTGATCTCACTGCGACCATACCCGACATTGACGTTCCAGAGGCCGGCATAAGCATCCAGGAAGGTACGGCCTTCGGCATCGGTGATGGTGCAACCGTCGGCCTTGCTCATGACCAGGAGATCCTGGCTGTCGAGCTGGCTGTGCTGAAACAGCGGGTGCCACACGTGGGCGCGATCCCTGCTCCTGACGCTGTCGGCGTCGAGAGTCTTCTCGTCTTCCATGTCAATGACCTTTAAATAGGCGTGATGCGATGACGCACGGAGAGGATATACATAGATCTTATCGCGGATGCAACGCGATACGTGCGCAGTCGAAAACCAGTGCTCTCCGCGCTCGCCCCAGCACGAGCTGAGGCGTTGGTCGCCAGCACGCCTGTATCATCTCGTGGCGCCTTGATGGTGCGCACCACACTCATGCGTTGCTTGCCAGTCGTTCACTGCGTTGATCTGGTGAGCACGTAGCGGTCCTCGGTTTCCCGGTAGTACCCCTTGACGAATGTCCTATCCGTGAATCCCCACTTCTCGTAAAGCGCGATAGCGGCCTCGTTTTCTGGCGAGACCGTCAGCCATACGGGCACGTGCAGCTGGTCGAGCTCGTTCAGTACCCGATCGAACAGCTTGCTGCCAATCCCCTGTGCGCGGAACTCCTCGTCGACGAACACTTTGTGCAGACAGTAGGTCCCGTTGGTCGCCGGAAACACGAGAACCGCGCCCACGACCCGTGCAGCTGTTTCAGCACAGAACACAATGCCGTGCTCAATCCAGATCCGCCAGGCGTGTTCCCCATCGGGAATAAACTCGGCGTTGGTGCCGTCTTTCCAGGCCTCGCGGTCGAGAGCTGCGATTGCGAGAAAATCGCCCGGCACTGCTTTCCTGATCTTCATCTGTACCCTGTTTGAAACGCGCCAAACAAGCCAATGTAATGGCTGCAGGCGTGCGGCGACAGTGACAGCACGCCTCTCGTAGAACTCGGGTCGCACGGGATACCAGCAAGGCGGTCTACAACCAGGTCCTGAGCACCGGCATTCCTACCCAGCGCTACTTCGATCGCCGCGGCGTAGCGCAGTAATGAGAGCGGTTTCCGTGGACCTTCCATAGAGCTCACGATGGCGGCACGCAACGAGCTGTTGCTCGAGGACCTGCTGGTTGCGACGCACGAGCAATTTGGAGGTCGGATTCAGACCAGATAGGAGCTCATGCGCTCGCGGAACGTGCTCAGCAGCGGATCGTGGGTGCGCGCCATCTGGGCCTCGAGCCGGGTCCCCAGCTCGTCGCGAACCTGGCGGTAGGCGGGATCGTCGATTCGGTTCGTCGTCTCGCCGGGATCGGCTGCCAGATCGAACAGCTCGTCTGCGTCCGACAGGTTGACCGCCAGTTTGTGGGTCTTGGTGCGCAGGATCTTGAGCTCCATGTCGCCGGCCTGGTAGGCCAGGTACTCGCAGAACACCTCGTCAGGCCAGTCGACCGGCGTCTCCCCCAGCATCAGCGGCAGGGCACTGCGAGCGTCGAGGACGGCGGCTGGCTGCACCCCCCCCGCCTCCAGCAGGGTCGGCATCAGGTCGAAGAGATTGACCATCTGATCGCAGGTCGAGCCGGCCCCGATTCTGCCCGGCCAGCGGGCCACCAGAGGTACCCGGTAGAGCTCGTCGTAGGCCACCGCCCCCTTCTGCAGCAAGCCGTTCCCGCCGCCCATCTCGCCGTGATCGGAAGCGAAGATCACCAGCGTGCTCTGGCTCAGCTCCAGTCGGTCGAGGGCTTCGAGGAGGCGTGCGATCTCGTGCTCCACCAGGGTCACCTGGCCGTAGTAGGCCGCCATGATCTCTGCATAGTGTGACCACTCGTCCGCGGGCGCGCACCAACGGTCGCGGAGCCAGCGGTAGCCGTGGTGAGGCGTCGAGGGCCTGGCTTCAAAGTTGTCCCATGGCGGGATCTGCACCGGATCGTACATCGAGTGATACGGTTCGGGCAGATAGTGGGGGTAGTGGGGACCGAAGTAGTTCAGCTGCAGGCAGAACGCCGCGTCGCCGCCGGCGTACTCCTCGAGCATGGCGATGGCGGCGTCGGTGCGTCCGAGCTCCGGGTACTCCGCCAGCGGCCGTGCGACCCGGGCGGCCATCGGCTTGCCCTGGTCGTAGCCGAGACGGATGGCGGACTCGTTCTCGAGCCGCGTCCCTGTCGGAAACCACTCGTGCCACCCGACGCCGGGGCGGTAGTCGTCAAAGCCCCAGTCCAGGGGGGATTTTGTCTTGCCCGTGTGCCACTTGCCAGCATAGCCCATGCGATAGCCAGCGTCACCGAGCAGCATCGCGTACGTCGATAGGTGATCGGGTAGCTCCTCGACACCCTGGATGCGCGTGTTGGTGAGGTTCGTCATCGTGTGGTTGTGGGAATACAGCCCGGTCAGCAGGGAGGCACGTGCCGGCGAGCACAGCGAGGTGGGGGTGAAGACATGGGTGAAATTCATGCCTTCGCGGGCGAGGCGATCCGTACCCGGTGTCTGGCAGATCGCGTTGTCGTTGGCCCCCAGCGAGTCGAAGCGCTGCTGGTCGGTGAGGATGAACAGGATGT
The DNA here is from genome assembly GCA_002725915.1 of Gemmatimonadota bacterium. GTDB lineage: Bacteria > Latescibacterota > UBA2968 > UBA8231 > UBA8231. The sequence goes on from PBRM01000162.1 coordinate 9,321, forward strand.
TGGGGTGGCTCGTCATCAGTCCGGTTTGGGCTTTTCGATATCGGCTTCCTCCTCCTGGAGTGGGCCGCATTTGAGATAGGGCACACAGGCATGTTCTGCGTTGCCGTTGGGGTCGATCTCGACGTAGAGCATCCGCTTAAACCACTCTCCTCGTGCCGGCCCTCGTCGTGCCGGCGTCCTGGATCGCGTGCTCCAAGTAGCACAGCATCCTGGCCACGACACCCACATCACGAGGCAGAACGGGTTCGCCGCTACCGATCATGCGGTCCCGATTGCGAACCAGAAGGGCGGAGTCGGCAAATATGCGGCATTTACAAGCTCAGACTTTGCATACGTCTGGAGCTCTGAGATCTGCCCGTTGAGATTCTGGTCGGTGGTCGAGACTCTGTAATCGTAGATCCCAGCCCTGACCGCTTTGCCATTCCAAATCCCTCCTGTGCCGCTCCTGAGGCGTGCCTTAACCTATACTTTAACGATACGGCTCTCCAGACGTCACGCAGTATTTCCAGTGACTTGCGATGGTCGGTGCGGACACAGGAACGGGGGTCGCGCGCAGAGCATATGGGCTCAGTCGTCTGATTCGCTTCTACATGGCCTTGGCGAGCTCGATCCCCAACTCGTCGAGGCATGCTGCAAGTGAGCGTACGCGCCTCGGGGGTCGATGTTTTCCGCTGCTCAAAATAGCACTTCTTGACACCATATCCACCCACAGTTAGAAATCTTTGAGAAATCCTGAGGGCCGTTTTTTTAAGGTGCTGGCCCGCAGAGGGTTGCGCGCAACCTAGCACATGGACATAGATCAGCCAACCGACTCAAGCCAGAGGAAGGGGAGGGGGATGGAGATTCGCAGCGTGCGCCCAGAGGAACTGTCGGAGATGATCGACCTGCAATGCCGGGTTTTTCGAGCGGACGGACAGCTGCGCTATGGCCAGTACATACACGGAGATTCGAGCTACGAGTACGGCCAGACCCGCGTAGTGGTGGTGGAGGGGGGAAGGATCGCGGCAACTCTGAGGATCTGGGACCGGGAAATGCGGATCGGCGCCACGGCCGTGCGCATGGGCGGGATCGGGGGAGTGTGCACCGATCCGGAGCTCCGAGGCCGGGGATACGCCTCGGCGTTGATGGGGGATGCCATCTCGTGGATGCGCCGAGAAGGGTACCTGACCAGCGTTTTGTTCTCGGCGATTTCCACGCGCTTTTACAGGAATCTGGGATGGGGAAGCGTGCCCATGGCAGGGTTTCGCATCAGGCGTGTGGGCCGGCGCGCGGAGCCTGGCAACGCAGAGTGGGGGGTGAGTGTTTTCGATGAAACCCGCGATCTGGCGCAGGTGACGGCCCTGTACGAAGCCCACAATCTGCAGCGAAGCGGAACCCTCGTGCGTCAGCGGGCCTACTGGGATTCGGCGCCGGCTCGACTCCGCGGAATCCTGCCCTCCGTAGTGGTGCGTCGCGGGGGGGACCTGGGGGGATATCTGCATCTGGACCTGGGCGACGACACTGCTGAGGTGCTGGAGGTGGGTTACGACAGGGAGGAGGAAGGCGCCCTGGTCGCGTTGGTCGATCACCTGCTGCGGGTGTGCGAGGCCAAGGGTCTGGATGAGATCGCGGCAGTGATTCCACCCCAGCACCCACTGGCAGCGGCGATCGAAGAGAGGGGGGATGGGGGAGATCTCGAGCTCACGGGGGACAGCGCCATGATGATGTATCCCGTAGACCTGAAGGCGCTGTTCGGCGCGCTGTTGCCGGAACTGCAGAGCCGGATTGACCGAGCCGGCGGCGAAGGGACTCCGGAAAACGGAGTGTCTCCAGTAGAGCTTTGCCTCCGGGTTGGAGACCAAGCGTGCGCGCTGAGCGTCGATGACGAAGGCAGGCTGACCCTGGGCGATGCGGTAGCTGAGACAGCTGAAATATCCCTGTCTGCCGGGATGTTCTGGCGGGTTCTGATGGGCGAGTCGGGATGGGGGGAACTGGAGCCGACGCTCCGGGCGATGGGCACCGGGGTGTCAGCCGAGCAATCGAGTCTGCTGACCACGCTGTTTCGGCGACGGGAGGTGATCTTCTGGGCACCCGATCACTATTGAGCTGTGCGGGCCTTCCAGGCGGTCAGCAGTTCGGCGCCCAGCAGGCCGTAAGGGTCGAGGGCAGCCGGGTCGTCGTGCGACTCGGGCAACAGGACGGACAGGTTCGCCCAGCGCCCGAGTAGGCGAATCCGACAACTCAGGGCGATGTTCAGGCCGCTCCTGGTGAGTTGGGACGGCGCGACTTCCTCGCACAGGATGACGGCGCGCCCCTCCGAATGCAGCACTCGCGCCGCTTCTCGCCACAGCGGAGCTGTGGCGTGGCGCAGGAAGCCGCCGGCCTCGACCGTCCGATCCCAGGGCGGGTTGCAGACGATCCTGTCGACGGCGCGGTGGCCCAATGAGAGCTGGCCAGCGTCGCCGACAGCGAGGTGGATGGAACGCGCAGCGGCCCGGGCGTTGTCTCGTGTCATGCGCACCGCCCGCGGTCTCAAATCGGAGAGCAGGGGGTGAAGCTCCGGCTGGAGCCCGGCGGCTTCAATGCCGATGGTGCCGGCACCGCAGCAGGGGTCGAGGAGGAGGCCGTAGGGTCGCAGGCCGGCGATGAGGGCCATGGCCGCAGCCACTGGAGGATGCAGGGTGCCGGGCGGTGCGGCGCCCTTGTAGCTGCGCCGGTGGAGGGGCACGGGGGCGATGCGCAGGCCGACGGGCGCTTCATTTTCGCCGAGGTGGATCCGCCACGATATCTGCGCTCTGGATCTGTCGCGGTGCGACTGTTGCTCGCCGCCCAGTTGCCTAGCAACCGCCCTACCCAGTGCCTCCTCAATCTCGAAGCGGTTGTAGTTCCTCCGGCCAAGGAAGCTGGCGACCGCGTCGAAGGGGTCAGCGGAACCGACAGCGCGGAAGTTCGCAAGCCGGGCCATGGCGCCGGCGAGGTCCAGCGAGAGCGCCTTGTCGGTGAGCAGAGGCAGGCTGGCGCGGGTGTGGTCGATGTCGGTGACCGTGCCGCAGCTGATGAAGACATCGTCAACGGTGCGCAGATCGAGGAGGGCCGGATCCGGTGACGGCAGTTCGAAGTGGATCAGGCGGTGACGAATCGCGGTGACCGATGCCCCCAGTCGGCCGCTGATTTCCGCTGCGGCCACCCATTCCAGCCCTCTGTTGGCTCGGGCGAAATAGGCGGTGCTGCTGTGCGGTGCGACGGACAATGGCGTATTCCCTGACGGTTGAGGGGAGTTGAGATCCCGCCGCGATCAGTGTCGAGTCGCTCCTGAAGGCGTTCTTTTTACAACGCTAAGATGAGACGGCGGCTGTACAGCCACAAGGACAATATGACCAAGCCCTTGCGGTCATCTACGTCCCCGCACGTCGACACGATGAATGATCGCTATTAAACCGATTGGCCGCTCACTTGCACTGGCGCTGGTTCTATCGTCACCCGCAGCGTCGGTGCTGGCGTCTCCATGGTGCGCGCACACCGCCGGTAAGCTCGCCACCAGCACCGCGGTGTTGTCGCCAGTGGGCAGCCTGCACGCCCTGGTGATCTCCGCTCGCTTCTCCGACGAGAGCGGGTCTGAGGCTGCCGAATTTGCCGGCGACCTGTTCGACGAGGATCTCCCTGGGAGCCTCACCCACTTCTATCTGGAGATGTCGCGAGGGCAGTTCCGCCTCGACGGCACCGCGACCCGGCGACAGTACGCGTCCAGCGATCCGTCCGTATCCTACAGCGCGTCCGGCGTGGGCTCCATAGGTGACTTCGCCCGCTTTGCAAGGGAGGTGCTGAGCGCCGCCGATGAGGAGATCGACCTCGCTACCTTCGACAACGACGGCCCGGACGGGATTCCGAACTCCGGTGACGACGACGGCTTCGTCGACTTTATCTTTGTCCTCACTCGATCTATTCCCACCGGGTTCTTCTTCGGTGAGGCCACCGGAATTTCGGGACTGGGACTCGATGCGGACCTCGCCAGCGACGACCGCGGCAGCGGCGGCGGGTCCATTCGGATTCGCCGGGACGCGCACGAGGATGGACCTGGCGGGGTCCTCCTGAGAGGCAGCACCTTCCGGGAATCGGTAGGCACCATGGCGCATGAATTCGGGCACGCGCTCGGACTTCCCGATCTCTTCGACAGGGACTTCACCCGGCAGGGCCGCTCTCTCGACCCGCGAGATGACTCTGCCGGCATCGGCTTCTGGGGTTTGATGGGGCTCGGGGCACGTGGTTGGGGCGACCGCGGTGGACCCAATCCCCTCTGCGCCTGGAGCCTGGGCCAACTGGGCTGGATCGGGGTCGACAACGCGAATCTCGTAACCGTGACCGAGGACATCGACAACGCCGTGCTCGATGACGTCAATGCGGGCGGACTGGTCTACAAGGTGCCGACCTCAGACCCGACCGCCTATTACCTGGTGGAGCACCGGGCGCGGGGGAGCAGCTACTACGAGCGGGATTTGCCGGCGGAGGGGATTCTGATCTGGCGTCTGGACTTGCGGCAGACGTCGAACGATCGCGAGGAGAGTAAGGCCGTCGACCTGGTGTGCGCCGATGGACTGTACGCGGACGCCGGGTTCCCGCTCGGTGCGGACGCCTCGCCTCAAGGCGGTAGGGACAACCTGGATTTCTGGGCCTTCGACGAACGCTACGCCGCCAGCCGAGGCGGAAACGCAGGAGACGCCACCGACGTCTTCGACGGCGTCCGCTTCACGGCGTTCTCGGCTGGAACCAACCCCGCCTCCCTTCCCGGGGTGAGCGTTACGCGCATTCGACGCCAGGGGAAGGCGATGGTCGCTGATCTGAGCCTGGGGGACCGCCGTCGTGCCGGGGTCATCGAGAGGGATGAGACCTGGGGGGACACGGTGGAAGTGGTGGGGGACATCGTCCTTCCGGCGGGAAGGCGTCTGGTCATTATCGGGAAGGCGGTCGTCCTCTTTGGCGAAGACCGAACGCGATCGGGGGAGGACGCGGACCTCAGTGAGTTGGTCATAGGCGGCGAGCTGTCTGTCTTCGGCGGCGAGGAGCCGATCCCGTTCACCTCCGCGGCTGAGAGCCCGGCAGCCGGAGATTGGGGTGGGATCTCTGTGCTGCCAGGCGGCCGCCTTGAGCTGAGGAACGCGGTCATCGAATACGCCGTTACCGGCGTGTCGGCTAAAGGCACTGGCAAGCCACTGGTCATGGAGAAGGTTGCCATCGGCAGGGGAAGCGGCAACGGCGTTATCCTGGAGTCGACAGACGGCGTGCATCTGCTGAGCAAGGTGAGCGTGGAGAGGATGGCGGGCGGCGGCATTATCGCTGATGGTGGAGGACGGCTGCGGTTGGTCGAATCGCGGATCGCCGACAACGGCGGCAGCGGCCTGGTGCGAACCGGCGGCTTTCTGCAGATCGACGACAGCGAACTGGTCGACAACGGCGCACCCGGGTCGGAGGTCCAGATACTCTTGGGGAGCGGAGTGTTCGGCTCGGTGGTTGGAAACCGGCTGCGCGGGCGTGGGGGGAGAGGGATCGTGTGCGAAGGCTCAGGTGAGGTGCTGATCGAGGCGAATATACTGAGCGGCCACGCCGTCGCCGTAGTGTCGAGGGCGGCGGCGCCCTCCATCGTCGGCAACACCTTCCGAGACGTCGACCTGGTGCTCGATGTTTCGGGGGCGCCGCTGCCGCCGCAGGTGCGGTTGAATGCAGTGGAGGGCTCGCAGCGGCTGGTGGTAAACAGAGCAGCGGAGCCGCTGGCAGCGATTGAAAACTGGTGGGGGAGCGACGCCGACGAAGTGATCGCGGCGGGCATGTCGGGTCTGGTGCAATGGCGGCCTTTCCTCAGTTTCGATCCGCGACTGCCACTCGACTTCGCCCTGAGCCAGAACTTCCCCAACCCGCTCAACGGCAGCACCACCATCCGCTACACGGTGGGGATCGAACAGTTGGGGGAGGGGGAGGAAGAGGTAACGATTCTAGAGGTGCTCAGCAGCACGGGAGGGCTGGTCAGACGGTTGCTGGAGGAGACCGCGGCGCCGGGGGACTTCTCGGCTGTCTGGGACGGGCGGGACAGCGGTGGTGTGGCCGTGGCGAGCGGCGTCTACTTCTACCGGCTGAGGGTGGGTGAGGTACAGCTGACGCGGAAGATGCTGCTGGTAAAAGACAGGCCCTAGTCAGGCGGCCCAACCACCAGCATGGCCGCCGCGAAGACGCATGCGACTTCAGTGGGCAAGGTGGACAGCTGGCGGCGGGGGTGCACGACGAGGCAGATTGGATTACCATTAGGTCGGTTCGTGCATGAAAAGCGGAACAGGAGGAAGAGATCATGCTACTGGCAGGCAAGAAGGCCCTGGTCACGGGAGGAAAACGCAACATCGGGAGGGGAATCGCCCTGGCGCTGGCCGAGGCCGGATGCGATGTGGGGATCAACGACCTGGAGCGCGACGGAGAGGTGGAGGAGACGCTGCAGCTGATCCGAGATATGGGCAGGGAGGCTTCCTGTTTCGAGGCGGATATCTCGCGGGCAGTGCAGGTGGCCTCGATGACGAGCGCCTTCGTGGAGGCCTTCGGCGGCATCGACATCCTGGTGAACAACCCCTACAGCGGCGGCAACCAGCCCTTCCTGGAAATCACCGAGGAAAACTGGGATCACACCCTGGGTGTGTGCCTGAAAGGCTACTTCCTCTGCAGCCAGCAGGCCGCCCGAGCCATGGTGGCGGCTGGCAAAGGCGGATCCATCGTCAGCGTCTCATCGGTTCACGCCGGAGCGGTGTGGCAGGCCGACACCTGCTACGGCGTGGCCAAGGCGGGGATATTGAGAATGACGCGAAGCATGGCTGTGGAGCTCGGGCGCCATCGGATCCGCTGCAACGCAATCCTGCCCGGGTACATGGATGTCGAGCACGAATACGGCTCGCCCCCGCCGGAGCCACAGCCGGATGACGCCCAGCCAACGCAGCGCTTCACTCCGACCTACCGGCCGAGCACGCCGGAGGAGATCGGTCGCACCGTGGTCTTTCTCTGTTCGCCGGGAGCGAATATATCGGGGGTGGCTCTGCCCGTAGACGGGGGCTTGCTCGCTAGCTGAGGGAGTTGGTCAGGAGTCGGCGTCTTCTGCTGCTTGAACTTCCAGATCCGGGTCCCCAGCTGTTTTATGTCCACGGGGGTTATCAGATAATCGCTGACCTGGTTGGCGATGGCCGTCTGGATGGCGTCGCGCTTCGATTCGACGGTGACGCTCGGCGCGGTCGCCCCACAGCCCCCGAGGCCCAGGCCCGTGAAATTTTTTCACCGACCCATCAGGTAAGGGTTTGACTTTACTAAATAGGAGTCGT
>PBRM01000163.1 GCA_002725915.1 Gemmatimonadota bacterium
TATTGGTTGCTAACTCTTCTGACTTGAATCTTTCCATATTGACAGAGAAATGCAGATGTGGACTACTTGATTGGCCAGATGATCCTATTTTACCTATCTCTTCGCCAATCTCCACCCTATCGCCTACGTCTAGATGATCGTTTGATCCCTTCTGAAGATGAGAGTAGGTAGTATATTGGTATCCAAAGCTAGTTGGTCGATTGGGTCCCAAATCACCCCCATACGCCTTCCTATAATGCGGCCCATGGTCTATGACGACGTAATTTCCTCCACAATTCCCAGCAGCACAACCACCACCACACAATTCCTCATCTGCTGGTCCTATTCCGTAAGAACCGAGATCTTCTCTCCACAACCACCGGCACTCATCGCCCTCGTGTTTGACTATAGCATCAATTACGCCCGCAGCCGCAGCGACTACGGTGCCCACCAGGGCTTGTCGCTGCCGGATTGCGGAATTCCTGAGGCGTAATTAAGGGATACCCTATATCTATCCCCGAATGATACTCATGAGTATGATTCTGTTCACCGTCCCACGACGGAGACATAAAAGACACATACGTTATCATCTCTGGATAATCTGTCCGTACAGGCCAGTGCAAACCCTCCATATACCCTGTCTTGAAACCCCTTTGATACATAGAATTGGGGATGTCGTCAGGAGCTAGTTCCAGTGAATCCAGATAGTCCCTATTGGGGTCGGCGAGCAAATCGACTATGTTGCTAATAGAAAAAATCGCGACTAACGCGACTGAATAACTTACTTCTCTGTATCTCATAAATCCCCCTCGTGAAAATATTTTATTGCCCATATCCCTACAAATTAGGCTTTGGTTTAAGTTTTTCCATGCTTTCTTTTGAGGTTAGTGAGAATAAAAGGGCAAAACATATCGTGAGTCAACTGCGGAGCGGGTCAACGCCCCGTCGCTCAACCGCTTTTCGGGCCTTTGGCTGCTGAACTACGCGCCGGGCTGCGCCGTCGATGGAAGAGGAACTCGTGTACCCGGATGTGCAAGGCACGATACTCGCGACCAGGTTGGCGGCGCCGAGCCTCGTCCTTGAGGTTGCCCTGTCAACGGTGACGATCGAAGCATTGGAGTCGTTCAGACAGGGAGAGATCGAGCGACGGAAGCTGACGGAACCACCACGGACGGGGCTGATCTGGTGCCGCCCTGACGGTGGGCATCTGAATTACCGAACGGAGGCGAACATTCTAGGGTGTCTGCTGAAGGCGGCTGGCATCGAATCGCGAACCCCGCACGAATTGCGCCACACGGCGGCAACGTTGATGTTCTCTGACGGCGCATCCGTGATTCAGGTACAGCATCAGCTCCGGCACTCGCGCCCGTCGATCACACTGGATCATTACGGGCACCTCCTTCCCAAGGACCTGCGCCCGGTATTCAGCGTCGTGCCTAACGCCGTGCTAACGCCGGAAGCCGCGCGGCTCACTGGAACGGACGGATAAGCCCCCCGCTTTTCCTCTGTGTTCCGCTTGTTTGTCACTACCTTCCATCTAATCGACCCATGCAACTGATATGTGAAGGACATCCACAGATTACTGGCGTCTCTCACGGCATGAGACTGGTGCTCAACAAGCCGACGGTGCTGGAGGAGCCGGTCCTCCAGGGCGACTCCACGGCTGACGCTATGGGCTGCTCCATCTACGGCTCTGTCATCGACGATGGCGGTACCTTCCGCATGTGGTACCAGGCGTGGCCACGAGACTGGGACGGCTCAGACGAGGTCTCGGTGGCCTCTGCCGAGAGCGACGACGGGGTCAACTGGCGGCGTCCGAGCTGCGGCTTGGTCGAGTGCTCCGGCGGCAAGCAGAACAACCTCACCGATCTGGCAGTCCATTGTCCCTCGGTCTTCATCGATCCACACGGCGGCGTGGAGAAGCGCTATCGGGCTTTCGGATACACGTCGGCGGAGAAGCTGAAAGGGCGCTATGATCACGACATCGGCGCCGTCGGATACTACACGGCGTATTCCCCTGATGGCGTCAAGTGGCAGTTCGACTCGGCGGAGCCCACCTGGCCCCACGCCGATGTCATCACTTCGACGTGGGATCCCTACGCCGGTCGCGCTCTCATCGCCCTGAAATACAACGGGGAATCGGCCGGGATGTTCCGGCGCCGGTTTTTCACCGCCCACTGGTCGGACGGTCAGGCGACGGAGCCGGTGAGCGCCTTCATTCCCGACGAGCACGACGACACCGCGGCGCGTGAGCGCGGTTTCACCAGCGCCGATTACTACGGCGTGGGCCTGATGCCCACGCCCGGGCCGACCATCGGCTTCCTGTGGAACTTCCGGCATCAGCGCCCCCTCGGCTACCTGGAGAGCCAGATGAAGTCGTACGGCCGACTCGGACGGGTGGACCTGTCGATCGTCTATCAGCTCGAGCGCGGTGGACGCTGGCTGCACCTGCCCGGTCGCCCCGACTGGCTCTGCGCTGAAGAGGCGCCGGAGTGGGCCCGCGGTGCCCTGTACACGGCCTCCAATCCGCTCTCGGTGGGCGACGAGACCTGGCTGTATTTCTCCGGCACGCAGGATCGTCACGGCTGGGGCGGTGTAGGTGTTACTGACCGCGAATGGCGGTCATCCCTGGTGGGGTCAGGCGGATTCGCCCGAATTGGGCTGGCCAAGTGGCGGCGGGACCGGATCATGGGCTATGAGGCGTCCCTGAGCGAGTTCATCGACCTGTCGGCCGGGCGCACCGGCGAAGGTGAGAGTGGGGGGTGGTTGGCGCTCAACGCCGCCACCCGACCTGGCGGCGCGATCCGGGTGGCGCTGCTGGACGGGAATTTCGAGCCGATCGCCGGATACGGCCTGGAGGAATGCGATGTCCTCACCGGGGACGAGATCGAATTCGCGGTTCGATGGCGCGGCAGTCCCGCATTGCCGGCAGTGGACGCGGACCGGACCCTGACGGCACGCGTCGAGATAGACAGGGGCACTCTCTTCGCTTTTGATTTCAAGTGGGGGCGAGCGGCCCCTTCCTCGCACTAACTAAGCATTGGGCTGGCCTCGCAGGCCGCCGATGAGACGCCATCGTCCTCGGCTTCCTCCAGCACTTCAGGTCTGAGAAATTCATCAAGGCGATACGGGCGCGAGACGGGGATGCGCCGATCGGCGCGCTGACAGAGTCTCTGGCCGCGTGGCGGTCCGACCGGACCGAGACCCCAAGGCGACCGGGCAAGCTAGCTCGCCAGGCCGTTGTCGAGTCGATGAGCTCGTCGGCCTCATCGTCCGGAACAGACGCATTTGCAGGCGAAGCGCCAACACGACAGGGATATGTCGACGCGCAGTGTATGCGGGTGGGTGGCGAGTAGCTTGACCTGCCGGATGGTGTGTCGGTATTTACCGCGGCTCAACAACACCCCTATCAGGGAGGGAAGGCAGACACGTGAGAGCGGCGCAACTGGTGGCGCCCAGAAAATGGGAGCTACTTGATTTGGAGAAGCCGAAGGCCACCGACGGTACCATGCTGGTGCGGCTCGAACGGGTGGCCATCTGCGGCACGGACAAGCCGTCCTACGTCGGGTTGTCTCCGTCTTACCCCCTGGACCCGGGAAATACCGGCCACGAGGGGCTAGGGATCGTCGAGTCTTGCCCGTCGGGGAAGTACCGGGAGGGAGAGCGCGTGCTGCTGTGGGCCTTCGACAGAGGACTCTTCCAGGAGTACGTGCTGGCCAGAGACGAGGGTTGTGTCCGACTGCCCGCCGATGGGGAGCTGAATGTGATCCTGATGAGCCAGCTACTCGGCACCGTCATTCACGCTTTCTACAAGCTGGGCAACATCATCGGGACGAAGGTGGTCGTCCTGGGTCAGGGTCCGGTGGGTCAGCTCTTCAACGCTACACTGAGGAATCTCGGCGCCCGTCAGATCATCGCCGTAGACCCTCTCGCCCACCGCCTGGACACGGCGCGGAAGATGGGGGCCACCGATACGGTGGATCCGACGCCGGGGGATCTAAGACAGTCAATTGCCGATCTCACCGGCGGCGAGCTCGCCGACATCGTGGTGGAGGCGGTGGGGCGGGAGGAGACCTTCAATCTGGCGGCCGGCCTCGTGCGCCGCAACGGCAGCATCGTCTACTTCGGGGTGCCGAACAAAGACAACCACGAGGGCATCATTTCCCTCCAGTTCATGAAGATGTTCGCCAACGAGGTTCGCATCATCACAACCGTGGGTCCCAATCCGCAGAAGGACTACTCCCTCGCTCTGGACTGGATTGTCCAGGGACGTCTTGACGTGCGTCCCATGATCTCGCATGTCCTGCCATTCGAGGAAATCCAGCGGGCATTCGAGATGGCCTTCGATTGCCCCGGCGAGCACAAATCGGTCAAGGTCGTGATGCGGATGTAGCTAGGCCTGAAATCCGCGGCGTTTGAGCGACAACGACGCGATAGACACCAGCCCTTACCTGGACAGCAGCATCTTGCCGCCGCTTCCTGCCGATAGCGAGCGCGGTCATTTTTGTGCGGGGCGGGGCCAGACTACAGGTCCACCGCCCCCCCGGCCTCCATAGACCGCTTCACCGCATCCAACACCTTCATCTGCCCAATACTGTGCTCCCCCGGAATCCGGTGCGCCGTCCCATCCCGCAAACACTCGCACAGATGCTGTAACTGTAAAGCAAACTGAAAACAAGGCTCAAACTCGATCACCTCCACCCCATCCCCCGACCGATGCTCAATACTCACACCCCGATTCTCATTATTCCACACAGTGTCCAGGCGCAACATCCCGGCAGACCCCGAAATCTCGGCATACTGCGAACTGAAAGAATTGAATCCCACCGAAATCTGCGCCGTCCGCCCCTGAGAAAAAACCAGGGCGATCGACGCCGCGTCATCCGCCTCGATCCCCAACTCCTGCGACGCAAAAACCCGCACCGGCTCCTCGCCAAAAACAAAGCGTGCATGGTGGATGTTATAGCACGCCAGATCGTAAATACTTCCCCCGCCCTTTGCTCTGTTAAACCGCCAATTCGACTCGGGCGTCCGCATCTCCAGCGGTCGCCCCGCATTGGTGCAGAACGTGCTCCGCACATTCAGCAGATCGCCAATCGACCCCGTCTCGATCATCTCCTTGGCCTTTAAGTGCATCGGATGGTGCCGAAACTTGAAAGCCTCCGCCACCACCACGCCATTTTCCTTTCCCGCATTGACAAAGGCCTCAGCCTCCGACGCAGTCTGCGTAAGAGGCTTCTCGCACAGTACCGCCTTCACCTTTCCCGAGTCACAAACCTGAATTCCCACCTCCGCATGAAAGCACCCCCAGGTGCAGATCGCAATGATATCCAACGCCTCCTTGTCGAGCATCTGGTCGAGATTGACATACCGCGCCTTGACACCAAACTCCTCGCCAAATTTTTCGAGCTGCTCCACCGACACATCATAGATAGCAACCAGATCTGCTTCTTCGATCTGTTTACAGGCATTCCCATGGGCCCGGGCAATACCCCCGGTTCCCACTATGCCGACTCGATAAGCCACAATTGCCCTTAGTTGGATTACGCAAAGCCCATTCACGCTACGATGGGCCTGGCGGCCGATGTCTGCGTGATCCGAATCGCTTCGCGACGTCCACGCCCCTGTGCGCCGTCGCTCCCGGAATTGACTGGTTCAGCGCTCGCTCAGGCGCCTTGACCTCGACCGCCAGGCCCATCTTGCCAGCAAAGCGACTTTATCAACGGGCTGTTAACTCCGGAGGGAGGGTCAATCCCTAAGCCGGCGCATTTGACTGAAAGAGCGTAACACCCATCTCCAGATACACATCGCGCTCTTCCGATTCGGTCGCCGTGCCCATGGCCATTCGAATGCCGGTGCCTTCCAGTTGGGCGGCCACATTGCGCATGCAGTCCTCGACGTTTCGCAGCGGATATCCCGGGTGGTCTTCCAGACTGAATGTCAAGTCGTTTGGTCCAAAGGTGACGAGGCTAATTCCTGGTCTGGCCAGCTTGCGAATATTGCTCACCGCTTCGACGGATTCTATCTGAATACCCAAGATCACATAGTCGTTCCACCACGCCGCATAGGCGGGCCGATCCAGCCCCTTGCCCAGGCCCCGGCGAGCCAGGCCGCCCCAACTGCGTCGTCCGACCGGTCCGTAGTAGGCATAGGCGATTGCGTCGTCTACGGTTTCGGGTTCCATCACTTCGGGCACCAGTACCGCGCTGAAGCCGAAGTCGAGAAAGCGCCCGACCATATAGGCGTGCCGGGTGTGCGGGATGCGCAGTTGCACATCGATGCCCAACTCTTCCGCCGCACTGCAATATTCCACCAACTGCTCTTCGCGAAAGGGGGTATGCTGACCATCGATCCATATATAGTCGTACTTTCCTGTTGACCATATGTCAGCCAACTCGTTCTTACTCGTCAGGATCGAGCCGCGCAGGGCGACCAGCACTTCGCCGTCGTGAATGCGCTGTCTGAGTATTTTCGTTTGCGACATAATTTTCCCGTAGGCTAGTTGTGATTGAGGACCCGCCGCGGCACAGCCGGCAAGGTTCGATAGCATTGGCGTCCTGGGGCGTCCCGGCACCCGCACAGGGACGTGAATGGAACATCCCGAAACGGCCCTAGGACGACAACTCGCTCTGCCTTTTTTCAGCGCATGAGCGCTCGCAACCAGGTTCGCGATCTCCCGGGTGCGCTGGCAACACCGTTGAGTTGCGAAATTCCATTCATCCCGGCCACCGCCGCGGATTTCATGCGGTTGTAGTTGTCCGTCATGTGATTGATGTTTTCACGCTGCTTGTAGGTCAGGAATGCTCTTATCGGATTCCTCCGTCCGCTCGGGTACGCCCACAGGCCTTTGCAGCAGCAGGAACGTGACACACTATGGGCATAAGTCGATACAGGGTCAATAGGATCAGACGCGTCCGGCCAGCCATCTTGGCCTTCGAACGACTCCACACGGCATGGCGTGGATGCACGGCGTTACAAGTGCGGGGGTTGGCGCGTCACATGGCTGGTTCCGAAGAGGATCTTGCCTGGCTCAAGGAGGTGCCCGCGATCCTGCAGGTATGTGCCGATCGCTGGAGTCTGCGATCACCGAGCCTTTTCTGACCGGCAAGCAGAGACGGGTTACAGTTAGATCACGCCGGCCACACGACAAGACGAACGGAAGTCATCCTCAAGGTCGGCTCACACGTCCCAGTCGGCCGGCATTCCAGATGAGAACGCGATCAGTCTAGGCGATGAGGCGCCATCCCCTCCTACTTCGCATACGAGCGAAACAGATCCCGGACCCCGGTCACGGCCGCCTCCACGTCGAGGTCGCAGACCTGGCCGATGGTGTGGACGATGGGCCTGATCTGCTTCTGAATGTAGTGTTCGTAGTCGAGGGGGGCGGTCAAGTGACCGAGGGGCTGGGGGCCATCGATGGTAATGACGTAGCGGATAACTCCGGAGGGCTTGGGCAGCAGGCGGGCGGCCACGACATGGGGCGGGCTGGTGCGGGTGTACTTGTCGGTAGATTTCCTCAGGTTCTTGCGGTAGACGAGGTCGCCGTCCTTTTCGCCGGCGCGGAGACGGCGGATCCACTCGGTAACGCAGGCGTCTAGCTCCTCGCCGGGCGCGTCCTGAAACAGCCGGGCCAGCAGATCTCGCTGCAGGTCGTGGGCGAGATCGGTCCAGTCGCGACGCACCGCCTCCAGGCCGACGATCTCCACTTCCGCCGAGCCATCGGCGTCTACGACGAGGCCGGCGTAGCCCTTGGCCCGACCCCGGTCGCCACTGCCGCGCATGGGCGGGAGGAAAAAGCACCGATAGTACTTCTCGAATTCAAGATCGAGATGAGAGGGCAGATGGTAAAGCTCAGACACATGCTCTGCGAGCTCGCCGTTGATCCACTCCCGCAATTCGAGACCCCGCGCCAGGGCCACCTCCGGGGTGACATCTTCGGGCAGGCCTGCGTCCACGAACAGGGAGTCGGTATCGCCGTAGAGAACTCGAGCTGAGCCTTCGCTCTCGAGGAGCTTCCTGGTCCAGCGCAGGAAATAGTGGCCGAACCCGGTGATGGCGCCGGCGAGTTTCTCCTCGGAAAAGCGGCAGGAGCCGGTGGCCAGAACACCGTAGAAGGAGTTCATGACGATCTTGTAGGCGTAGGAAGCCAGGTCGTCACCGTGGGCCTTGGCTCGATCTCTGTTCTCGAAAAATTCCTCCAATATATTCGGAAGGATGCCGGCCTCCCTGGCGAATCGAGCCCCGTTGGGGGCGGTAATCGCGTCCGCGTCCGCCTGGATATAGGAGAGGGGGTCGATGTTGAAGGTGCGGATGATGGAGGGGTAGAGGCTCTTGAAGTCGAAGACGAAGACGTTCCTGTACAGTCCGGCCTTCGAGGTCATGACCAGACCTCCCGGGGCACCACCCAGTTTGACGCGGTCGACGCCGTTGGTGGGCGCCACCATGCCCCGCTTGTGCAGCTCGCTGATGTAGAGGAAGTCGAAGGCGGCCACACTGCCCCAGGCGCGTTCCAGGGGAAGGCCGGTGAGGATACCGCGTCTCAGGGTGAGCTCGATGAGGCCCTCCTTCTTCAGGATGTCGCGGACGAGCCGCGAGTCCTCCAGGCAGTATTCGCAGAACGCGCTGCGGTTGTCCCGGTAGGCTTCGAGGATCAGGTCGGGCATGGACTCGTCGGTGCCGGCCTCGACTTTCTTGCCGCGGCCGAGGATTGCCTGCGCCACCGTGCCCAGGCGGTAGTCGTCGAAGCGCTGCAGGGTGCCGCGAATCAGGTGAAGGGCATCCAGCACCTGGCGTCCGTACACGACCATGCGGCTGCCTCCCCACACCTGGCCCTCCTGGTACCAGGATGCGTTGCTGCTGCGACCCAGATTGAAAGGCAGGCCGTGGGCCTTGAACCGCCGCTGCAGCACGGTCAGGTCGAAGTCTATGAGATTCCACCCGGTGAGAACGTCTGGATCGATGTGGAGGACGCGGTCGCTCAGGGCGACGAGAAGCTCGCGCTCACCCGGATGGCAATGCAGTTGCGGCGGGTCGTCGGCGCGCGCGATGCCGGTCATGTGGATCTCCTCGATTTCCCGGCACGCCGCCGCGCCTCCGCCGACGAGGGAAGCGGCAAGGACCTCGGATGCGTCGGGGGTGGTCTCGATGTCGAGGGCGAGGAGGGCGAGGTCGGGTTGCCAGTCACCCGGCACGAGTGTCGGGTTGACGTAGACTCGATCGACGCCCGTTCCGGGTCGCCAGGGCGCGTCGATGCAGATGGGTCCCCGCACACCCAAATCGGCCAGATAGCGGCGCGAGTGACTGAAGTCGGCTTCGTAGCTGCGGATGCCGTCGGCCGCCAGCAGTTCGGCGAGTTTTCGCACGCTGGTCAACCTTGGGGCGGACACACTCGCGACCGGCTCGCCGTTCATGGTGGTGCGGCCGGTGTCCGTGTCCACGGTGCATTCGCTTGCCGACGCGCGCTCTCGGACCGCTTCGCCGTCCGACTGCCTTATGAAGAAGGAGGGCTGGTCGCGATGATCGGCGAAGGCGAAAGTCTCACCGGTCTCGAGGCGGCCAACGCCGAATACAACCGTCCTGGCTCCCTGGGTGCGGTGGAAGGAGTGGAGGAGGAAGCCGCGAACGGGGCTGGACAGCTCTGGGTTCATTCCAGGTGACGATAGTGCGAGGGAAGCTGCTGCATGCAACAAGATCTGCTACAGGCGCAACCCACTCAAGGGGTAATCCTGGCGGGGACCGGATCCTACCGGGTGATTTCGATGTAGACGGTGTCGGCGAGAGCCGAAGTAGCCGACGGCGTCGCCCTCGTAGAACGGGGGTTTCTCATCTGTGAACGGATTGTCGTAGACGAAGGTCGAGCGTGGGGGATCAGCGGCACGGCGGTCAGCAGGTAGAAGGTGGTACCCGGCGAGCGCTCTAAGGTGATCTCCAGGTCGATGATTCCGCCGCTGAGCGTTTCACGAGCGCTTGGGCGGCGCCGCTGATACGCCCTCCATGCCGCCGCTGACGCGCAGGATTTCACCGGTGATCCAACTCGCGTCAGGACTGCACAGAAAGGCGACGGCGGCGGCGATGTCGGTGGGTTCGCCCCACTTGCCGAGGGGGACCGCAGCGCGCACGCGCTCGATCATCTCCTCCTCGCTGATGCCGAGGCTGAGGCTCCGCTGCAGCATGTTCGACTTGTTGAAGTCGGTGTAGACCGGTCCCGGGCTCACGGCGTTGACGCGGACCCCGTAAGCGGCCAGCTCGACCGCCAGGGTGCGGGTCAGACTGATCACCCCCGCCTTGGCGGCGTTGTAGGCAGCCACCAAGGCCGCCGGATTCTCCCCGTTGATGGAGGCCAGATTGACGATGCTGCCCGACTCTTGCCGCTCCATGATGGCTCCGGCACTGCGGCAGCAGAGGAAGGTGCCCGTCAGCGTCACCCGGAGGACTCGATCCCACTCCTCCTGGCTCAGTTCGACGACGGCCTTCACCTTCTGACCCACTCCGGCGCTGTTGACGAGAATGTCCACTCTCTTCCGCTCGACGGCGAGACGCTCGAAAAAATCCTCCACGGCGGCGTTGTTGGAGACATCGAGGCCGGCCGCTGTGGCGTCGAGGCCCTGCTGCCGCAGGTGCTCGGCTTCGACCCCGGTCTTTTCAAGCTGGAGGTCAGCCAGCACCACGGCGGCGCCGTCGTTGGCGAGGCGTTCGGCAATAGCCCGTCCGAGGCCTTGAGCCGCCCCGGTAACGACGGCGATCTGGCCGTCGAGCGGGGCGCTCTTTTGCGGCTCGTCAGCCATGGTTTACAGCCTTTCTCTTCACTTGGTCCAACTCCCGCAGGTCCGCCGTCGGCCAGCCGCGCTCCGGATGTTGTGAACGCACCCTTGATCGCCAGCCTGGAGCAATTACCTTGTGGCGCGGCACGGTGCGTGGGAGGTGAATGAGTTGAGGGGGTGCGAGGGTGAGTGAGGTGAGTGAGGTGAGTGAGGTGAGTGAGGTGAGTGAGTAAAGAACGGCATTGGTGGCGGAATATGGCAAGAGCGGAGACGTCAAAGCTGCCGGCAGCCGAGATCGACCGGCGACAGCGACTGAGATCAGATCGAGAATGGCCATGACCGACACAGGGATTACCGAGACAGCTGCGCTGGAGATGGAATCGAGGGAGTGGATCGAATCCCTCGATTACGTTCTGCAGCGCTCGGGGCCCGAACGGGCAAGACAGCTCCTGGAGGAACTGCGGGACCACGCGCGTCAGGCCGGCGCGGTCATCCCGACCTCCGCCAACACACCCTACACCAACACGATTCCCGCTTCCAAGCAGCCGCCTTTTCCCGGCAGCCACGAGCTCGAACAGCGGATCCGCAACATCCATCGGTGGAACGCCATGATGATGGTGGTGAGTGCCAACCGGGACGATCCCACCATCGGCGGCCACATCGCCACCTACGCCTCGGCGGCGGCGCTGCTGGAGATCGGTTTCAACCACTTCTTCCGGGGCCCGGGTGAGGGGGGAGAGGGAGACCAGATCTTCTTCCAGGCGCACACATCTCCGGGGATCTACGCCAGGGCCTTCCTGGAGGGCCGTCTCACCGAGGAGCAGCTGCTCAACTACCGCCGCGAGCTCAGGCCGGGCGGCGGGCTGTCCTCCTACCCCCACCCCTGGCTGATGCCGGACTTCTGGCAGTTCCCGACCGCCTCCATGGGCCTGAGCTCGGTCATGGCCATCTACCAGGCGCGCTTCAACCGCTACCTGGAGGACCGCGGGCTGAAAAAGCGATCCGACGCCAGGGTGTGGGCCTTCATCGGCGACGGAGAGACGGATGAGCCAGAGTGTCTGGGGGCGATCTCGCTGGCGGCGCGGGAGAAGCTCGACAACCTCACCTTCGTCATCAACTGCAACCTGCAGCGGCTGGACGGCCCGGTGCGGGGGAATGGCAAGATCATCCAGGAGCTGGAGACCTTTTTTCGAGGCGCCGGCTGGAACGTCATCAAGGTGATTTGGGGGCGCGACTGGGACCCGCTGCTGGCCATGGACGAGCACGGCCTGCTGGTGCAGCGCATGGGCCAGATTCTCGATGGTGAGTACCAGAAATACACGGTCTCGAGCGGGGAGCATCAACGGCAGCACTTTTTCGGCACCGACCCGCGGCTGATGGAGCTCTCGACGCAGATGACGGACGAGCAGATCCGCAGCATTCGCCGGGGAGGCCACGACCCGGACAAGGTCTACGCCGCGTATAAAGCCGCGGTGGAGCACCGGGGGGCTCCCTCCGTCATTCTGGCCAAGACCATCAAGGGATACGGCATGGGGCCGGCGGGTGAGGGCAGGATGACCGCCCATCAGCAGAAGAAGCTCAGCGTCGACGACCTGCGGCAGATTCGCACCCGCTTCGGCATCCCCCTGTCCGACGAGGAGGTGGCGGAGCTGCCGTTCTACAGGCCCCCTGAAGACAGTCCCGAGGTGCAGTACGTGCTGGAGCGCCGCCAGGCCCTGGGCGGCTTCGTGCCCCACCGTCAGGTACCCGCAGTCGAGCCGAGTGTTCCGAAAGCGGATATCTTCGATGAATTCCGCCAGGGCTCGGGAGATCGAGAGGCCTCGACGACGATGGTATTCGTCCGCATTCTGGCCAAGCTGCTCGGCGACGGCGAGCTGGGCAGGGAGATCGTCCCCATCGTCCCGGACGAGGCCCGCACCTTCGGCATGGAGGGGCTGTTTCGGCAGTACGGGATCTACTCCCATATCGGGCAGCTCTACGAGCCGGTGGACAGCGAGACGCTGATGTATTACCGCGAGGTCACCGATGGGCAGCTGTTGGAGGAGGGGATCACGGAGGCGGGGGCGCTGTCATCGTTCACCGCCGCTGGCACGGCGTACGCCACCCACGGGGTGCACACCCTACCCTTCTTCGTATTCTACTCCATCTTCGGATTCCAGCGGGTCGGCGACCTGATATGGGCGGCCGGCGACAGCAGGGCGCGCGGTTTCCTGATTGGCGCCACGGCCGGTCGAACTACCCTCAACGGCGAGGGGCTGCAGCACCAGGACGGCCACAGCCACCTGCTGGCCGCAGGCGCTCCGCACGTGGTGGCGTACGACCCGGCCTTCGCCTACGAGCTGGCTCTGGTTATCCGCGAGGGCATCCGGCGCATGCGCGTGGAGCAGGAGGACGTCATCTACTACCTGACGGTGCAGAACGAGACCTACGCCATGCCCCCTATGCCGGAGGGGGTGGAGGAGGGGGTCCTGAGGGGCCTGTACCGCTTTCGGGAGGCGGGCGTCAAGGAGGGGGAAGCAGTTCACGCACACCTGCTGGCCAGCGGCAGCA
>PBRM01000164.1 GCA_002725915.1 Gemmatimonadota bacterium
CAATCATGATTTTATCGTAAAAGTCCTTTTAAAACGATCTCGTACACTCCATTTTGTGGGTGCGTCGTAGTCTATCCACAGTATCTCGTGCACTGGCGACATGCGTCCTCTTTTTACGAAATCGTCAATCATGCCACTATCGAAAGTCCCTTAAAACGATCTCGTCTACCGAAGGTCTGCCCATGCCGATGGCGGCGCTTGTCGAATTCAGGGAGTACAGGTAACAGGTATGGGAGTTCTTGTCGAGAAGGAACGAGCCGCTGATGGATCAGACAAAGGCGGGTTGCGTGCTGCCGACTTCACCTGCCAGGAGACTGTAGTTCTCAGCGCCTGAAGAGCGCGGCTCAAACAGGATGACGGGTTTGCCGAAGCTGGGAGCCGCCGCCAGGCTGACGTTCCTCTTGATGACGGTGTCGTAGACCTTGTCACCGAAGTAGGATTTTACCTCTGCTGTTACTCGCTTGGACAGCTGCAGGCGCTCATCGTACATCGTCAATAGCACGCCCTCAACCGCCAGCGACGGGTTGAGATAGCGCTGCACGAGCTGGATGGAGTTAAGGAGCTTGCTCAGGCCCTCCAGCGCGTAATATTCGCACTGCACGGGAATGAGGACTGAGTCCGCAGCCGTCAGGGCGTTCACCGTCAACAGCCCCAGGGAGGGAGGGCAGTCCACGACGATGAACTCGTAGTCGTCTCTCACCCCCTCCAGCGCCTCTGCCAGCCTTCGTTCCCGCCCCAGAATAGCCGCCATCTCCACTTCCGCGCCGGCCAGACTGATATGGGAGGGCGCCAGCTCCAGCAGCGGGATCGCCACTGAACAGATGACGCCTGCCAGAGGTGCGTGCCCCAGGAGGACTTCGTACACCGAGCCATCGAGACTCTCCACGCCGGCCTCGAAGCCGCTGGTGGCATTGGCCTGGGGGTCGAGATCTACCAGGAGGGTTCTGCGCTCGTCGATCGCCAGGCAAGCGGAGAGATTGACCGCCGTCGTCGTCTTTCCGACCCCACCTTTCTGATTGGCGACAGCGATAATCTTGCCCATGGAGGACGTGCTCACCCGTACTGCGGACAGGCCTGAGAGGCGCGATATCACCGACCAGCAGTTAGCCGGCTCTTATGCGTCCGCAGGGATCCTGACTCGAATTTACAGCGAAGGGCGTTCGTGCTGCTGCCCCGAGGAGACGCAATATATAGTGGTCTGGCAGGAAGGTCAAGAAGAAGATTTGGACGGGCGAAAAGTCCCTGTAACGGCACCGATTACGCCTACGGTCCAGCGGTCAGACGCACCGAACCCGGGAGGTCCTACAGCGCATGCGCCGCGGTGGACGGCGCCGATCGACGACGGGTGTTTAGCCCGAATACTCCATGATCGATCTCCCGCGGTGCCGCGGCACGAGCGGTACGGAATTCACCCGCGCGAGACCAAACTCCTCCAGCTCCGGCTAATTCTCGGCATAGGCCCTGAGCAGTCCATAGAATCGGGGATGGCGCAGTTTGCTCAGGGCGATTTCCTTGATCTGGCGCACGCGTTCGCGCCTGATCTTGTAACGAAGACCGATCTGATCGAGTGTCAGGGACACATCCTGGCCGAGACCAAAGTACAACCGCAGAACCTCGGCCTCTCTCGCGGCCAGCCCCTGCAGAGACGACTCGATATCCTCATGGCGGGAGAAATCCAGAATCTGGTCTTCGGCCGAGATCTCCGCCTGGCTCGACAGGCAGTCCATCAGACAGCGATCCTCCCCATCGTTAAAAGGGGCATCCAGCGAGCGGATGGGCTGGCCGTCCATCAGAGTTTGCTCTACCTCTTCGGGGATTAACCCCAGAGTATCGGCGACCTTGTCCAGCGTAGGTGACGTGCCCTCCTGTCGCAGCGCCTCAACAGTTCGAGAGATCTTGGCCAGCATGTCCTGCCGGTTCACCGGCATCCTGACAGTGGACTGCTCCATGAGCGCCTGCAGGATGGATTGACGTATCCACCACACCGCGTACGAGATAAATTTGTACCCCCTAAACTCGTCAAAGCGCCCGGCCGCTGTGATCAGGCCCACGTTGCCGGCGCTTATCAGCTCTGTCAGAGACAGGCCCCTATTCTGGTACTCCTTGGCCACGGAGACGACGAAACGAAGATTGGCCTCCACAAGCTCGTTGCGCGCCCCTCCGTCTCCACCGCGAATTCGGCGGGCAAGAGCCGCTTCGTCGACAGACGACAGCGGTGTCGAGTCGGAAATATCCTTCAGGTAGGTGGCCAGGGCGTCATCCCCCTGTTGCACACCTCTGTTGCCGTCGTCGTCCGGCTTGACCTTGCTTCCGAGTTTAAGCATAATGGCTGCTCTCGGCGTGCGGGCACGGTGCCCAGATTCTACCTTGACATACAGTACATGCTCGAATCGTTGTGAAGTTCCCGGTTTCACCAAGACTCGCCGCTTCAAACCCTCGCCTTCGGCGAACCCAGGCGACATGGGGGCCGATAACTCCTCCACCGGACTGGATGCAGTTCTGCCGAGGGCGGATCCGCTGGTCGACGGTCGCGTGAGCGCGTTCCTGCAAGCAGACCTGAGGTAGAAGCTTCACGCCGACGCCGATGTCGGCTCAGCCACACCTGCGCTCGCGCCGACGCAGCGGCGGCGCGATCAGACCTGACCTGATGACGGCTGTGGAGGAGATGGAAGTGGGAGCGGACCTGGACGACGGCGGCACGACAGTCGCGCAGCTGAAGTCGTTGATACGTCAATTCGTCGCCGAGCGCGATTGGGACCAGTATCACTTCCCCAAGGATCTGGCCATCGGACTGTCAATCGAAGCGGCCGAAGTGCTCGAGCACTTTCGCTTTCGCAGTGACGAGGAGATCGCCGCGCTCCTCGACGACGAGAAGTTCGCCAGGACCGTGGGTCACGAGCTGGCCGATGTGCTCTATTTCGTCCTGCTCATGTGCACTAACATGGGCCTGGACGCCAGCCAGCTGCTGAAGGAGAAGCTGGCCATCTCCGGTGAGCGCTATCCCGTGGAGAGGGCCCGAGGGAGAAATCTGAAGTACACCGAGCTCTCCCCGCCTGACGGGGAAGGAGAAGGGTAGTGGCGGCTGATAGGAGCTTCCAGGAGCTGGTCGATATCATGGCACGCCTGCGCGCTGATGGCGGCTGTCCGTGGGATCGTGAGCAGACCCATACGACGCTGAAACGCTACCTGCTCGAGGAGGCCTACGAGACCCTCGAGGCCATCGATGCAAGGGATGACGAGGCCTTGTGCGCGGAACTGGGAGACGTCCTCCTGCAGGTCGTCTTCCACGCCCAGATCGCCGACGAGACCGGCCGCTTCACCATCGACGACATTTGCCGTGCCATCGTCGACAAGCTGATCCGCCGACACCCGCACGTTTTTTCGGATGTCGCGGTCGAGGACGCCGATCACGTAGTGACGAATTGGGAGCGCATCAAGCGCGCCGAGAGAAGCGGCGGTGACGAGACCCCCTCGGCGCTCGACGGTGTTCCGGCCCAGTTTCCCGCCCTGTTGCGCGCCCAGCGGATTCAGGAGAAGGCCTCCCGCGTGGGCTTCGACTGGGACGAGCTCTCGGGGCCGCTTGGAAAGATGAGGGAGGAGTTGAGTGAGGTCGAACAGGCGATGCAGTCCTGGCAGCCGGGCTCGGGGGAACCCGCTTCGGCCGAGTTGGAGGAGGAGTTCGGCGATCTCCTCTTCGCCCTGGTGAATGCGGCGAGGTTCCTGAAGCTGACCCCTGAAGATGCGCTGCGCCGATCCGTGGATAAGTTCGAGCGGCGCTTTAGGGGGGTGGAGACAGCGTTCGCCGACCTGGGCGTTGAACTGCGGTCCGCCTCGTTGGAGGAGATGGACCGGGTGTGGGAGAAGGTCAAGGAGGAGGAGAGGAGCTGATCTCCCTCCCTTCGGTGGCGTGATTCCTACCCTGACTCTCTCCACCCTGTCGCGATCGCCTGTGACTCACCCCTCTCGCGGGCCAGTGCTCATCAGCCACCACGCCTTCACCCATCCACTCACCTTGTCAGCCTCGGGCGCTGTGTCCGACATGGTCGTGCTCACGTGCGCACCAGCTTCCACACGTCTTTCTCCATGTTGTTCCCGGCCACTATCCAAAGGGCGTCGTCGAAGACGAACACACTGGCGGCGTGCCTCGGGTTCCACGGCGTGTCCGGCAACTCCTGCCAGTGGGTGCCATTGGCGGAGTACCAGACATCGTTGCGATTGGTCTGCTGCCACCCCTCCAGGATCCACATCCTGTTGTCGAAGACGGCGGTCTCGTGGTACTGCCTGGCTTCCCACGGCGCTGTCTCTAGGTGTCGCTGCCAGTTCATGCCGTCCCCCGAACTCCAGACATCGCCGTAGAATGTCCTGGTTGGATTGTCGGGGGTGTCGTAGACCCCGCCGCCCAGGATCCACATCCTGTCCTGGAAGACGACACTCCCGCCGACCATGCCGCGGTGCTTCCACGACGTTCCCGTGGGAATCACTCTCTCCCAGGTGACGCCGTCGGCGGAAGTCCAGATGTCGTCGTAGTAGCGCTGTTCGGCTGGCGCGAACTGGGGCAGGGTCTGCCCTCCCATCACCCAGATTTTGCCGGCAAATGCCAGGGTGTAATGCAGGGCCCTGGGTGCCCAGGGCGGGTCGTTGCCCTCGTTCACCCAAGACCACCTCTTGCCGTCACGGGAGCTCCAGACATCGTTCTGATAGTGCCCCTGGTTGGCATCGCCGCCGATGATCCACATCTTGTCTTCGTGCACGACGTATCCGGCCGTGTGCCTCCCCTCCCAGTCGCGCGCGGGATCGAAGCTGTCGTCCAGAAACGTGTTCGGCTTCTCCAGAGACCAGGTAGCGCCATCAAGCGAGCTCCATACCTCGTTGTTGCAGACCCTTGGAAAATTCTCTTTGTCGCGCGGATGCCAGCCGCCCAGCAACCACATCCTGTCATCGAACACCAGAGCTCCAGCGCCGTCTCTGGCAGCGTACGCGGCGTTGGCCGTCACCTCGACCCATCGGTATTCCGGAGCCCCGGCGGGCCCGGCTGAACGACTGCCGTCAACCCCTTGGTCTGCATCGGGCAACATTTGTCAACCCTTTCTCCTGTGATCGACGCACCGGCCCTGGTCCAGGCGCACTCGGCAGATAATCGGCGTCGCCTGCGTCCGCTGGCCCGCCGCGGCTGGCGCGTCCTCCCGCTCGATGCCCCGGGACGACGGGCATTCCCTCACGATCCATCCGCCTGCAAAGCGCCCAGCAGGTACGCTCGAAAGGACTCTGGACTGTACATCAGTTTGTTCTGAATCTCCATGGAAGGAAGCCGGTAGGGATGGGAGTCGCGGGTGATGTAACGCGCGTTTATCGGCGGTCCTCCGTCGGCCTCATCCTCTCCGCCCACGCCCACCAGGTCGGCGTAGCGAATTTCCGCGCCGTCGGCCTGGTAGTGCGTGCCGACGATCCACAGTCGACCGAAGCGGTAGCGCTCCATCACCAGTTTCTCCGCCATGCTGCTCCAGCTCGTGCCGGTAAAGGCGAAGTCCCGGGGCGTGATTCCGAGGTGCTGGCCCAAAGTCGCGTCGCAGGTCGCCAGCTCCCAGCGCACCTTTTCACCGTCCCGATCCTCCGCCGCCAGGGCGGAGAGATTGGGGTGAGTGACCGTGTGAGCGCCGATATGCCAGCCCAGATCCATCAGCTCTCCCACCTCTTCCCAGGTCATGCTGGTCACGCCGTAGCCCTCGCTCTCCAGATCCATCCATCCGGTGTTGATGAACAGATTCCCGCTGTAGCCGTATCTGCCGAGCACCTCCTGGACGCCCTGGCGCATGGACTTGGTGGGGTGATCGAAGTCGAACATGATCGGTCGTGCCGGCAGGTCGGCTCCCTCCGACCGCCACGCGGCCAACTCGTCGTAGTTGATGGAGCTAAAGCTCAGGTCGTGGGCGATGCGAACCAGTTGATCCAGATGGTCGGTGGTCAGGGGGAGGTCGCCCTGGGAACTGAGTCCGTGGCACATGGTGATGGGAATGCGAGTCACACTAGTTCTCCTCTTGTCGATGAACCGCAGCGGCTCGTCCGGTGGTTATTGGAGACCATGCACATCGGACGAGCTGCTTCAGCGATGAAGCCGTTCCCACTGGGACCGGTATAGCGATGCGGCAGCGCGGCCACTGGGTCAATGGTAAGTCGCGACCGCGTCGGCGACCCCGGCGGAGATCATTCCCTGTTCGCCGTCGAGCTCAAAGAAGCGGCATCCCCTCTTGATCCAGTCCGCACCTGCCTTCGGCCCTGACGGAGTAGTGCCGAAAGCGACGCCGTGTTTCAGACACAGATCAAGGATCTCGATCATCGGTTTTCTGACCTGGGGGTGGTCCCAATCGCCGGGATGGCCCATGGCGATGGAAAAGTCGTAGGGACCGACGTAGACCATGTCGAGGTGAGGGGCGGTGACGATCTCTTCGGCGTTCTCGTAGCCCTTGGCGGTCTCGATGTGGGCGAGGATAACGGTAGACTGGTCCGCCTTCTTCAGCCACTTCGCGTCGTCATCAGGCCAGACGTAGTCGACATTGCCGAAACAGGGAGCGCCTGCCCGAGTGCCGACCGGAGGAAACTTCATGTAGTCGACGAGAGTCTCGATGTCCTGGCGTGATTCGCTGCGCGGCAGCTGGATGACGGTCACTCCCGCCTCGAGGAGACGGGCGATTTCGGGGCGATTCAGCTCTCCTATCTTTGAGATGACGGGTAGACCGTTGTCGCGCGCGGCCAGCACGAAGTCGGTGATCTCGGCCCCGTCGAAAAACATGTGCTCCTTCTCGATAAAGACAAAATCGAATCCGCCTCTGGCGTAGATCTTGGCCAGCGAGGGGCGCAGATACTCGGTAACCATGCCACCCAGAAGAATCCCCTTCTCCTTTCTTAGGCGCCGCTTGAAGGCGCGGCCCAGAGCTGTGGGATCGGGTTGGGTAGTGCGCTGTCCGGTCTGCGTTTTGGCCATGCCAATTCTTCTCCTCCGTTGTCGATCTCGCCTGGCGTGGCGAATATATATGTGTGTGAAAAAAATGCGCCTTGGGATTGTCGTGTCAGCCGGACAAAGATAACCAACCAACCGCGGTCGCTGCGAGCCGGCTGGTCTCGAATCCCGAAGCGCTCGCTGGGTCGGCCTCCCCTGACCAGATCCTGAAGCTCGCGACTCTCCGATCCACGGCAGCGCCCTCTCCCTCCAGATCCAGCTCTCGCACCATCTGTCGCATAAGACCGCTTCAGAAAAGTGCGAAGCCACTCCTCTTGAACGATTCCTTTATCGGTCAATCCAGGCGCCAGCGACTGGGTAGGTGGCTGCAGAGGACCATAAGTGTGGCAGGCCATGCAGTTCGGTCAGTACCTTCACCGCGGCCGCAGCCAGCCTCCAGC
>PBRM01000165.1 GCA_002725915.1 Gemmatimonadota bacterium
GTTGGCGTGTAGGTCGAGGGTGGCGACCACCGGCGTGGCGGCTCCTACGGCGCGGCGGACGGCCTCCAGAACCCGGCCGCTGACATCGGGGTCGTCGATCGAGCTCTGCGCCCCGTGGAGGGAGAGAAGTACGCCGTCGACGGATCTGTCACGCAGCGGCGCAGTGGTGAGTTCTATGAGCTCCGCCATCAGCCCGCCACTCAGCGGGCCGCCCGACCAGGCCACCGCCCGGCAGAGGCCGAGCCAGTCTACACGCTCGCCGAGGACGTCCGCCATGGCGGCAAACCCGGCCAGCTCTCCGACATCGCCATATTCCTCCACCACCCCTTCTCCCTGCACCAGGCCGTAGGACTCGAAGTCCGCGCGCTGCGTCAGCACGGGATTCAGGGTGTTGGTCTCCTGCAGGATCTGTCCGATGGCTATGTGCTTCACAAGCTGATTCACTCCTTCAGAATTTCGTTGTCCCGTCCCTGACTTGCCGTTGCCGTTCCCTTGCTCTATCCTGACCTCGATCCCTCACCGAGGTCCCTCAAAGAGAGGTGTGAACCATGAACGCCGACAGCCGAACCGTCAGCTACCAGCTGGACGCAGCCGATCTCGAGACGCGGGGGCAGCTTCAGCAGCTCCAGTTCTGTCGCCACGACAGCGCCATCGTTCTCGACGACATGCTGCTGATCGAAGACGATGCTCCGGCCATCGGCCGGCCCGAGGGAGCCCAGGACCGGTCCTGGTTCGAGAACCTGCACCGGGGCGTGATGATCCGCAAGGACCTGGTCCTCGACGACGCGCGCGCCTTCGCCGCCTACCTGCTTTTCGACGGCATGGAAAAGGACGACAACGAGCACCCTCTCCACATCCGCGTCAACGGCCATCATGTGCTGCGCCCGCCCACCAAGCTCGCCCACCCCTTCGCCCGTCACTACTACACCAGCGACTGGGCGTCCTCCCACTTCGACAACTGGTTCGTCGTGCCGGTGCCCGCCGGCGCCCTGCGGCAGGGGACCAACGAATTCGTCCTGTGGGCGGAGTCTGAGGAGACCAGCTGGGAGATCATGGTAGCCGCCGGCAGTGAGTACTCCCGAGGCTCCGAGTCCCGTCTTCACCACCCCGACCGCAGCGCCAAGAGCCGCGACGGGGGCGTCACCTGGGACTTCGAACACCTGGGCTGGAAGGACGAGATCGACGGGGAGTACGTGGTGCGCCTGAGCCTGGACCGCCGCGTACCGCGCGGCACCTACATATCGCCGGCTGTCGACCTGGCCTCCGCGGGCGCCAACGAGATCGTGGAGCGCCTCCAGGTAGAGGAGACCACGGTGACGTGGGAGGTGGACGCGCCAACGGATACGGAGATAGAAATCAGCGCCCGCGTCGGCACCAGTCCCCTGCCCTCAGCAGACTCGTGGTCGGAATTCGAGCCGGTGTCGGGGTTTTCGCTGTCCCGGACGGCCCCCCCCGGACGCTACCTCCAGTTCAGAGCGGAGATGCGCGCCCGAAATCCGCTGGTGACCCCGGCGCTCAGGGGCGTTTCCGTGATAACTCGCCTGGCACCGCCGTCGCCCGCGACTCACGAGTTCCGCCGGATCCATGGCTTCGACAACGGCCGCGTTGTCCGCCCGTCGGTCGAATATGTCCACGAGGACTTCTCCCGCCTGGCCCCGATGCGCCGGCGCTTCGAGCTGGACGCCCTCGTCGACGGGGCGGCCACCGAGTTCGAGGCCCAGCTCCGCCTGATGAACTGGGCCTACCGCGTGCCCATCGACCGCCTGAACCCTTACAGCTGGAGCTACGACGATCTGCCACAGCTGAAAGCGGGAGAGGACGGCCACCCGCTCCTGCTGGGCCCGTACGACGTGCCCCGCCGCCAGGGCCACTGCCTGTTCTGCAACCTCACCCTCATAGCCGCATGCCTGTCCATGGGTTACCCCTCCCGATGGGTCAACATCTCCACCAAGCACACCTACGGACACGAGGTCGCCGAAATCTGGTCCAACGACTTCGATAAGTGGGTCTTCATGGACGCCACGCTCGACTACTACCTCTACGATCCGGACACCGGCGTACCCATGAACTTGGTAGAGGCCAACGAGCGCCTGGCCGAGATCATGCCCGCGCCCGCCACCTGGGACTTTCCCATGCAGTGGCAGATGCCCGACGAATCGACGGCGGCCCGCGCCCGCGTCTCCTATCGGCAGGGAGACAACACCCACCCGATCGACGACCCCGCGGTCGGGCCGTCCCACCTGATCCTCAAGGGCCACCTGCAGACCCCCCTGCGCATGGATTTCGCCAGCCGGCCCCACCCTGTTCCGTGGCGACTGACCAGCAACTGGGGCAGCGATATATTCTACTGCCACTACGCCGACATGTTTCCCCGCAAGCGTGAGTATCAGCACCACACCAGCCGCCGACAGGATTTCAACCCCCCGCTGAATCAGGCCGAGCTCTTCATCAGCGAGACCGAAGATCCGCTTACCCTCCGCGTCGAGATCGACACCGAGACCCCGTGCTTCGAAAACTTTGCAGTTCAGCTTGACGACGGAGAGTGGCAGTCGATTCCCGGGCCCGCCCTGGAGTGGCGCCTGCACGAAGGGCTGAACCGGCTGCGCGCCAGAGCGCGCAACTCTATGGGACGGTGTGGGCCGGAGAGTTGCGTGACCGTGGTGATGAACAGCTGAGGAGCGTCCGGAGTGACCAGCGGCGGCGCCCCGCGGCTAGGACGGCGTTCTCAGTCGTAGATCCCCTGAAGCTCGATCTCGAAAATCAGGGTCGCGCAGCGCGGGATCTTTCGCTTCTTCCCCTTCCTGCCGTAGGCGAGCTTGGCGGGAATGGTGAGCTTTGCCTTACCGCCGCCGTGCATCATCAGCAGCCCTTCCGTCCACCCGGGGATCATTTGATCTAGACCGAAAGTGCGTGGCAACCCCTGCCGATTGGTGCTATCGAAGATCGTGCCATCCGGCAGACGCCCCTCGTAGTGCACGCTGACCCTGTTGCCCGGCTCCGGCTTTGGACCCGACCCGGGGGTCAAGTCGAGGAATACGAGGCCCGACTCGGTGCGCACCGCCCCCGCCTCGGCCGCGGCTGCGGCCAGTATCGCCTCACTCTCGGGACTCGCACATGGATCGCCACAGGCAAGCATCTGCGCGGCGAGGCCTACAGCTGTCAGGAGAAAGCTGCAGCGCAGTGGGCGGCCGCTCACGCGAGCTTTTCTCTTACTGTGTGCGCAGCTTCGTTGATGGCATAGAAGTAGTTCCGCACCTCCATGCAGTCTCCCACCTCGTACACCTCACACGCCAGGCCGGCCGCGGCGATTCCCGCTTTCAGCTCCTTGCGGGGGGCGTAGCCGCGGCTGACGATCAGATTGTCCGCGGCGCGAAACTCCTCGCCGCCGCCGTTGGCGGCCAGCACCACCCCGTCCTCCTCGATCTGCTTCAGCTCGACGCCCGCCATCACCTCAACGCCCGCATCCCGGACCCCCTTGATGAGCAGGGCCAGGTTGGTGCCGTGCTCCTTCAGTTGCGACACCTTCTCTGAGGCCCGCCGCGAGATCATGACCACAGACCGCCCCTGCTGAGCGGCGTACCACGCCACTTCGTAGCCGACGAGACCGGCGCCCAGGACCGCGACCTGCCCGCCAATGTCCACCTCCTCCCAGCGCACCAGCGCGTCGATCGCGCTCACGACAGAAGCGCCGTCCACGCCGGGCACATCAGGTTTGAGCGCTTCTCCCCCGGTCGCCAGGATTACCACGTCCGGCTCGGTCTGCCTCAGCAGATCGACGGTGACCGGAGTGTTCAGGCGCACGTCCAGATCGGCCATCCCGACCTCGCGTTCGTAGTACTCGGCCAGCCGTTTGACATCCCATTTGAAACTCGGTATCGATCCGGAGATCATCTCGCCGCCGATGACGTCGCGTTTCTCGTATACGACGACATCGTGCCCCATCTCCTTTGCCCGCAACCCCGCCTCCAGTCCTCCCGGCCCGGCTCCGATGACGGCAACCTTCCTGGGATTGGCGGTTTTCGCGAAGGAGAGTTTTTCCCGGCCGACGAGGGGATTGGTCGTACACTGCACCCCGCCCCGCTCCATTACCACGAAGGTGTGGCAGAAGTTGCAGCGGATACAGGGAACGACATTCGCTCCCTCGCGCGCCTTCCTCGCCCAGTGGGGATCGGCTATGAGCGAACGTGACAGTGCCACCATGTCAGCTCGGCCCTGCGCGATGATCTCCTCCGCCTGCAGCGGATCGGTGATTCCACCAGTGGCTATGACCGGCACGCTCGCGCCGTTGGCTTTGACTTCCTCCGCCAGACCGACCAGCGTGTTGGGCTCGATGTACATCGGCGGCACCGACGGGTGGGTGCACTCGACGAATCCCTTGACCCTCATCAGGGTCGAAGAGGTGGTCGCCACGTGCAGATAGACCACGCCGAGATCCTCCATGTGCCGCGCGATGCGCAGGTGCAGGTCGTCCCCCTCCCCTTCGTCATACCCATCGTTGACGCCTCCGTGGAGATGCTCGTGGGCGCTGAACTTGAAGCCGATAGGGAAGTCGTCACCGCAGACATCCCTGATAGCGGCGATGCATTCATCGGCGAACCGCATGCGCCGCTCGAAATCCCCGCCGTAGTCATCGTCTCGCACGTTGGTATGAGGAGAGATGAACTGTCCGCCGAGATAGGAGTGGGCGCAGTGGTATTCGACGCCGTCGTAGCCCGCCTTCTTAGCCCGTCCCGCGCCCAGTGCAAAGGCCTCTACCATCCGGTGGATATCGTCCACGGTCATCTCGCGGGGAACTTGGGCGTAGAGCTCGCTCTCGATGGCCGAAGGCGCATACGGCTCTATCACGTTCTTCCCCCCCATGTCGGCGATCTGCATTATGAACTTGGCGCCGGCTTCGTGGACCGCTTCCGCCATGCTCGCGAGTCCGGGGAGGAATCTGTCGTGCCAGACAGACGTGGTGAGCACCCGCTGCTGCTGCCACACCGAGGAAAACGCGCTGATCAGCAGGCCACATTCGCCCTTTGCTCTTTCGCGGAGGAAGTCTGTGTAGCGATCGGTTGCCTCCCCCTCCGGACCGGTCAAGCCGACGTCGGTTGGCGCCAGGACGACGCGATTCTTTAGCTGCAACGGCCCGACCTGGATGGGAGAAAAGAGGTGCGGCAAGCGCATTCGGTGGCTCCTCGGTTAGGATGTGCCCGGGATGGATGTACGAGCGTTCTGGGGTTCGGCCTTGCGCGCCTTCATCGCCCGGGCGAGGTCCAACCAGGCGACGTCGCCGCCCGGCGCGAGCTCAGCGGTGGAGAAAGCGAACTCGGGCGCCACCTTTACCTCCAGGACGAACCTCAGGCCGGGCGCAGGCTACGCCGTAAGCGGATGCTTCGATAAAACGTCAATAGCGGTGGTGGGTCAAGTGAACTTGGGCGAACCGGTGGCCACCAGCGCCCCGCCTCGCCCCCTCTCCCATGAGCTCTACCGGACGAGGCCCGGTTTCGGACCTTCAGCGGTCCACTCTTTATCGGTGAGGATTGGTCGTTCAATCTCATTGGTCCCGCGCTGGCCGCGCCGTCGGGCGAAAGGCCGTCCTGTCGAGCCGTGGAGGGTCTCGTACATTCACGTCGCCCCGGCGGAGCATCAGCTTGACCCGGATCACCATTTCGACCTTAGTTTTTGCCGCTGTACCCCTGCGAGGCCACGCGCGATCGCTTTCCCAAGACCTGGGGCCCTTCGCCGCTCGGGTCAGCGACAGGGCTTTATGGTATACCAGTGCTGGTGGTCGGTGTCACGGCCACCTCACGACAGCGTGTCGCATGCACCAGGGCGGCCCTGCCAATCGTCCGTGGCGTTGATGTCCGCCCCGCCGCCAGAAGCAGTTCGGCAGGGTCCATTAAACAAGAAGCCGCTCTCCACTGTCCCACTATCACTACCACGCGGAATCCGCTTAAGAACGCCGTCGCCCGGAGGCCGGCCCGTGGGGGCTTGCGCGACAGCGCCTCTGTCCCATCATCCAAGGAGAATGTGCCCCATGAAGAAGATCCCGTATCTCATCCCCCTTATTATCGCAATCCCGCTCCTGTGGCTGGTCGCCCCCGGACATGCCCAGCAACGACCCGAGTTCCATCGCGGCAAGGACCTTCCTGGACCGCGCCACGGCACCTTTGGCGAACACCTCGACCTGAGCGAAGAGCAGCGGAAGCAGATCAAGTCGGTCCGTCGGGAAGCCGCCCGTAAACACATCCAGCAGCAGGCGGACGTCCGCCTTGCCCACCTCGACCTGCAGGCGCTGATGGAGGCGGATGAGCCGGATCGCAAAGGGATCCACGCCCAGCTCAAGAAGATCGCCAAGCTCCAGGGCGGTATGCGTATCACCCAGGTGGACCAGCGCCTGGACATCCGTGAGCTCCTCACTCCGGATCAGCGACAGAAGGCGAAGAAGATGCGCCCTCGGGGCCGACAGCCTGGTCGCTCCCACGCCGACAGGCCTGGCAAAGGGGGGCCGCGGGAAGAATGGGGTCGCAGAGGCCCTCATCGCGAAGGCGGAGAGCACGACGAGTGACTAGGAGCGGTGGGGCAGGAGAGTGCAGGTAAACGTCGGGCGGCACGTCGTCGCGGAACTCGACGATTTCTTCAGGCTGTAGGCGGCGGAAGGGTATTGCGCGTGAATAGTGCAGTCAGGGTGGTACTTCCTCGGTGAAGCCGCCCGTGAGCGCCGACCGCGTCGCTGGCTCGCCCTGCTGGAGGTAGAGTCGCGCCTCCAGCTATCGTCA
The DNA here is from genome assembly GCA_002725915.1 of Gemmatimonadota bacterium. Lineage (GTDB taxonomy): Bacteria > Latescibacterota > UBA2968 > UBA8231 > UBA8231. The sequence continues at coordinate 6,765 of PBRM01000165.1, forward strand.
TCAGTAGGGTGGATCCCCCATCGTTGCCAGGATAGCCAGCATTTCCTGACGGTCGGCTCCATCGAGCGTGAGCGAGCCGAAGCTGATCTGTGCACCGGAGTGCTTCCCGGGCACGGTGACCTGCTGGCGGCAATAGGCGTGCTCGAATACACCCATGTGTTTGAGAAAAACCTTGCCGGCCTCGCCAGCGGCCGTGTGCCAGCGCCAGAACACCAGTGGCAGCATGCGATTCCACTCATCCCGCGCCTCGTCATGCCGGCCCTCCTGCCAGAGATCGAAAACGCGCGCGTGGGCCCGTGGTGCGGCGCAGCTGGGCATCACCCCCAAGGCACCCCATCCGAGCTCGCCGGGGTAATGCAAGCCCGGCGCGAAAACGGTGACTCGCTGCCGCAGCTTCTCGACGTACTGTCTGAGCTTGGGGCCGTGTGAGGTCTCTTCCTTTATGTAGGTGATGATCGGAAAACGCTCGAGCAGCCTCTGAACAACGGCCAGGTCCATGTCGCCGGTACCGTGAATCATGACCGGAATCTCCATCTCCTGGCAGATCGTGTCGTAGAATTCAACGATCTCCTCGGTGGACAACCCCGAGCGTCCCCAGCCGGGATGCACGAAAACGGCGTCAGCTCCGGCCCTCTGGGCGTGTCGGTTGAGCTCCAGCGTTTCCTCCACGGTGCCCGCGGACGTGCCAGCGAGCACCGGGGTGCGGCCGCCGTTGGTCTCCACCACTACGTCGATGATGGCGTTGCGCTCGGCGACGCTGAGATGGGGTGCCTCGGAGTCGCCGCCATTGGGCGACATGCCGTGGGCTCCGCTCTCGATCAGGTAATTGACAAGGCGCTCGACACTCGGCAGATCGACCTCACCCCCAGCCGTGTATGGGGTGGCCATTATGGGGAAATACCCCCGCAGTGGTTTCGACATCAATCACATCTCCCGTAAGGTGGCCCGGAGGATCGTTTTCAGACAGGAGTCGGCGCATCAGCCGGCAGGAGCTGATGCGCCTTGAGCTCGTCCCACAGCGCAGCCGGAATCTCCTCCTGCACAACGCGCGCGTTCTCCTCCAGCTCGGTTTCCGTCGCCGCCCCCGGGATAGCCGTGGCGACGACGGGATGAGCCAGTACAAACTGCAATGCTGCAGCCTTCAATTCCACCTGATGATTATCGCACACCGCCTTGAAGCGCCTGGCTCTCGCGACGATTTCGGGCGCAGCCGGCTGGTACTCGAAGCTCACAGGCTGATCGAGGTCCCTGGCCAGGATGCCGGTGTTGTAGGGGCCTCCGATGGCCAGCTTGACGCCGCGCTCGGCGCACAGCGGCATGAACTCCGGCAACGCCGACTGGTCCAGCAACGTGTAGCGTCCCGCGAGCAGGATCAGATCGAGGTCGAAGCGCTCCACCATCCGGGCCGTCACCGCCCACTGGTTCATTCCCATCCCGATCGCCTTCACGACGCCCCGCTCTCGCAGCTGCACGAGCGTCTCCAGTCCCTGTGCGAACTCATCATCCGAATGCTGTCCGCTGAAGTCGCTGTCGTGGAGGTAGAGGATGTCGACGGCCGCCAGCCGCAGCCGCTCCAGGCTCGACTCCAGCGTCTGCTGAATGCCATCACGAGTAAAATCAAACTCGTAGGTGTAGGCGGGAATCCCATCTTCGCTGTAGGGCTCGAGGTCGTCTGGATGTTCGGGAACGAGCCGGCGCGAGACTTTCGTCGATAGAGTGAAGCTGTGCCGCGGCACGGTACTCAGCACGTGGCTGTAGCGCACCTCGCTGCGGCCGGAGCCGTAGAGCGGGGCCGTGTCGAAGTAACGGATGCCGAGATCGTACGCCTTGCGAATGATATTGAGAGCCGTGCCAAAGCTGCTACCGGAGTAAATTCCTTCAGCCAGTGTCATACCGCTGAGCGGCCCTCCGCCTAGGCCCAGGCTGGTGACCTTCACACCCGTACGGCCGATGTCTACCTGCTGGAATGGATTCATGGGCTCTCCAGGCGGCGAAACAGGGCCGGGTCGAGGAAGCGGCGGAGGACGTTCTCTGTTATGCGCGAGACGTTGTTCTGGTAGTGGTTGTGGGAGAGCGCGCCGCACCAGGTGATCGAGCCCGTCGAGAACACGGCGCCGCCATTGGGTAGCTCGTAGAAAACCATGTCGGCGCGCACGTGGGGATGGGCGTTGCTCGTTTGTCCAGGCTCGCTGGGGTATGTCTGATCGTAATAAACATCTTCGGGGAAGTATAGGTACACGTCGGAAAAGCCGGAGGCCGTAGCCAGCAGCAGCGCATGGGGAGGACTCCCTTGAGCGCCGTCTAGCCGATCCACCTCGTCCCCTCCTGCTCCTCCCTGCTGCAAACCGAAATCTCCGACGATTTCCTCGTCCCCTATGCCTTCGAAAATGAAGGCAACCCGGGGGTCGAAACTACCCGGTTGACGCAGGTAGGGCTTGGCCTGGTCGCTGCCCACCGCCGTGCAGGAGACCCCGACGAGCTTGTGTGATGACCTGCCTCGGGATCGCCACATCCCGCCGAGCTCGCCCGTGGTGCTGTGATGGTACTCGCCGGCCGGGGCTTGCCAGATGAACCCGTTTGTTTCCACCCGACGTTGTTCGGCGATATGGGAGCGCTCGGGATCTACGGAGATGATGCAGAAGAATCCGTTGCCGCCCACGTACATGACACGGCCGCTGCCGGTCTGATACTGTTCCAGAGCATCCAGCATCGGCCCTGTCCAGTATTCCGGGTGTCCTCCTGTGATGACTACACGGTAAGGACTCAAAAGCTCTGCGCCTTCCTCGTGGAGATCGTGGTCTGTGACGACGTCGTAGGCGATTCCCTTCTCCTCCAGCCAGTCCAGGAGGTGTAGATCGGCGCTGAGGCCATGGGCGTAGCCGCGAAAGCGGTTGTAATAGTCCGGTCGCACCGTCAGCGGACGTCGCCATGAGGCGTAATACACACCGGTCCCGTCGATATGTCGGCCGTACAGACTGCGCATGTCATTGTCGGCCATGTAGTCGTCAATTTCCCGATGGACCTTCGGTATGAACAGTGGTGCGGCGTTGCGCTTTTCGGCCACTGCGAGCGACGCCTCATTGGCGTAGGCGAGATAAGTGAGGGTTGGAGCGAGGAAAACGAGGTCGGCGGTCGCCGTGCCGCGTTTGGGTCTGACGAAGAACGGAATGCGATCCTCGTCGGCGTCCGACGTTACCCGCGCGGCGTAGACCCCACTGCGAAGGTCTTCTGGAATCGTCAGTTCAAAGTCGGTCTCCCACTCTGCATCCCCAAGATCGTCATGGTGGAAGTGTATGGCCCCGTATTCCTTCGGGGCGTGAATCCAGTGGGTTTCGTCGCCGCGCCAGTTGTGTCCGGTGACTGCCCGGGCGGGAAGATTGACTGCCTCGCCGTGAAGCCCGTTCGGGGAAGTGTCTACGACCTTGGCCGAGGATATTTCCAGGGAGAAGCTCCACGTGGCGACCGGGGGCTCCGAGATTTCCTCGCGCCTGCCGCGCTGGAGGAGCTCCATGTCTTCTGGGCTCAGCGCTCGCGGGTAGACTAGGGGGCCGTCGATCTTGCCGTCGTAGTGGCTGATGGTGCGGGACCCATCCCAGCTAGCCCCCATGAGAAACGGGGCGCTGGACTTGCCTATGGCGATCTTGCCGGCTGGTTCCTCGACGACGACCAATGAGGTGTCGCTCGCCCACGGCACTACTGCCTGTTGGCAGAGGCGCACGAGACCAGCTTCGGCGTCGTACGCAGCCGCGACGAAATACCAACGGTGAGGCTCGAGCTCGACACCCGTGCTGAATTTTCGGACGGAATCGGAGCCGTGACCCAGGCAGGCAACGATATCCCCCTCCGACCCGATGAAAAGTCCGTACCCAATCTCCTGTGACGTGTCCCACTTGGTCAATAGTCCTTGCCAGCCCCTGTCGGGAAGGGTGGGATAGATCCAGGCCTGCAGGGTAAAGCTGGAGAGGTCGCGCAGCTGCGGAGAGGGGGATGGAATAACAACGTAGGACCCTGTATGGATCTCTTGCCCGCGTCCAGGGTAGTTGCCGCTGACAGAGGTGTCGACCAACTCCTCTTTCCGACCAGGACCGTCCGGGTGAGGGTCGCCATGGATCAAGCGGACGATCTCAGCCCGGTAGCTCGGCGACTCGCAACTGACCATGAACGGGATCCGTTCACCCGGTTCAGCGCTAATGCGATCGGTGTATCCGATGATCTCTTTACTTTTCGATGCCATACCTTTGGACCCATATCCCTTGATGCAGAGGTCGTTTTACGAGGTCCTGAACCGGGCGGCCACCTCTTCGACGGCCCGGAGTGTCCGCTGAATATCCTCCTCGTCGTGGAAGAGGGCCACATCCATGCGGATCTGGTCTGGGAGATACTGTCCTGCGAGGATTCCCAGATCGGTCAGCGACTGGTTGAATTTTGCGGCGTCCTGAACGCTGAAGGCGACGATGCCGCCCCTCTCCTCGTCGCCGGTTGGAGTCAAGACCTCGAGCCCCACTTCCTCGAGGCCGTCGAGGAGCTGTCGGGAAAGTCCTCGAACGTAATTCCAAATGGTGTCCGCTCCCAGCTCGTCGACGATTCGCAGACCGGCAAGCGCTGCCACCAAACCTGCCCCATTGTGTACGCCGCGCTGCAATCTCCGTGCATCATCGTGAAGATGCATGCTGTGGATATCGAATCCGGCAGGTCTGCGAGCGCTCATCCAACCCACCAGCGGGGGCGGTCCAAGCTTGAGCAGACCCTTGCGCACGTAGAGGAATCCAGCGCCCAGAGGACCCCAAAGCCACTTGAATGTCGGGCAGGATAGGAAGTCGACGCTGGCTTCGCCGACGTCGATGGGTACGACCCCAGCCGACTGTGCGGCGTCGACGACGAGATACGCTCGGTGCGCGTGTGCCAGGTCGGCGAGAGTGGCCAGGTCGTGCCGAAAACCGTGCCCCATGGTCACGTGACAGACGTCGATGGCCGCGGTGTTTTCGTCCACTAGGCCTTCGAACTCGCTCAACGGCACGCGGCCGCGATCTGATCGGGCATAGCGCAACTCCACCTGCGAACGCAACATCCAGGGGTAGACATTGCTCTGGTGAGTCAGCTCATCCACCACGACGTTGCTGCCCGGCGGGGGAGCGATGAGACTGGCCGCGATGCTGAGGCCCATGCTGGTATTCTCGATGGTGGCGATCTCACCGGAGTCGGCCCCTATGAGCTTCGCGAAGAGAGCCTTGCCCTCTTCAAAGGCACTCTCGACGAGACCCCAACATGCGTCGCCTTCCCGTCTCCAGACGTTGACGAAGTCGTCGACCGCCGCGGCCACGCTCGTGGCGCAGGGGCAGATGTTGGCAGCGCGCAGGTACACCTTGTCGTCGACGATGTCAAACTGCTGGCGAACCGGGGTTCCCTGGTAGATCAGCATGATCCGATGCTCTTTCGGCCGAGTTCGGGGGTCCACACTACAGGTGCGCGGTTGTGATCAGGTGGGCTTGGCCATCACCTCGGCCTCGTAATATTCGTCGCAGTAGCCGGCTTCGGCAAAAGCCCTGGTGGCGTCGGTCCTTTGACTGTAGAACGTGCGCACTTCGGCGTCGGCGTGCTCAGCCAGGCGTTTGGGAAGCATCACCCAGTTGGTGAGCGGGTTGCTTTGCTCGCGACTGAAGTAGTTGTGTTGCGTTAGGCGGCGGCCCTTGCCGGGCACGCGAGTGTGTTGGATGGCGATGTTGTAGAGGACGACGGTTCCCGCCTGACCGCGAATCGGGATCACGCGGAAGGCATCACCCATCTCTGCCTGCGCTTCATCGAAGCTGTCGTATCGGTGACTGTTGGGCACGAGGCAGAAGCAAGGCTGATCTTCGCCGACGTCGAACAGGTAGTGAATGGCGCACACGTAGGCGCAATCATACCTAGTGTTGGGATCGCCTTTGGGGCGGGGGATGCTGGTATCGTCCGCGCCGAGGCGAGTGTACGGGCTGTCTTTGTGCCAGCGCAGGTGTTGACCCTCGGTCGCTTTCTCCCAGAGATCGCGGAAGTCGAACTGAGCGAAGCGCGTGTCTGGACCCATGATCTCGTCGACCAGGCCCCAGGCGATAGCCGGGCGCACGTGCTCGTCGAGCTCGGGGTGATGCACCAGGATCTGGGCGTGCGAGCGGCAACCGAATCGGTCGGGACCCCATTCACGAGGAATCTCGCTCTCGGAACGATCGACGAAAGCGCGCAGCACGTCGATATTGTCAGGCGGCAGGGCATCGGAGACGACGACGTAGTTCTGGTCGACGAAGAAGTCGAGGGCCCCGTCTTTCTGGTCGGGGGTGAAGGTCGGGTGTTCGGCCATGTCCTGTAGAATAGGCTACGGGGTTCGGTACGTCCAACACGCGCACCTATGCGACCCACAGCTCATGCGTGATGAGTTTCTCTGATGTCAGCATCTCAGCGCCTCCGTCTGTGACCGGCACCATCGCATGACCGAACTTCTCCTCCGAAAACGGATATACACCGTTTAAAGTGATGAACGGCTCGACGGCCAGGTCCATCCGCGTGGAATCGAAGACCTAGGGCGTGTCCCCCGGTTGGGGTGAATCGGTTGACACAACTGAGAGACGGCACGATCCTGATCATGCCAGCAGTTCGTACCTCGAAAAGGCCGATGGCCTGGGTCCCATGCCCACACCTCAGGACAGTACCCATACCTGCCACAGGTACCCGTCGATCCGGTAGTGAGGTGGTGCCAACGTGACAACTCCTCCAGGGGCCAGGGGTACCAGCGGGCGGACGGCTCCCTGCCGTTGATCTGAGCAGCTGGTGAGACCGGATTGCGCACTCACACGAGAATGTTAGCGCGGGAGGTGGATACGAAATGCCTGACGAGAGCGACAACTGGGGATACACCGAAGAGGGGTTGAAGCACTACACCGCCTACCGCGCGGTCGGCCCCATCACCATCGATGGCCGTCCGGACGAGGAGACCTGGCAGCTGGCGCCGCGCTCCCCGCGTTTCGAAGACCTCGTCGACGCTCGGCCCGGCTTGTTCGACACGCGTGCGTCGATCGTGTGGGACGACGATTGTCTGTATGTCGCCTTCTGGGTCGAAGAGCCCAACATCGAGGCCACTTACACGGAGCGCGACTCGATGATCTGCTGCGAGAACGACGTCGAAATCTTCATCGCGGGCAAGGACGCGTACTACGAGTTCGAGCTCAACGCCCTGGGCACCGTCATGGAGCGTTTCTACATCTGGCAAGACGGCTACGAAGCGTCTATCTACGCCGATGCGCCCGAGTTCGACCTGCTGAGCAATCAGCGTATCTGCACGCTCAGCCAAGGCCATCCGCGGGGGCGTCGCTGGGCCTTCCTGGACTGGGACATGTCCGGGATGAAGCACGCCGTTCACCTCAACGGTACGATCAACGACGACCGTGACGTCGACGAGGGATGGACCGTGGAGGTGGCCTTCCCCTGGCAGAGCTTGAAATGGCTGGCCGACGGTCGCTCCCTGCCGGGTCGCGAAGGCGACGTGTGGCGCATGGATCTGTCGCGCTTCCAATGGTTCACGACCGCCAGAGGCGGCAGGCTGTGCCCAGGATGGGCTTTCAACACCCACGGCGTCTACGATTCCCACATCCCCGACCGCTTCACCTACATTCACCTCTCAGAGACGGAGGTCGGCGTGCAATGAGCGCAACCAACTGCCCCTATGCGGAGGTCCCGCGCTACACCTGCCGGCGCGCACCGACTCATGCCAGCCTCGACGGGGATCTCGACAAACCGTTCTGGCGGCACGTGGAACGGACGCCCGTCTTCGCCGACCTCGACGCCGGCGCCCGCGCTCACCTCGATACCCGCGCCGCCCTGCAGTGGGACGACGACGGCCTCTACATCGGCTTCTGGGTCAGCGACCCCGACGTCAGGACGCTGGACACCGAGCGCTCCATGATGAGCTGGCAGGAGAACGCCGTCATCGTCTGCCTCGCCTTTCCCGGAGCCGTGTACGAGCTTGGCGTCAGTCCCTCGGGCAAGACCGAACCTCTGACGCTGGTGTGGAAGGATGCCTACCCGCGCGGCGGCCACTACGACGTCCCCGAGTTCAATCTGGCCAGGCTACAGCCCTTTGTGATCGACGAGACTCAGAACAAAGTGCATGCCCGCGGCTCCCGCTGGGGGTTCGAGAAGTGGGCCTTCCCGGGGATGCAGGCCGCCGTGCGCGTCGACGGTGCCCTGAACGACCGTCACCTGGTCGATCGGGGGTGGACGGCAGAGATCGCTCTGCCATGGTCGGGAATGAAGCTGCTGGATGACAAGGAGATCCTCCCGCCCCGCCGCGGTACGGAACTGAGAATCGAGCTCGGGCGCACGGAGGTGGTTGAAGGTCCGGGCAGCAGCGCCACCGCCCTGTGGACGTGGGCGCATCACGGCAGCAGAGCTCTTCACATCCCCGAGTGCTATCCGGTGATCACCCTGAGCGGAGAATGACATGTCGGCAGATCATGCCCGAGCCCCCACGGCAAAGGACGTACGAGATGGTCGGGATTCAGACTCACCGGCTCCATGCAATGCAGATGAGCGGAAACTGACGATCCACCTCGATGAGGCCCGGCATCGGCTGACAGTACTCATGCA
>PBRM01000166.1 GCA_002725915.1 Gemmatimonadota bacterium
CATCTTCGACTTCAACGTCTTTGAATCGCTGCGTCCCTCGCTCGTCAAGATCGTGGCGCAATCCGGCTACAATATGATGCTGATCGAAAACGAACACGTCGTCCACAACGACGAAACCCTGACCAACTTCCTGGTCATGGCCCGGGACAACGGCCTCTCCCCCGCCGTAACCGTCCTGGTCCCCGACCGCCCATTCGTCTCGCGGATGCTGGACGCAGGCGCGCTGGGGATCTGTCTTTCACATGCCGAAGAACCTGAGCAAGTCGCAGAGCTGGCGCGCTGGATGAAATACGCGCCGGCCGGAGAGCGGGGCCTGGCCATGGGCGCCAATATCGATTACGCGCCCGTCGACGCGGCCCGCTATTGCCGCGAGGCCAACGAGGCCACCATGCTGATCCTCAAGATCGAGTCCTGGCGTGGCGTCGAGAACGCCGAGGCGCTCTTGTCCAACGAATGGGTCGACGCCGTCGTCTTCGGGCCCGGCGACCTGGCGGCGACCATGGGTTTCCACGGCGATTGGGAACACCCGGAAGTGGTGCGGGCGATGGAGCGCGTAATCGAGATCGCCCTGGCCAAGGGGATCGCGACAGAGCCGGCGATTTACCCGTGCGACCGCGATGAGTACCGACGCCAGCTCGCAACCGGCATCCAACTGGTTGGCCACTTCAGAAAGAGCGAATACGACCTGCTCCGCGACGGCGCGACGCAGGCTTTATCCATCTACCGTTAGTCAATGTCTGAAAAGGGGAAGCCCATGAAAACCAAAGCCACCGTTGGGATCGCCCGAGAATTATTCGACGCGGAGGGCAACCTCGACATCCCCGAACCCGGGCTGGGTTTATTCGCTGAAATGCCCGGGGTTGAGTACCGGGTATTTACAGAACAGCACGCGGAAATCGCCCCCGAACAGGTGCACGGGTGCCATATGGTCATTTCCGCGGCGTCCCGCTGGACCGAGCGCTCACTCTTGGGCAACGACCAGCTCGTCGCGGTGCTCTTCACCGGCGTCGGCTACAACCACATCGACGTCGAGGCGTTGACCAAGGCCAATGTGATGCTCTGCTTCGCCCCCGATGCCGTGCGTCGGCCGATGGCGTGCACTATCATCACCTTTATCCTGGCCCTGGCGATGCGCTTGATCAACAAGGACCGGATCACCCGCCAGGAGCGCTGGACCGACCAGCGCCAATACCGCGGCGAAGGGCTGACCGGCAAGACCCTCGGCTCCATCGGCGTCGGCAATATCGGGCACGAGATGTTCCTGCTGGCCAAGCCGTTCGGCATGCGGCATTTGGGCTGCGATCCGCATCTGACCCAGGAGGACGTCGCCGACGTGGACGTGGAGCTGGTCGATATGGACACCCTGCTCGCCGAGTCCGACTTCGTCAGCATCAGCGTCCCGCTCAACGAGCGGACCCGTCACCTCGTCGGGGAGCGGGAGTTGAATAAGATGAAGCAGACGGCCTACCTGATCAGCACTTCGCGGGGCTCCGTCGTCGACGAGGAAGCGCTGATCCGCGCCCTGCATAGCGGGCGCATCCGCGGCGCCGGACTGGATGTGTTTGAACAGGAGCCCGTCAATCCGGACAATCCCCTCCTCGAGATGGACAACGTGGTGGTCACGCCGCACTCGCTGTGCCACACCGACGAATACTACATGAGGGCCTGGCGCGGCAAACTCCGGCAGGCAGCGCAAATCGGGCGCGGCGAGATTCCCGAGAACGTGGTCAACAAGGAAGTTCTCGAAAAACCCGAGCTCCAGGCAAAGCTCAGGAGATTTCAACCGGTGTAACTGCGACTACTCAGTTAGTTAGATCCTGCTCGAAAACTCACGTTTTTCGCCTATAGTGCCATATTGGCCGGAAAGAAAAGGCAGCGAACGGGTCTGCCGGGCGGTGTGGGCGGGCTGGAGGACCTGATCAACGCGTGTGCGGTGTGCAATCAACACGCATCTTCGTGTCCGCAGAAGCACCTGCAGGGACCCGATTCACCATCCCCCCTCCTGTTCGCGGCATTCTCGGGGCCGCTCCGGACCATCAAACACCGCAACCCCACTCACCAGCCTCAAAGCCTTGACCATATACGTCACAACCCTTAATAAGGACTATACGTCCGACGAGTTCCGGAAATTCAGCGTCTTCAATTGCGGGTGTGAACTTCGGGTTGCTTCGGTGATCTTGGCTGCGGCGATGATCAACTCGGCAGCCGACGTGGCGTCTCCGGTGAATGCGCTCCGGGTTCCGCGTGGTAGCATGTGATGCTTTGATAAAAGTTCGCGTCCGCGGAGGCCGGGTTAGACGGCGAGCATCTCCAGTGACGGATTATCTCACCACTTGACGCCCCGACCGTGTGCGCCGGCGCCGGGTAGACCATCTCCTCCGGCTTCACGAGTCGGTCGGGCCACAAAACCATTTCACCGGAAAGACTAAAAGGACGTCGATATGGACATATCCGGAAAAGTGGCCATTGTCACGGGTGCTGCTTCGGGGATCGGCCGCGCTGTGGCCCAGGTCTTGGGGGAAGCGGGCGCCGCTGGTATTGTGATAGCGGATATCGATCTGGCCGGTGCCAACGAGACCAGGGAGCGGCTTGAAGCCGAGACGCCAGCGCAAGGGCTGGTGGTAGAGACGAATGTTGCCGATGAAGATCAGGTCAACGCCATGGTCGAAAAAACGGTTGCCCGTTTTTCCCGTGTGGATATCCTGGTCATTAACGCCGGCATTTGCCCCATGGTGCCCTGGGATGACACGACGCTCGAGAGCTGGAATCGCATTCTGGAAATCAACCTGACTGGGGCGTATCTGTGTTCGAAGGCCGTGTTGCCGCATATGCGCCATAACAAATTCGGACGATTGGTATTCATCTCCTCAGCGGGGGCGTTTATGGGGAGCGTGACCGGGCATGTGGCCTATGGCGCCAGCAAGGCGGGGATGATCGCGCTGATGAAGGTGTTAGCCAAAGAATTCGCTGTGGAAGGGATCCTGGCCAACGCGATTGCGCCGGGGAGTATTGACACGCCCATAACCGATAGCTTTGGCGTAGACGCTAAACGGCGGTTTGCCGAGGCGTCGTCCTTAGGGCGTCAGGGTACTCCCAGGGAATTGGCAGATGCAGTTCTTTTTCTCGTTTCGGATCGGTCCACCTACGTGAACGGTGCGACACTGCATGTCAATGCCGGATCGTTGCTAGTCTGAAGGAGAAACACGATAGCGGAGCATCGAATGGTGGTAGACCAAAAAACGTATCCTGTGTGGCAGGCGCCGGACAAATCGCGCAAGGTTGATTTGCAGGGTGAGCAAGGGGACGTGCTGCCGAAGCAAGAGGCGCAGGCTGGACCAGGCTCAGGCCATGGCCATAACGTCCCGTGGATTGCCGCCGTCTGCAGCATCGAGCGGGGCGGCTCGGCTTGCGCGGTACAGAGAGCCCGCCCTGCCTGGGCGCCCTCGATTGTGCCGAAAGGTCAACGACAGCTGGTCATGTCGCGGCAGCTGATGGCGGCTACGACTGCCGGCGCGCCCTGCACCCGATCGAAGGCCGACGTCGAGGAGTATTGACCACTCCCCGCCTTTACTGCCAGAGCTCCCCCTCTTCCTGGTTGTTCTTCTCCAGATACTCGTCGTTGAGCTCCACGCCGATTCCGGGTTTGTCCGGAACCATCACGTGTCCGTCCTGGATGGCCGGCTCGTCGCTGATGATGACGTCGTTCCAGATGGGATCGCCGTAGCGATGAAATTCGAGGGCGAGAAAATTGGGCACGCTGGCGCAGACGTGGGCGTCGGCGACCGTGCTCAGCGCGCTGGAGTTGTTGTGCGGGGCGAAGGGGATGTAGTAGATCTCGGCCATGTTGGCCATCTTCCGCGACTCGGACAGACCGCCGCACTTGGAGATGTCCGGCATGATGATGTCGACCGCCTGCTTCTCGAGCAGTTCGCGGAAGCCGTAGCGCAGGTAGAGGTTCTCGCCGGCGCAGATCGGCGTCGTCGTCGACTGGGTGATCTTGGCAATGGCGTCGATGTTCTCAGGCGGAACCGGCTCTTCCAGCCACATCAGGTTCAGCGGCTCCAGGGCGTGGGCGATCTTCATGCCGGCTGTGGCGTCGTATCTGCCGTGGAGATCGATGGCCAGGTCCATGGAGGAACCGACGGCGTCGCGGATTTCGAAGGCCTGGTCGACGATCAGCTTGAGCTCGTCGGGTTTTACCGACCAGTTCCAAGCGTCGATCTTGTGGGGATTGGCGGCGTCGTCTAGATCGAATTTGACCGCGTCGAAGCCGTTGGCGCGCAGCTCCTGGGCGCGCTCGCCGCAGTTGGCGCGGGCGCTGTCGACGTAGAGCCGCACGCGGTCGCGGAACTTCCCCCCCAGCAGACGGCAGACGGGTACCCCTTGAGCCTTTCCGGCCAGGTCCCACAGCGCCACCTCGATGCCACTGAGGGCGGATATGCCCAGGCCTGAGAAGCCGCCCCTGAAGATGTAGCTGCGGCGGATCTTCTCGAAGCAGGCATCGACGTCGCGGGGATCCATGCCGATAATGATCCGGGCCATGCTCTGGGTCGAGCCGCGCCATCCCCCGTCCACGTGACTCGCCTCCCCGGTCCCGTACACGCCTTCATCGGTGTAGACCCGCACATAGCAGTAGTTGTATCGACTCGCCCCCGCTTGCAGGCTTACGCGTGCCGTCTTGATCTCCGTGATCTTCATCGCTTCACCTCACTCCTCATTGTGCGAATGGCGTACCGAAGCCTGGTTGGCGCCTACAATCCAGCTGCGGGCGGGTTACGGGTCATCTATCAGTTAGTTCTTCACCTCGGCCAGAGCCAGAAGACACTGGGAGGCCGTGTCCTCCAGAAGTCCCTTGACGCTCTTTTCGGACAGCATGTTGAGGATCTGAGCCCTGATTTGCTTCCACTGGTGGTGAACAGGGCAGGCCTCCTCATCCGAGCACTCGCGCAGTCCCAGTACGCACCCGGCGTCGAACTCCGCACCCTCGATGGTCTCCACCACGTCCAGCAGTTTGATCTTGTCCGCCGAGCGCGCCAGCTTGAAGCCCCCGCCGCGTCCCTTGAACGACTGCAGCAGACTCCGTCTGGACAGATCCTGCAGGATCTTCGCCAGAAAGTGCTGGGGAATGTTCAGGGCCTGGGAAATCTCCTTGCACAACAGCGGCCGGCCGTCATGTCGGGCCAGGTGGAGAACGGCCTGAAGCCCGTAGTTACATGCCCGGGACAGTATCATGGGGTCGCCTCGTTCGTATTTCTATAATCCGATCTGTCGATGAGATGGTCCGATTTAAGCGAATGTCGGCAGATCTGTCAACGCCTCCCTGTGTACAGCGGTCCAGACTTCGCTATATTGGCCTCTTGAACCCGTCTTCTCTTCGCAGGAAAGGTGCTGGTATGCAGTACACCGTTAAGCGCGCTTCGGCGTCTCTGGGCTCGCCAGACGCCAATTGGGATCGAGTCGAGTGGCGTGGAGTCGAAGCCCTGGAGGTCACCCACTTCCCGTGGCCCGATTCCGGCCATCGCCCGCGGGTGAGGGCGCGCGTGCTCTACGACGACCGCTTTCTGGCCGTTATCTTCCGCGTGGAGGACCGCTACGTGCGCGCCGTGGCCGAAAAATTCCAGGACAGCGTCTGCCTCGACAGCTGCGTCGAATTCTTCGTGGCGCCGCTCCCGGACTCAGAGGCCTATTTCAACTTCGAAGTCAACTGCGGCGGCACCATGCTGCTGTATCGCTGTCCTTCGACCGTGGAGCGCGAAGCCGGCGAGGGCACCGTCAACGTGAGTGCAGCCGACGGCCTCACCATCGCCATCGCTCACTCCCTGCCGCACATCGTCGAGCCCGAAATAGCCGAGCCCACGACGTGGACGGTGGAGTACCACGTGCCTTTCAGCCTCTTTGCCTCCTACTTCGGCGCGGACACGCCCACGTCGGGTACTAGATGGATGGCGAACTTTTACAAATGCGGCGACCGCACCTCACACCCGCATTGGGGCTCCTGGGCGCCGGTGCACACGGAAAATCCGAGCTTCCATCAGCCCTCTTTCTTTCAACCGATCGACTTTGCCTGACGCCGCCTGGAACCAGGAACAGGCCGTCACCTTGATGTGGATGGATAAGAGTGTGTCCCTTTTCTGCGAAATCGTCGCCCATGACTCTCACCGTTGACCGATTCCGTTGGTGAGCACCCTCGTCGTCTGCCCCATGCGACGAGAAATGGACGCTCTCGTCCAGACTTGGGTGAGGCTCGGATGCCAGAGCGAGCGAGTGCAACTGGGGCGGCTGCCCGGCGTGCGGCTGCCGGACCTGGGCATTGCCGCGGCAGTCGGCGGTGTCGGAAAGGCACAGTTCGCGGTACAGACCGAGCACCTTCTGGAAGCCTCGCCGGGGTGGGATCTGGTCATCTGCGCCGGCGCCGCGGGAGCACTGGCGGAAGGGTTGGCTGTCGGCGATGTCGCCATTGCCACTTCGACGGTCGAGCACGACTACGGCAACTGCTTCAACCGTCGACCGTTGCCGCGGTTCGTCGCCGCCGGCGACGCCGTGGAGAGCTTCCGGGCGCTGCGCCGCGAGGACAGCTCTTTCGAGGTGCACTTCGGTGTCGTCGCCAGTGGCGATGAAGATATCGTCGACGCGGAGAGGAGAGGGGAGCTCCGTCGCCGATTGCAGGCCATCGCCGTGGCCTGGGAGGGAGCCGGCGGCGCCAGGGCGAGCGCCTTCAGCGGCGTGCCCTTCGTGGAGATCCGCGGGATAACCGACAGGGCCGACGACCGCGCCCCAGCCGATTTTCGCGCCAATCTCAACATCGCCATGGCGAACGTGGCTTCCCTGCTCTCTCTATGGGCCGAGACCCAGCCATGACCGCTGTGCCTGACGCCGTCCGCCGACGACGAAAGCTCGGCGCCCTGCTCACCTGTCTATTTCTCCTGGCCATGGTCATGGGGTCGGGGCCTGGATTGCGCCTCGTCAATCCGGATCCCGGCGATGCCGCGACGGCCTTTACGCTATGGGGGCTGCCCAAGCTCTACGTCTGGGGTCTGTTGTGGTACGCCGCTCAGCTGGCCGTCATCGTCGTCGCCTACTTCAAGGTCTGGCGTCCCTCCAAGAACGGAGTCCCGCTGGATTCCGCAAACCTTGCCGACCACCCCATCGAGGCCGACCGTGATTGAGTCGGTTTCGCCCGGGGACCTGGGCTACGCCCCGCACGCCATTCTCTGCCTGTACCTGCTGCTGTTGCTCTTCTTCGGCATCGTCGGCTATCTCAAGAGCTCCGCCACCGAGGAGGATTACTACCTGGCCGGTCGCGGTCAGGGATGGTGCGTCTCCTCCCTCACCATCATGGCCACCTTTTTCAGCTCCTTCGCCCTCCTGGGCGCACCTGGCATGGTCTACCGGGACGGCATCGTCTTCGCCCTCTTCAGCCTCAACGTACCGCTGGCGGGCGCCTCGGTCTACGTACTCGGGTCCCGCATCCGTCGTCTGGGCAGAGAGCGCGGTTACGTCACCCCCTGCGAGATGATCGCCGACCACTACGGCAGTCCCCTGGCCCTGCGCCTTCTCGTGGCTCTCATCGGCGTGCTCTACGCCGTCCCCTACGTGGTCATACAGATACAGGCTGGCGGCATCCTCTCACAGCGGATGTTCGCCGACACCCCGCACGCCTTCGAGGGCGGCGGCGCCGCGCTGGCCCTCATAACCGTGGTCTATATCGCCATCGGTGGGATGCGGAGCGTAGCCTGGACCGACGTCGTCCAGGGCTCCCTGCTGGTGGGGGGCATGCTGCTTGCTGGAGTGGCGGTCGTCGCCATTGCCGGCGGCGTGGGGCCCTTCCTGGAGGCCCTGACCCGGTTGCCGCCAAAGTCTCTGTCCGCCCCCGGCACCAGTGGCCACTGGACGCCCGAGCTTCTCTTCACCGCCTCGGTTTTCGCGTCTCTGGGTTCCATGGTGCAGCCGGCTCAGTGGATGCGCTTCTTCGCCGCTAGCTCGGACGCCGTTCTCCGCCGATCCGCACTGGTGTTCGCCACCGTCCTGACGACCTGTTTCTTCTTCGGTGTCATGCTGGTGGGACTCGGCGGGCAGGTTCTCTACCCGCTCGTCGACGACGCCGGCGTCTACCGACTCACCGGAGCGGGGAGGCTGCTCCCTCCCCCGGCGGTGGGAACTTCGCCAGGCGAGTTCGACCAGATCCTCGTCGTCGTCCTCCAGG